>NZ_KE332514.1:22947-166267 GCF_000412995.1 Treponema vincentii F0403 | reverse complement strand
GAGGATAAAAAAAGCCCGGCAGCTACCTACTTTCCCACTCTGAAAGAGCAGTATCATCGGCGTAATGAGAGCTTGACTTCCGTGTTCGGGATGGGAACGGGTATGACCTCTCCACTATGGCCACCGGGCAATAAAAGACGAAACAAAAGGAACGAAATTTATTAAATAAGTGGGAAGCGCTTTATTATATTAAGTACGTTAAGCGTGTGGAAAGAAAGAACAGTAAAGGAGATAAAGAAGAGAAGATAATATGGTCAAGCCTCACGACTTATTAGTATTGCTCGGCTAGAACACATTACTATGCTTAGACCTGCAACCTATCAACCTTGTAGTGTGCAAGGAGTCTTTAGCGGGGTTAAACCCCGAGGGATATGTAATCTTGAGGCGGGCTTCCCGCTTAGATGCCTTCAGCGGTTATCCCTTCCGAACTTAGCTACCCAGCACTTACCCTTGGCAGGATAACTGGTACACCAGAGGTTCGTCCACTTCGGTCCTCTCGTACTAAAAGCAGCTCCTCTCACATATCCAACGCCCATAGCAGATAGGGACCGAACTGTCTCGCGACGTTCTGAACCCAGCTCACGTACCGCTTTAATTGGCGAACAGCCAAACCCTTGGGACCTACTTCAGCCCCAGGATGCGATGAGCCGACATCGAGGTGCCAAACTTTCCCGTCGATGTGAACTCTTGGGGAAAATCAGCCTGTTATCCCCGGAGTACCTTTTATCCGTTAAGTGACGGCGCTTCCACTCGCTACCGCCAGATCACTAAGACCTACTTTCGTATCTGCTTGAGCTGTCACTCTTGCAGTTAAGCCTCCTTGTGCCTTTACACTCACTGCGTCGATTTCCAACCGACGTGAGGAGACCTTCGCGCACCTCCGTTACTTTTTAGGAGGCGACCGCCCCAGTCAAACCGCCTGCCTACCACTGTTCCCATTCCGGCTTCACGGAACGGGTTAGAAACCTAATTCATCAAGGGTGGTATTTCACTTTTCAACTCCACTCACCCTAACGAGCAAGTTTCACAGTTTCCCACCTATTCTACACATGATAAACCAAGTCCCAATAGTAAGTTACGGTGAAGGTTCACGGGGTCTTTCCGTCTAACTATGGGTAACCGGCTTCTTTACCGGTATATAAATTTCACCGAGCCTCGCGTTGAGACAGTGCCCAGATACGTTACACCATTCGTGCGGGTCGGAACTTACCCGACAAGGAATTTCGCTACCTTAGGACCGTTATAGTTACGGCCGCCGTTTACCGGGGCTTCAATTGACAGCTTCGCATTACTGCTAACCGCTCCTCTTAACCTTCCGGCACCGGGCAGGTGTCACCACCTATACGTCTCATTACTGATTCGCAGATGGCTGTGTTTTTGATAAACAGTCGCCTGGGCCTGCTTTATGCTACCTCCACTCATTACTAAACAGAGGCCACACTTTTCCCTAAGTTACGTGTGCATTTTGCCGAGTTCCTTAACGCGAGTTCTCTCGAGCGCCTTAGATTTCTCATCCTACCTACCTGTGTCGGTTTACGGTACGGTCTTTTATAATCTTAACCTTAGACAGTATTTCCCGGCACCATGACTCATCCCCGCTTCGCTTCTCTCATCGATCCACTCGCTGTCACCTCTCACCTTGGATAGCGGATTTGCCTACTATCCTTTATAACGGCTTGAAAGCTTCGACCGGAACAACCGTTCTCCGGCCGGGGGTCGCCTCATGCGTCCTGCCATCGAAATTATAAAAGGTATCGGAATATGAACCGATTTCCCATCGACTACGACCTTCGTCCTGGTCTTAGGGGCCGACTAACCCTGGGCAGATGACCTTTACCCAGGAAACCTTAGGTTTTCGGCGGAAAGGAATCTCACCTTTCTTTTCGTGTACTTATACCTGCATTCTCTCTTCCATCCCCTCCAGTGCCCCTGACGGGTACACCTTCATCAGTCCATGGAATGCTCCCCTACCGCCTTATGCTTAATGCATAAGACCCGTAGCTTCGGTATACTGCTTAGCCCCGTTACATTATCTGCGCATGTATACTCGACCAGTGAGCTATTACGCACTCTTTTAAGGAATGGCTGCTTCTAAGCCAACCTCCTGGCTGTCTTTGTATCCACACTTCATTTTACACTCAAGCAGTATTTCGGGACCTTAGCTGACGGTCTGGGCTGTTTCCCTTTTGACTACGAACCTTGTCGCACGCAGTCTCACTCCTATACGTTGATTACCGGCATTCAGAGTTTGATTGGGTTTGGTAGGCGGTGAAGCCCCCTAGTCCATCCAGTGCTTTACCTCCGGTAATTTTGTATAAGGCTGTCCCTAAAGGCATTTCGGGGAGAACCAGCTATTTCCAGGTTTGTTTAGCCTTTCACTCCTAGTCACAAGTCATCCAAACCTTTTTTAACAGATTGTAGTTCGGTCCTCCACAGCGTTTTACCGCTGCTTCAACCTGCTCATGACTAGATCACTCTGGCTTCGGGTCTACGACATGCAACTTACTTCCGCCCTATTCAGACTCGGTTTCCCTCCGGCTCCGGAACTCCTATTCCTTAACCTCGCTACATACCGTAACTCGCAGGCTCATTCTACAAAAGGCACGCTACCACCCATAAAGGGCTGTAACATCTTGTCGGTTTATGGTTTCAGGTTCTATTTCACTCCCCTCACCGGGGTTCTTTTCATCTTTCCCTCACGGTACTTGTCCGCTATCGGTAGCCAACTCGTATTTAGCCTTGGATCGTGGTCGACCCGGATTCCGACAGGATTTCTCGTGTCCCGCCGTACTCAGGTACTGCACCGGCAAGACGACTGTATTTCGCGTACGGGGATTTCACCCTCTCTGTCAGGCTTTCCCAAAACCTTTCCGCTATACATTCGCTTTCTAAACTTGCTGTACGTAAGCCCGTGCAGCCCTACAACCCCCGTTTACCGGGTTTGGGCTCTTCCAATTTCGCTCGCCACTACTTTCGGAATCTCGTTTGATGTCTTTTCCTTGAGTTACTTAGATGGTTCAGTTCACTCAGTATTGCTTTACCTCTCTATTTTATTCAAGAGCGTAATGATAGAATCACTTCTATCGGGTTACCCCATTCGGCTATCTCCGGATCACAGGATATGTGCTCCTCCCCGAAGCTTTTCGCAGCTTATCACGGCCTTCTTCGCCGGTCGGCTCCAAGACATCCACCATAAACCTATTCTTCGCTTGACCATATTATTTTCTCTTCTTAAACGTAGCTCTTTCCTCTCATCTTTCCCCTTACCGGAAAAAACTCAATTCCACAGCTATCTTAAGCTTATTCTCTTCACCTTATTTTCCTACCCTCCAGCTCATTTCCCCTTTAATATCAAGAAAACTCACCTTCAAGTAGTCTTTCTTTCCCTTCCCTCATCTTTCAAAGAACAATTTCTTTATTCCGATTATTCAAGCGGAATAAAGATTTCAGCTATTTACTCAGCTGTTAATGGGCCTGATTAGAGTTGAACTAATGACCCCTTCCTTATCAGAGAAGTGCTCTAACCAACTGAGCTACAGGCCCGTATAAAAAAAGGTGGGAAAGAAGAAGGAAAGTAAGCGGAAGCTTTGTGTACAACTACAAAGCATTTTTTAGTATTACCTTTCTCTAAGAAAGGAGGTGATCCAGCCGCACCTTCCGGTACGGCTACCTTGTTACGACTTCACCCTCCTCACCAAGCGTACCTTCGGCACCGTCCTCCTTTGCAGGTTAGACAAGCGACTTCGGGTACCCCCAACTCGGATGGTGTGACGGGCGGTGTGTACAAGGCCCGGGAACGTATTCACCGCGCCGTGCTGATGCGCGATTACTAGCGATTCCAACTTCATGAAGTCGAGTTTCAGACTTCAATCCGAACTACGATTGCTTTTTTGCGGTTTGCTCCACCTTACGGTCTCGCTTCGCTTTGTAGCAACCATTGTAGCACGTGTGTAGCCCTGGACATAAGGGCCATGATGACTTGACGTCATCCCCACCTTCCTCCGATTTGTCATCGGCAGTTCCGCCAGAGTCCTCAAGCTTTACCTGTTAGTAACTGGCAGTAGGGGTTGCGCTCGTTGCGGGACTTAACCCAACACCTCACGGCACGAGCTGACGACAGCCATGCAGCACCTGTCTAGCAGGGTATTGCTACCCGGCCTTATCTCTAAGACCTTCTACTAGATGTCAAACCCAGGTAAGGTTCCTCGCGTACCATCGAATTAAACCACATGCTCCACCGCTTGTGCGGGCCCCCGTCAATTCCTTTGAGTTTCACCCTTGCGGGCATACTCCCCAGGCGGTACACTTATCGCGTTTGCTTTGGCACTGAAGCTCTTGCCCCAACACCTAGTGTACATCGTTTACAGTGTGGACTACCAGGGTATCTAATCCTGTTCGATCCCCACACTTTCGCATCTCAGCGTCAATTATCGGCCAGAAACCCGCCTTCGCCACCGGTGTTCTTCCAAATATCTACAGATTCCACCCCTACACTTGGAATTCCAGTTTCCCTTCCGTAATTCAAGTTATACAGTACCCAATGCTATTCTAGGGTTAAGCCCCAGGATTTCACACCAGGCTTACATAACCGCCTACATGCCCTTTACGCCCAATAATTCCGAACAACGCTCGCCCCTTACGTGTTACCGCGGCTGCTGGCACGTAATTAGCCGGGGCTTATTCGTCGATTACCGTCATCAGATGAGCATTCCCTCTCACCCTTATTCTTCATCAACAAAAGGATTTTACAACTTTTCAGCCTTCTTCATCCACGCGGCGTCGCTCCGTCAGACTTCCGTCCATTGCGGAATATTCTTAGCTGCTGCCTCCCGTAGGAGTTTGGGCCGTATCTCAGTCCCAATGTGTCCGATCACCCTCTCAGGCCGGATACCCATCGTCGCCTTGGTGGGCCTTTACCTCACCAACTAGCTAATGGGACGCAAGCTCATCCTCAAGCGAAGCCGTAGCTTCCTTTCCTCAATACTTCTTATGAACCATTGAGACTATTCGGTATTACCTGCTATTTCTAGCAGCTATCCCCATCTTAAGGGTAGATTACCCACGTGTTCCTCACCAGTCCGCCACTCTAGGAGAGAAGCAAGCTTCTCTCTTGCCGTTCGACTTGCATGCTTAAGACGCGCCGCCAGCGTTCGTTCTGAGCCAGGATCAAACTCTCCATTATTTTATTTCAAACACCCCGAAGGGCGTCTGATTTACATAATTTTAAGCAAGTCCCGTTTCTTATTTTTAGGAACGTTGACCTTGAGAAAAAAAAGAAATAATTACATAAAGCAACTATTACATCGCTTTACACTTCCCTTTCTCCTCTATTCTTTGTTCTACGCTTATTTTCCTTACCAAAGATTTTGCTCTTTGGCTTTTTCTTCTTTCCCTTCCCTTTTATTTCAAAGACCAATGCGCTTGAAGCGTGCTGTTTCAGTGCGCCGCAAGCGAAAAAGAATGTATCACAAAACCGTTCGTTTTGTCAAGCGTCTTTTTTCTTTTTTTCAACTTTTTTTTCATCGCTTATCGCTAAGCGCCGGTGAATAGAAAAAGAAAAACCATTCAAGGTATAACCGTTTCGCAAAACCTCAATACCCCAAAAAAAAAGGATGCGGTCTTGCAAAACACCATGAGAAGTTTATTCAGCTTTACACTATCTATATATAGAAGGAAGTAGCAAAACTTTAACGCTTTTCATTCTTGCTGCATCGTTCGCTGCGGGACAGCGAAGCGGTGCAACGGCAAGGACAATATCATATATTCACTCTACCTGTCAATAGACGCTTGACGTTTTTTTCGTTTTTTTTTGCTGGCATATTTTTCAGTTTATTCATATAGGAACCTCTAAAAACCTCAGTTTTTAGAGGTTTTCTTTAGATGTAATTTGCGATGTTTTAGTTTAAGTCACTACATTATAAAAACTTAAACTAAAACTCGTCATCAGCTTTGCTGATGAAGCATCTTCTAAAAAACTAACCGAGTTTTTAGAGATGCCCATATTTCTTTCATAAATGAAAATCGAATTTATTTTCACACTTTCCTACTATTCATACCTTTGAATTTCTCGTTATATTGTTTTACAGAATTTTAAAATTTTATCAAGGAGCCTTTCATGATTAAAGCACTGATTTTAGACTACGGCAATGTTATTTCTTTAACCGATACTGAAGCTATCGATGCGGTAATGGCTGCCGAAACAGGTCTCCCGGCGGAAGCATTCGGGAGTCTATGCAACATACACCGCAATGATTTTGATAGGGGCATTATCAGCGGTGAAGAAATGTACAGCCGCCTACTGCAAAAAAACGGCTATACGAAAGAGGCTGAGGATGCAGCTTTGCTGAAAAAACTGGTAGATATAGATTTAGCAGCTTGGAGAGTTTTAAATGACGCAGTATGCGAGTGGGCACTGAATATTCAAAAACAAGGCTTCAAGCTGGGCATTCTTTCCAATATGCCGTATCAATTTTTAGATCGATATGAAAAAGAAATTTCTCCCTTTGTTGCCGCCGATTATGCGTGTTTTTCGTGCCGCTTGCACCTGATAAAACCGGAACCGGAAATTTATCGGAATTGTCTTGAAGGTTTGGGCATCCGTGCAGATGAGGCTGTTTTTTTCGACGACCTTGAGCGGAATATCACTGCAGCGAAAAAGCTTGGGTTCCACGGCTTTGTGTGGACAGGAGTCGATCAGGCTCAGAAGGATTGGCTTTCTTGTCTATAAACGAATGCAGTGCTTGTTGAGTTTTAATAAGCCGATGAATATGAAGGACGTCTTAAAAACGGTGCAAATCAACAACCACGACGCAGAGCGTTGGGGTATTAAACCCTCGTACAAATAAAAATTTCATAAGGAATACGGAACTATGCTGCCGGCAAAAGAAGAAGCGATGAAACTATTGGAAGAAGGATATGCCCGAAATCAGGGGCAATGGAAAGATCATTCTATTGTAACGGCTCAGTGCGCTTACAAAATAGCGGAACGGTGCGCAGGAATGGATCCCGAAAAAGCATACGTTCTCGGCTTACTGCATGACATCGGTAGAAGAGAAGGAGTAACGTATATCGCACATGTGATAGACGGATACCGTTATCTCACTGCGCTCGGCTATGATGAAGCGGCGCGCATTTGCATTACCCATTCTTTTGCCAGACAAGACATAAGCGATTATATCGGCAAAATCGACATTCCGGCGAATCAGCTGGAGGAATTAAAACGTTTACTTGCCGGGTACCGCTATGACGATTATGATCTGCTTATTCAGCTTTGCGACGGTATTGCACTTCCTAACCGTTCCGTGCCGGTAGATGAACGCATCGCCGACGTTAAAAAAAGATACGGTCATTACCCCGAAGAAAAGCGGAAGAAAACGCTTGAACTGAAACGGTACTTTGAAGCAAAATCGGGACTTGATATCGATCACCTTAATATCGTGCTGTAGACCTATTTATTTTACGGGCAATATTCAAAAGAAGTCTGATACGTATGCTTTCCTTTCGCACTAAATTTTGAACAAAATTTAGTGCATTATTTTTTAGAAGAAGGCTTTACGCATCAGATGGGTAAATTATATTTCGTAAAATAAATAGACTGTGAGACCATTTGAGACGCAAAGCGGCGAAATTCTGGTTGAACAGCCTATTTATTTTACGGGCAATATTCAAAAGAAGTCTGATGCCTAAATCCTGCGAAGAACCTATTCTTGCATTTTTTTATATAACGGGTTATATTTTTATCGGATATGAGACTACCGGAGCGTGCCGGTCATCATAACGGAATAACGGAGGAATACAATGGTTAAAACGGTTAGAGATACGGATCTTCACGGTAAGCGTGTTATCATGCGAGTTGATTTTAATGTGCCGATGAAGGACGGGGTTGTGCAGGACGATACGCGAATCGTTGCGGCATTACCGACCATCAAATATATTTTAGAGCAAAAACCGCGTTCGCTCGTGTTGATGAGCCACCTTGGAGATCCCGCAAAGGATTCAAAGAAAGCTGCAGAAAAAGCGGCTAAGGACGGTAAGCCTTTTGATAAAGAAGCTTACATTGCCGGCAAACATAAGATGAGGCCGGTTGCGGTCTATCTGGAAAAACTGTTGGGAAAGCCCGTCCGGCTTGCCGATTCCTGCAAGGGACAAAAAGCGGCGGTCGATGCGCTGCCCGAAGGCGGCATTTTAATGCTGGAAAATACGCGCTTTCATCCCGAAGAAACATCGAAGGACAGTGCGGAACAGGAAGCGCTTGCTAAAGAGCTTGCATCCTACGGCGATGTATATGTCAATGACGCTTTCGGTACCGCGCACCGTGCTCATGCGTCGACTGCGACCATCGCAAAATTTATGAAGGTAAAAGTTGCAGGTTTCTTGATGGAAAAAGAGATCAAATACATCGAACCGATGGTAAAAAATCCGCCTAAACCGATGGTCGCTATCATCGGCGGTGCAAAGGTTTCTTCAAAAATCGCTGTACTGGATAGCCTTTTAAAGAATGCGGCTGCGCTGATTATCGGCGGCGGTATGGCATACACCTTTCTGAAAGCACAAGGCCATTCAATCGGGAAGTCTTTGGTGGAAGATGATTTTATCGACACGGCAAAAAAACTTTTAACCGATGCAAAGGCAAAGAACGTTAAAATAATCCTGCCGGTAGATCACATTTGCGCCGCCTCTTTTGCCGCCGATGCAAAACCGGAAAGCGTAGACGGCTGCGATATTCCCGATTCGCTGATGGGTATGGATGTAGGGCCTAAAACAATCGAATTATACAAGGCTGAAATCTTAAACGCAAAGTCTATTGTGTGGAACGGCCCTGTCGGCGTGTTTGAATTTGAAGCTTTTTCTCACGGTACGGAATCAGTCGCCCGCCTTGTCGCGGAAGCAACCGCGAAAGGAGCAATAACGGTAGTCGGCGGAGGGGATTCCGTTGCAGCCGTCAATAAGTTCCACCTTGCCGATAAGATGAGCCACGTGTCTACCGGCGGCGGCGCCTCGCTCGAATTCTTGGAAGGTAAAACCTTGCCGGGAATCGCCTGCCTTGACACATTATGAAAGAATTTACCTGTGTTTCCTGCCCTATGGGGTGTAGGCTCCGTGCAACCGAAAAAGACGGCGCCTACACAATAGAAGGCTATAGCTGTAAGCGAGGCCTTGAATACGGCTTGCAGGAAATGAAAGACCCCCGAAGAAATATCAGCTCGACGGTATATGTTAAAAACGGCTTTTTAGCGGCGCTCCCCGTTAAAACTGCCGCACCTATTCCCAAAGGCATGATTTTTCAGGTGATGGAAGAAATCAATAAAATAACGGTAACGGCGCCTGTTAAAACGGGAGCCGTTATTATCCCCGATGTACTGCATACCGGCATCGACATTGTCGCAACCCGCGACATGCCGCGCCTGAGAGCAATTCATAATTCATAATTATGAATTGTCTCCTCACGGCTTCCTCTGTAGCTGACCGTCGCCGGTTACTTCCCATTGCTGAGCAGGAAAAGTCTGAGGCGTTACCGTAAACTTATCATTATAAACCCCTCCTGTCGTAGGACTGGAATTGTCCAAACTGTTCCACATTCTTAGTACAATTTCATCGGGGGCATGGTTCTTCGGAGTAATACGGGCAGCCTTCGGCTGCGTTATAGGCTTATCTTTGTCAATTTTTATGCTGACGAGATTGCCGCTGCCACCGTTTTCTCCTAAATACACATCATTTCCATCCTGTAGGGTACCGGTAACCCATTTCCCAACACAGGCTGCGCCGCCCATGATAAAGACAGCGTCTATCTTGGACGGAGTACCATCACCGCCTTTTACATACACGCCTTTCCCAGTGGTTCCTGTATTATTGGCAATGGAGCTGTCATACATCTTAAATGTACTGTTTTCACCCGCATACACACCGCCGCCGTCCTTTGCCGTGTTGCCGATAACCTGTACGCTGCCTTTAAGCGTTACAATGTAGTTTTTATCGACAAAGATGCCGCCGCCGAATCCGTCGGAGGATCCGGTTGCTTTGTTTGCCTCATCTGATTGCGTACCGCCGATGGTACCGCCGTCAATTGTTACGGCAGTTTTAGGAGTTACTGTGTCGTCTAAATATCTCGTATAGATGCCGCCGCCGTTCGATGCCGTGTTACCCTTAAGAGCGCAGCCTGTCATGGTGACGGTTGTGCCCTCAATTGCCATGCCACCGCCGTATGCTGCTCCATTTGCCGTGTTACCCGTAAGGATACAGTTTGTCATCGTGAGCTCTCCCTCGTGGGTATACACGCCGCCGCCGCCGTCGTCGTTGTTGATACCGGTCGTCTCGTTGGACTCAATGGTGCACCTTGTCATTGTGACGGTTGACTTATTTGTACGAACGCCGCCGCCGCGCCCTGCCTTGTTGCCGATAATACGGGTATCGGTAAGATTTAAGGTGCCATCGTTGATAACGATGCCGCCGCCGAAGCCGTCTTGATCGGTTACCTTGTTTCCGTCTCCCCCCGTGCCGCCGATGATGCTGCTGTTGATTATCACCTTAGCGGTAGAGCTATCCTTCTTTTCTGCCCACACTGCACCGCCGTTTTTATCCGCTTTGTTGCCAGTAAGTGTGCAGTTTGTTATTCTGACGGTTGCGCCCTGTACAAAAATTGCTCCGCCGCTCCCCGCTGCATCGGTTGCTCCTACTGCATTGCCGCCTTTAAGTGTCAGGTTGTCAAGTGTGAGCGTTTTGCCGCTTTCCACTTTGAAGATGCGGTGTGCGTTTGAGTTTGCGTCAATCACAGCGGAAGCTGCACTATGCGCTTTTTTTATGCTGATGTTTTTGTTGATAACGATTTCGCCGTTGTTGTCGGTATCACTCGTCGCCTTAATTTCCCCGTCTATGACGATGGCTCCGCCGTCGGCAATAGTTCTAACGGCTTCTTTAAGCTTTTTCCACCTTTCAGATGCCGAACCGGTAACGGTGACGGTCTCTGTGCACAGTTTTCCGTCGTTATCCACTTGCCACTGCTGTGTATTGCCGCCGCCTAAGTCTTTCGGCGTTACTTTGAACTTGGCGTGTTCCGAGCTTAAAAGCGCCGCCGTTCCCTCAAGCACTTGCCTGTCCCCGCCGTACGTTTTCGGCGTGATGACCGCAGCGAGATTATTTTCCAGTGCACCTTCAACGGTAATCGTTCTGCTCTCATTCACATACACATCGTTGTCCTGAGCAACTTTTGCGCTGCCGGACATCTTCATTATCGTGTAATAGTGAATACCGCCATGCTCAGTACTTTCAGTGAAAAACTCTACGCCTTTGCCTGTTCCCGTTGTTTCGGTAAGGGTATTCCCGCTGATGGTACCGCCGGACATATTAAACACCGCGTCCCTAGCTCCACTGAGGCCGAGAGACACTCCGCCGCCGCCCTCTAGGGCGTTATTGTTTTTTATTTCGCCGCCGGTCATATTCATGGTAGCAGCTATGATGGCAACACCGCCGCCGCGGCCGGTATTGCTCGTGGGATCGGAATCACCTATTGCCTTATTCCCCTCAATAACGCCGCCGTCCATGGTAAAGTCACCGGACGCATAAACACCGCCGGCGCCTTTTGCCTCATTATAGCTAATGTTTCCGTCTTTCAACGTAAACAAAGAGCGGGTGGCGGAGTTGTTATCGCCAATATACACGCCGCCGCCGACGCCGATGTCGGCTTTATTGTATGTTATGCTGCCGCCGGTCATTTCAGCTTGTGCACCCCCTTGCATCAGGGCGATTCCGCCGCCGACGCCGGTGTCGGCTTTATTGTATGCTATGCTGCCGCCGGTTATCTCGGCTTTCTCGCTCCCTTTCATCAGGTAGATACCGCCGCCGTATTGTGCGGTGTTGCCCTCGGCATCGGAACTTCCGCCGACGACAGCGCCGCCGGAAATCGTCAGCTTTGCGCCGGTATCAATCACAATGCCGCCGCCCGCACCGCCTTGCTGTCCGCTCGGCGCAGACGAGTCTGTTACCGCTTTGTTTGCGGAAATCTTACCGCCGCTCATTGTAAGCGTTGCGCCCGCGCCTTTTACATAGATGCCGCCGCCGCTATTGGCGTTGTTGCTTTTAATTTCGCCGGAGGATATTTCAAATGTGCCGCCCTCGCTGTACACGCCGCCGCCCACTCCTCTGTACACGCCGCCGTCAAATCCTGCGGTGTTGCCGTCGGAAGCAGAGTCTCCGCCGATGGTGCCTGCGGTCATAATGACTTTGCCTTTGTCGCCAGTGTTTCCGAATACATACACGCCGCCGCCGTTTCCGACCGCGCTTCCGGATTGTGTCGCCTTGTTCGATTGAATGAAACCGCCGTTTATATTGAGCGTTCCGTATGTATCGACGTATACGCCTCCGCCGTTAGACCCTTCGGCTATATTGCTTTTAATCGACGCGCCGGTACCGAGCGTAAAGGTTCCCTCATGCACATACGCGCCTCCGCCGCCCAATTTTCCGGTATTGCCGGTAATTTCCCCGCCGGTCATCGTTACGGAAGATGATGAACCGTCTACGAGCACGGCTCCGCCGTAGTTGGCTTGGCAGTGGGTTATCGTTGTGTTTTGAAGCGTCAGTTTTCCGCCGTTTGTAACGGAAATGCCGCCGCCTAAAGCATCCCCCGACGTTTCCGCGATGCCGCCTGTAAGCGTCAGGTCTTTAAGCGTGAGCGTTACGCCCGCGCCGTATACTTTGAAGATGCGGTGCGCAGGTTTACCGTCTGCCTTTTTGTTTGCGTCGAGCACGCCGGCGTTGTTCTTCGGTTTAATCGTCAGGTTCTTGTTGACGAGGATTTCGCCGTTGTTGTCGGCATCATTCGTTGCCTTAATTTCCCCGTTTATGACGATGGTTCCGCCGGCAGGAGCTTCATTTACCGCTTTTCTAAGTTTTTTCCATGCCTCATTGGGACCGGCTGCCCCGTTTATTGTATTCTCAAAAAACTTCACCGTAACGGTTGCACCGGCTGTTACATTGGAAAGCGTTGCCGATTGATCGATATTGGCGCCCGACGTAAAGCTGCCCGGTGAAACCGTCCAGCCTGCAACTGCATACCCCGTTTCGGGCGTCGCCGTAAAGGATATGCTTCCGTCGTGTTTTACCGAAGCGGAGCTTGTTGAGGTTACAGAACCGCCCGTAACAGCCGCACTGATAGTGCCGCCTGAGCCGTCTACGCTAAAGTTTACGGTATATGTTTTCCGCTTATAATAGAGTTGCACGACGGTACTCTCGTCTGCGTTTATAGAACCGGTTGTCTGTACCACGCCGTTTATTCTCGTGAGTGTAGAATCATACTCACAGCCCGGATATGCTTCTGCTCCTGTTTTGGGACTATAACCGGCCTTTCCCTCCGTTGTACCGGTCTTATTCTCGGTATCGGCAAGCTCATAATTATCATCCGCGATATTCTGCCGATAGTGTTCTACCTTGTATTTCGTTCCCTCGCCGGCAGCCCAGTCGGCGTACAGCGTTATATCGTTTGTTACCGTGTCGTCTGCAAAGTTCCATTCTTGTCCCGAACCATCGGCAGTCCGATACCAACCGGGGAGATAATAACCCTGTTTTACCGGCAGCGGATCGGGTTCGCTCACCGTACTGCCGTACAGCACGTGCTTGCAAACCGCGGTAGTGCCGCCCGGATATGTGCCGCTATTTGCATCAAAGGTTACCGTATATCCTTTCAGTATCTTATAGTAGACTGTCTTTACGTCCGTTCTGGCAAATCCTTCTCCGTCCGTGTAATACTCCAGCTTGTAGGTCTTTTCACCGGCGCCGTTTAACGGAAGCGGCACGGTTATGGGATTGCCGTTGTATTGAGTAGACTCCGCAGTGCCGGCGGTCAGCGTACCATGCACCGTAACACCTGCCGTCGCAGAAGAAACTTTCAGCTCTGCTCCGGTGCTATCACAGGCAATAATTACAGGGTCGCCCTCGCTGTTTCCGCTTCCGGAACCGAAAATGTTACCCTTCGTAATATCCACCTTTTCCACTTCTGCCTTGTTCGGCTTGGTACTTGCGTTCAATATGCCGGAAACTAAGCCTTTTGCATCAGCAAGCCGCACCGTATAGTCTTTTTTTGCAGCTCCTTCTCTTACTTCAACATCGGTTTTATAGTACAGAACCCAGCCGCCGGACGGGACATCAGCAGCATCGGAATCATCGAGCTTTTCTACAGCGGAATAGCTCATAAAGAGACCGCTTTCGGGTTTTTCAAATCTATTCTCTGCCTCGTTCACCGAGAACGGATACGGCGTCCCATTTACCTCGATGCGGGTAATGTCCTTGTGCAAAAGCCTGCTGCCTTGCACTTTCTTATCCATATCCGGTACGGTGATGCACAGCACATAGTAAGCAGGAGTACCGGCTGTCTTTGCAACGGTAAAGCCCGGTGTCGCAGGCGGTGTATTTGCTTTTATCTTAAATGTATAAGGATGCTTAAATTCTCTGCCGTCATCGGCATAGAGGGTAATCGTAGACGACACATCTTTTTCGCCCCATTCGGAGTTTTGCAGAAAACCGGCCTTATACGTGAGCGTTAACACTTTGCGGTCATCATCAGGCTGCTCTAACGTGTAATCGCTATCGACTACAGGTTTTGTTCCCGTAAGCTGAGCAAAGTCAACGATATTTCTTGTTTCGGAAGCCGACGGCATAACCAGTTTAAACGACTTGGGATTTTGAACTTTCAGCGTAATGATAACGTCTTTCGCCGAAGCAACGCTTACCATCCCGCTTGCATCATTTTGTGTTTCAGTGTTTATATCTGCGCTTACGACAAACGCCTCGCTTGACCAATAACCGAGATAACTGCCAATATCCGCCGTAAACGGACGGCACGCTGCCGATAAAAGAGTAAAGAGTATTCCCGTTACAATGATAAAAGCTTTACGCATAGAAAAGTTCCCGCTTCTTAATAATCTTAATAATTTGAGAGAGCTAACCCGCAATATTCAGCTATAGAAAGCCTCTAAAAATTCGGTTAAATTTTTAGAGCGTCCTTATATTATACTATTATAATACCTAATGGAATACTACAATTTAACATAATTTGATATAAGTGTTTCCATACAATTTTTTACAACAATACGACACGCTTCTTGTCATTTATAGGGCTTTTTCTTATAGTAACGGTTCTATGAATATCCTTGAAAAATTTTATGCCGATGCACGGCGGAGAATCGAAAAGTTATCCGATTCGGCATTCCGGCAAGAACTGAGTTCGTTTTTTGTTCAGACCATTCGCAATTACGATAAAAGTTTGCTGCCGTTAGCGGAAGATGCGGCAGCGTATTGGCTGCAAGCACATATCCACGATACAAAGGAGAAAGCAGCCGATTGGTTCTATACCGTCTTTTCGCTCTTTGACGGCAGCTTCGGCAGCGATATGGATTTTTCCGATGAGGACTGGGAAGAATTACACGCGATTATTTCGGCTGCGGCAGAATCGCTCGACATGCACACCGTAAGCACTATTATGAGCGTTATGGTTGAACGGCATAAGCTCGAATAGGAACAATACTGTGATACGGGATTTTTGCTGCGCAGAATACGAGAATTGCACTGCATGCCCCAAGCGCTGCGGAGTAAATAGAAACGCCGGAGAGCGGGGCCTTTGCGGAGAAACGGCAGAGCTGCGCATTGCGTGGGCCGGCTTGCACTTCGGTGAAGAGCCTCCTGTCAGCGGCGCGGGCGGTTCGGGAACGATATTCCTTACAGGCTGTAATCTCCGTTGCGTTTTTTGCCAGAACTTTCAAATTTCACAAGACGGAATGGGGCGCGCGGTAACCGAGCAGGAATTTATTGAAATATGCCTGATGCTGCAGGAAGCGGGAGCGGAAAACATCAACATCGTTACGGGCAGCCATGCGGTACCTGCTTTGGGGGCGGGGCTCCGTGCAGCAAAACAGCACGGCTTAACCATTCCCGTCGTATGGAATTCCTCCGCGTACGAAACGGCGGAAGCGCTCAAATCGATTGCGGATGCGGTCGACGGCTGGCTGCCCGACCTGAAAACGCTTAACACCGAAACCTCCCGCCGTGTTTTTGCCGCACCCGATTATCCCGAACAAGCGTGCACCGCAATCGAGACAATGGCACGACTTTCTCCCCTCATCATTACACCTCCCGATGAGCGCTATCCGTTCGGAAAAATGCTGTCGGGCGTTATCGTACGGCACCTCGCACTTCCGGGAAAATTGGAGGATTCGCAGGCGGTTCTTCGGTGGTTTGCACAAAAACTCAAAGGCAAGGCATTGCTTTCGCTGATGACACAGTATACACCCATCACGGCGAATCCTAAGGCACGGCACATCGACGTTTTTTCAAACCGCCTGCTCAACGAATCGGAAGACCTCACACTGCGTACCTTTCTTGAAGATTTAAACATCGACGACGGGTTTTATCAGGAATTGGTGAGCGATTTGGACTGGCTTCCCGATTTTAACCGCGTGCAAACCTTTTCATCCACGCTTTCAAAACCGCTCTGGCATTGGAAAACAGGCCGGCTGAACTAGCCGGCAGCAAAAACATAGATAAGCTGCGATGTTTCAGTTTTGCTGATGGGGCATCTCTAAAAACTCGGTTTTTTAAAGATGCCCCATATACTTACCGCTATGCAGCAGCGCGCCGTGCCTCTCTCCGCGCGAGTATGCGCTGAATAAAGATGGAAGCGACAAAGATGCCGACACCGGCAAGGTCGGTTAATAAGGCGCTGTCGATAAGCAGGAATGCTCCTGCCAGCATAAGCAGCCGCATAAGAATATTTGCCTTTGTATGGAAATACCCTTCTACAGCGGCGCTGATTAAAAAGACACCGACGCATGCGGTAATCGTAACTTGGATACCCTGCAAAATATTCGTATCCATTAATAACAGCTGATTATTGTAGACGAACATATACGGGATAATAAAACCGGCAAGCGCCAGCTTAATGGATACGATGCCCGTCTTCATCGGATTACCGCCCGATATACCTGCGGCCGCAAACGAGGCAAGCGCAACCGGCGGCGTAATATTGGCGAACATTGCAAAGTAGAAGCAGAACAGATGAGCCGCCAAAGGCACAATCCCCAGCTCGATGAGCGCAGGCGCTGCAATCGTTACCGTAATGATATACGCGGGAATACTCGGCAACCCCATGCCAAGCAGCATACAGGTTACCATCGTAAAGACCAGCGTCAAAAGCAAGCTCTTTCCGCCGAGCGAGATAATCGCGCTTGCCATATTGATGGTAAAACCGGTTAAGCTCGACACTCCGATAACGATACCGACACAGGCACAGGCAATCGCCACCGATACCGTCGACTTTGCGGAAGCGACAAACGCATCCTCTATGTCCTTCAAGCTCATGCGCGTTTCTTTTTTAAGCTGCGCAATAACAATGGTTAAAAGGATCGTTAAAAAAGCGCCTTTAATAACGGTATAACCGCTGAAGAACAGCATATAAACCAAGAATAAAATCGGAATGGTCAGATGCCAGTACATCTTCAGCGTTTCTTTTACCTTAGGTAGTTGGTCTTTCGGCATACCGTCCAGTTTATCTTTCGACGCCCGCAGCTGGATCTGAAAGATAATACCCAAATAGTAAATGAGCGCAGGAATGGCCGCCGCAACGACAATCTCTTTGTATTTAATGCCGAGCGTTTCCGCCATGATAAAGGCAGCCGCGCCCATAATCGGCGGCAACAGCTGCCCTCCTACTGATGCGGTCGACGAAACCGCACCGGCAAACTCTTTGCTGTATCCGATTTTCTTCATCAAAGGAATGGTAAACGAACCGGTCGTAACGACGTTCGCAATTGCCGACCCGTTGATACTTCCCAGTAACCCTGCCGCAATAACGGCTACCTTTGCAGGGCCGCCTTTAGTATGGCCGGCCAAACCGATAGCGATATCGTTAAAGAATTTCCCCATTCCGCACTTATTCATAATCTCGCCGAATACGATGAATAAGAAAATATACGTTGAAGAAACGTTGACCGATGTTCCGTAAATACCTTCGGTGTTTGAAAAGAGGTGTCCGATCAGTTTAGGCCATTTAAAACCTCTATGCAGGAACAGCCCCGGTACGTTTATCGGAATAAGCCCCTGCCGTGCGCCCATCAGCGCATAGATCATAAAGATAATCCCGATAATCGGTAACGCCCAACCGGTAATCCGCCGCGCGGCCTCTATCACCAACGCAACCAATATCGTACCCATGATGACATCGGTCAGGTTTGCATCCCCTACTCTATCGATGATAGCCTGATAATTTACCCACATATAAACAGGAATGACAACGGATAATATCATCAGTATGTAATCGTACCATGCGATAACCTTTCTGCTCGATCTTTTAAAGGCAGGGTAAATTGCAAAGGTCATAAATAAAATCATACCGACGTGGATGGAACGATGGCGCAATGTCTCCGGCCGGATATAACCGGAAGCATAAGCCAAATGGTAAAAGGTAACCAACAGTGCAGTCCATTTGAGAAGCTTTGCAAAGATCGGGTTAACAAAGTTTCTGGTTCTGCTTTCCCGTTCAAATTCTTCCAATAGAGCCTGCTGATCTACGGTATTTTCTGTAGCCAAGATGTACTCCTTTGTAAGGCAAGCCGTATTTTTGCTCTTTGGGGAAGTTCTGTACCCCATATAAGCACGGTATCGTTGAGGGTTATTTGTTTGAGTTGCGTTTGCGAATGAATCCAATTAAACTCTTTAAACACGCTTCCTTCTATATTTTCCATATAGATGAACCCATCCTCATATCGATAGGTACAATCCATTTCGGCCGGAATGCCGGCGCCGAAACCTTGAACGGCAATGGTAAAGAGTTTAAAAGTATGTTCATCGGTTACCCGATAAAATTCTTTCCACAAGACATGTTCAAATGAATGTTCCCATTCAAATGAAAGAATATCACCCGCCTTCACTATGTGACTCAGGTAAGCTTCCTTCGTTATCTGATTGGAAATTTCAATTGTCTCAGCGGAGGAACAGCTTGTGTGCAGCAGCGAAGCGGCAATAAGCATATACATCATATACCGACATAAAACCGCACGCATCCGCCGCACTTCGATAAAAAGCCGTTCCATCCTACTTCGTCCTCAAACTTAAAGCCGGTTAGCTGCGCACACCGCACGCCAACCGGTAATCTTCGTGGATGGCGAAAAAGCAACGACTTTTAAGACATCCCCAAGAGCCTTTTAATTCAGCGGGGTCTTGAAACCTTTTTCCTGCCAGAACTTAGCGGCACCCGGATGCAGCGGAATTTTTACATCTTCTACACCGAAGGACAAATCGATGTGTTTATTTGCTGCATTGTGCGATGCTTTAATTGTCGAAATATTATCAAAGATAACCGTCAGCATATCATATACGACATCGGCGGAAAGGTCGCTGTTTACCAGCATGATGTTATACACAAAAACAGTATCGACATCCGCGGTATTGTTATAGGTATTTGCCGGAATAATAGTCTGAGAGAAGAACGGATACTTTTGAATCAAAGCATCCCGACCTGCGCCGTCGATGGGGACAATTGCCATATCATAGCTGGTAGCAAGTTCCATAATCGTTCCGTTGGGAAGACCGGACGTAACAAAAGCCGCGTCGCACTGACCGTTTTTCATTTGATCGATCGCTTCACCGTAGGAAAGATAGTCAACCTTGCTGTCTGCATACGTCATACCGTAGGCTTCATAAATCATACGGGCGTTTAATTCAACGCCTGAGTTCGCAGCTCCGACACCGACCCGCTTTCCTTTGAGATCGGTAACGGTTTTAATACCGGACTTGCGCAGCGTTACCAGCTGTACGTAGTTCGGCCACAAACGCATAGCAGCCGTCAGCTTAGGATTCGGCTTACCTTCATAAGCACCGAAGCCTTGATATGCCTGCATAACGGAATCCTGCATTGCAATTGCGAGTTCAGCCTCTCCTTTAGAGATCATCGAAATATTTTCGGCTGATGCACCGGTCGCTTGCGAACTGGTATTATACCCGGCCGATTTTAAGGCTTCGGCGAACGCTCCGCCGATCGGGAAATAAATACCGCTTGTAGGACCTGTTGCAACTGTAATAAATTCTTTTGTTCTATCAAGCTGATGAGCGGATGCTTCTCCGCTGTCTTTTTTTTCGCATCCTATTGTTGTCATTGCAATCAAAGTCAATGCACACAACAAGCCGAAAGTTGCTTTTACCGTTTTCATAGTATCTCCTATAAAATACCCTAAAAATACCCCAGTTTACACATCAAACTGGAGATAAAAAGTACCGGCGATATTTCAGACGGTACTTTTTATGCTATTCCCTCAAAAAATCGGAAGTTTTACTTATCTTTCGGTTTTAAACTTGCCTACTTCCAAGACAAGACCGTCTATACTTTGCTTATTTTTGACAGCAATTTCAAGAGACTCTTGGGCAGCCTCGTTGATCAGTTCAGTCTGCGAGGCGATATCCTCTATATTTTCCCGTAAAATGCGTGTTAAGTCATCCAACCGTTTCGTTGCCGAAACAACCTTTTCGCCATCGGCAAGCATATCGCCGGAACCGCTCTTTACTTCATTTGTTACGCCGGTAACATCGTTGATGATGCCCCAGATAATTTTTCCATTTTCTTCCTGCTCATCCATTGCCTGCACTACTCCTTCAATAGAGGTACTTAATCCTTTGGAATAGCTGGAAATGATATTAAACTTTTCAACGGCGCCGGCAGCAGCACTCGCAAGCGTATCGATTTCAACAGAAAGATTTTTCAAAGTGATGGAAATTTTTTTACCTTGCGTACTGGATTCTTCTGCAAGCTTTCTAATCTCGGAGGCAACAACAGCAAATCCCTTACCGGCTTCTCCCGCATGTGCAGCCTCGATTGCAGCGTTCATTGCAAGCAGGTTCGTTTGACTCGCGATATTTTCGATTACGGCGCCGGCCTCGATCAAATCGCCCGATGCTTCCGATATCCGCTGCGATACCTCATTTGCTTTTACCAGCGTTTCGCGGCCGTCATTCGTAGCCGCAGAAAGATTGCGGATAACCTCTCTGGTTTCTACGACGTTTTCACCTACGGTATCGATACTGTGCGACATCTTATCAAAGGATGCGGAGGATTCATCGACCATAGCGGCCTGCTTACCGATACTCTCATCCAGCAGCCGCAGCGTTGTTATGATATGCTCGATAGCGGCAGCCGTACCGGATACGCTTTCTTCCTGTTCGACAAACCGTTTTTTCAAGTCGTCAATACCGGCGGTAATATTTGAAACCACTTGGCTGACTGACATCATGTTGCTTTCGAGATCTGAACCGACGGATTCCATCTCACGGGAGTCCGTTCCTACCCTTTGAATTGAGTTTCTCAATTTAGCAATAGTCTGATTAAAGTACGCCGACAGCACACTCGTTTCATCTTTACCGCTTGCAGGTAATTCTATCGTAAGGTCTCCCTCACCTTGTGCAATATTCCTAAGTGCTGCGATAACGTGATTGATCGGGCGGGTAATATTCCGTGCAATATAGAATCCAAGCGCTATGGCAACTACCAATTGAATTAACGCGATAAGAATAAACGTTTTTATCAGATTTGAAACGTTCTCCGCCATAAACTCCGACACGGGCGCCGTTAAAAGGAGCGTCCAATCCGCATACCTCATCGAAGCGACGGCGGATATAGACTGCGTTCCTTTTATTTCCGATACATTGACTGAAGATTTATGAGAAGCAAGCGATTGTTTAAGAAACTGTGCGAACACACTTGTGTCGCTTCCGATTATTTCGCTGTAGATACTTTTATAGAGAATTTCAGGGCGTCTGTTTCCTAAAATAGTACCGGACGAACTGACCAGATATGCAGTTCCCGTTTCGCCGACAATAATATCGCTTATCAAATTTGAAAGCGCATCACCCAAGACGGTAGCATTGATAACGCCGGTAATTTTTCCTTGTAAATCCCGCACGGGAATTGCGACGATGAAAATATACCTCCGGTCGGAAGAGGACTGTACAGGTTCCGTAATAACATATTTCCCTTTACGTGCCGATTGGAACCAATCGGTATTTGAAATCCTTTCAACCGTGTTATCAGTCCGATAGAGCATACCGTCAAGACCGCTGATACCGAAGCTAAGCCAACCGCGCTGTTTTTGCATTTGAATTTCATTTTTAAATAATTCTATTTTTTCTTGGTATGATACCGTTTCATCCTGAACGGCAGGTAGATTTGAAAAAGCTTCCAGTTTTCCGAATAATGCTTGAGAGCGTTCGTCCAAAACTTTTGAAGAGCTTTTAACCAATTCCTTTAAAAAATATTCGGTATTATTCATGAGGGAAACGGATGCAAGATATACCGCAACAATATAAACAATCAGTAAAATAAAAACCGAAAAAAATGCAAAAGAGGTTATCATTTTATTTCTGATTGAAAAAAATGAAGTGCCTCTCTGCGCACCCGAAGCAGTGTGTGCCATCATCATATTCTCCCGTAATTTTATTCTTTCAGCGTAGCGTTGGAATTCCGCACAAAGCGGTTCAGCGCAGCTTGAACATCACTTCCCGAAGCGGTTTCTTTTAAGAGTGCATTCCAATATTCACGCATCTGCGCAAAGCCGGTAATGTTATTGTAATACTGTCCGAAAAATCGCTGGAGCACTGAATTATAGAGTATTTCGGCATCTTCCGTTTCAATTTGAATTTTAGAGCTTGCAGGAAAACCGCCTGTCGCGTTGATAAGTTTCGGAGCCCATACCTCGTCGGTAGCGGCAAAGTGCAGGAATTTTTTTGCCGCCTTAACTTTATTTGCATTACCGTTTTTAAAAACGCAGGCGCCGCCCGCTAAAAATTCAAGTAGAGGTGCACCGGAGTCATTCGGAAACGGCATATAGATCGGTGTAAAATTCTTCCCTTTATATTGCCGTTTGCCGTCATTCATTTTATTAAGCTGAGGCGAATAAAGAATGGTATGAGCAGCTTTTCCGGAAACGAACATCGAAATGGCATCGTTTGAGGTAAGATCCTTTCCGTCGAGCAAGAGGCCTTGTTTCATAGCACGCACCGTCCAATTCACATTGCGCACTGCTTGGGCGGAATTGTAAATATAACTGGAATAATCTCCGTTTAAAAGATTCGCATTGCCGTACAGGTTAACCAAAAATGCCCGCGTACCTTGATCGCCGCCCATATTTTTATAATAGAAAACGCCCGGGACGGTTTCTGCAGGAAGCCGCTCTTTCAGTGCGGTTAAAAGCCGTTCATATTCTTCAACAGTCCACTGACGGTCTCTCCGCTTATAGGGCAGTAAATCAATAAGGCGCAGGTCTTCGAGCATTTCCTTATTAAACGCCATAGAAAAAGCGCCTTCGTGCATCGGATACATATAAGTGCGTCTGTCTTTACCGGCGGAAACGGTCAAAAGTTCGGTAGTGATATACGGTTTTTCCGTCGCAAGCACATCGTCAAGAGGTTCCAGTAAACCTCTTCCCGCCCATCCGATAATACGGCCGGGGGCATCATAGATAATATCGGGCGCCTTACCTTCGGCTATGGCTTTTTCAATTTTTTCAGCCCCATCGGTAAAACCGATCAACGTAAAATGCACTTTGATTGAAGGATTTTCTTTTTCAAACGCCGCGATCAAACTTTTCTCAAAATCGCCTTCAATACCGGTGTCGGAGGTAAAATTAGGAAACGACCAAAATTCAATTTCCGCAGCTGCATCGGCCGTTTTGCTATTCATACATCCCATAAACAAAACCGCCGAGAGAGCGAGCAGCATAAGCAAATTACTTTGCAATAAACCGTGAAAAAATTTCTTCATTACAGCACCTTGATATTTTGTGTTAAAAATTTTCGGCGTATTGTAGCATAAGCGGTAAAATATAACAATCAGTATTACGCGGGATTGGAGTAAGACAAATGCATCAAATTTTTTCAAAGAGCCTTACTGCATAAAACAGTGCGTGTTCAACAGCGGGTTCAGCTGTTCCGCACGGTTATTTCGTCTCCGGTTTTTAAAAGTCCGCCTGTAAGCACTTTCGCGAATATTCCGTTTGTCGGCATAATACATTCGCCCATGGTGTGAAGGGCTTGATGACCACTTCAGCAGTCAGCCGTACCCGATTGTACGAAGAACAAAAAACATCGTGTACCGCCGAAATAAAACCGACCCGTTTACCGTCTCCGAACCGATAATACTGCGCGGGGCCGTTGCTTCTAAAATCATCTTTTTTAATATCGGGATGATGCCGCTTAATCAAATTGAATAAGTCCGCATTTGTTACCCTCGTCCGTTCCGCGATACCGATGGGCATCAGCTCTATAAACCGCACCGTGATACCTTTGCGTGAAAAAAAATCGAGCACATCGAGCAATTCTGCCAGCGTGCTGTTCCCGCTGACGACGGTATTCACCTTGAGGGCGATACCCAGTTCCTGCGCCGTGTCTATTCCGCGCAGCACCTCTGCCAGCCCGTCTTTGCGGCATATCTTCGTAAAGTTTTCTCTATTGACCGTATCGACACTGACATTGACCGCGTCTATCCCCGCCTCTTTTAGCTTCTCGGCCGCCTGTTCAAGCAGATACCCGTTTGTCGTCAGTGTAACCTGCTCAATGCCTTCAAGCGCTTTTAAATCCTTGATAAGAGCACACACGCCCTTTCTAACCAGCGGTTCGCCGCCGGTAATTTTGATATGTTTGATACCGATCCGAGGAAGTAACCGGCCTATCCTGATAATCTCCTCAAACCTGAGAATTTGATCATGCGGAATAAATCCGACTCCTTGAGCGGGCATACAGTAACGGTACCTGAAATTACACCGGTCGGTTACGGATATTCTGATATAATCGATTTCCCGCAGGAACCTATCTTTCATAGAGGCCGCTCTTTCCACCGTCTTTCTTCAAAAGTTCTATTCCCGATATACACATCGAACGATCCAGCGCCTTGCACATATCGTATATCGTCAGCAACGCGGCGGAAACACCCGTCAGCGCTTCCATCTCAACGCCCGTCCGTCCGGTAGCGCCGACCGTACATACAGCCTCGATTTTACATTCCGCTTCGTGCAGGGTAAAGTCAATACCGGCGCTCGTAACCTGCAGCGTATGGCAGAGGGGGATAAGCTCCGGCGTCTTTTTTACCGCCATAATTCCGGCAACCCGCGCAATTCCCAACACATCGCCTTTTTTGACGCTGCCTTCCCGCACCGCAAGAAAGGCCTCCGCGCTCATGCTGATAAAACCGTGCGTAACCGCTATTCTTTTTGTCTCATCCTTGCCGGCAACATCCACCATTACGGCTTTACCGGAGGAGTCAAAGTGATTAAGTTGTTTTCTTTCCATAATTTTTTTCAAGTATATCCACTAATTCAGCCGGTGTTACTATAAAAGATTTTACCGGAAAATGCTTTCCATTCCCTGTAACCAAGAATGTCCCTTTATCCTTTGTTGTCAATGTAACTGCATAAAATACCACATCTTTCGGATCCGGCATTTCTTCCTTAACTTCAACAATATCTGTTACTTCTAATCCATTAGTGACTATATCGTGTATTACAGCCGATACAATTTCCTCAGATAACTTAAATTTTTCTCTTCTCAACACTTCATAGTATCCTTTTACTATATCCGAAGAATATACCGGCACTATTTTATTTTGAGAGAGATATCGTAATATTTTTACAGTCGAGGCATTTTCATTTCGTGTTATCAAGGCTGAAACTAAAACATTTGTATCAACAACAACATATTTTTTCATTCGTGAAATGCCTGCTTTCTGGTTTCGGCAATTTCTGCATTTATTTCTTCCAGCGACATTTCAGGAACATTATTTTCTTGAATACTTTTTCGAACTTGATCATATAGTTGCCATCTGTTATTTTCTTCTCGTAATTCAAACGGCAAGCCTCCCACAGCAATACTTTTCTTGAAAAAAATCCTTATTGCAGTCGGTAAATCCAAGCCCAAATTTTCATATATTCTTGAAACATCTTCTTTAATTTCTCTATCGACTTTTAACTGTACTAATGTTGCATTGGCCATATACATCTCCATACTTATGCATACCTTAGTATGTATTATTTCATTATTTACAAATATAATCAACATACCCCGACCCAGTACCGCCACCGTTCATAGCGGTATATGGAGTGCTCCACTCTTTCGCAATGCCTTATTCACAAGCTCTAAATTCTTCCATAATAATCTTTCAAGAAGCTGCGATAGTATTCCGAAAAGCGATCTTCGGTAATTGACTCCCTGATTTCGGCAACCATTCGATGGAGAAATGCTAAGTTGTGGTAGGTTGCAAGCATCGAATACAGAATCTCCTTACAGCGGAACAGGTGCCGCAGATACGCGCGGCTGTAATTCCGGCATACCTTGCAGGAGCAGCTCGAATCGATTGGGCCGAAATCGTATTCATATTCTTTCTTTTTAATTGAGATGGAGCCGGTACGGGTAAACAAGTTTCCGTTCCGGGCATTCCGCGACGGGAGTACGCAGTCAAAAATATCGACGCCGTTCTTTACCGCCTCTAAAATATAATCGGGGGTGCCGATTCCCATCACATAGAGCGGTTTATGTTTGGGAACATGCGCGGCGGTAAAGGCTAAAAATTCCTTGTATACTTCCTCAGGCTCGCCGACGGAAAGGCCGCCGATTGCAATGCCGTGCGGATCGCATTCCATAATCGATTCGATACTTCTGAGGCGGAGGTCTTCAAAAAAGCCGCCTTGTATAATCGGGAAAAGGCTTCCCTCGTACCCTTCGGTGCGATCCCATTCCCGTACCGCCCGCTGCATCCACGCCGTTGTCAGCGTCAAAGCTTTTTCGGTTTCCTTCTTGGAAATACCGTAGGGAGAACAGATATCAAGCTGCATTTGAATGTCGCTATTAAAGGCGGCCTGCACCTGTACCGCGATTTCAGGGCTTAAAAACTGCCTGCTGCCGTCGATATGGCTCTGAAACGTTACGCCTTCTTCCTTGATTTTCCGCAGCTGAGACAGCGAGAATACTTGGGACCCGCCTGAATCCGTCAAAAAGTTTTTATTCCAACCGGAAAACCCGTGCAGCCCGCCCGCCTGCTTGATAACGTCCATACCCGGCCGCAAAAAAAGGTGATAGGTATTTGCCAAGATGATTTCAAAGCCTATTTCGTGCAAGTCATCTTTGGTCATGCCTTTTACCGTCGCGGCCGTCCCGACCGGCATAAACGCGGGAGTCTGTACCGTACCGTGCGGCAGGCTTATCACCCCCGCGCGGGCAGCGGAGCCCGTGTCCTGATGCAAAAGCGTATAGATATTTTTCCGTTCTCTCATATTACAATCCTTTTAAATAGGCCGGCCTGTCTGCGGGCGGTAGTGCGCATGCTTCTATCAGCGCATCGCTTGAATCGGCAACAACCGTGCTTTCGACCGATTCGATCGCTCCGATAAAAAAGCAGTCCCTTTCCGTTATCACCTGTACCCGATCATGTTTGTAGAGTACCTGTACGGGAAAAGCACCCCGCTCCGAAAGCTCCACATTGGACGCGCTTACAGGAGCTTCAAGCGCTTTTTCCATAGCCTTTGCCGCCGCCTCAGCTTCTTCCGATGAAAAAATCGGCAGCCAGTGATAAAACTTCACGTCAAACCATCCGGCCTGAGCAGAGGAAACAATCTCCAAGCCGGAAATACCGTACACGGAGCCCCCGTTAAGCGATTCGATAACCGCTTTTTTATAACGAGCGAACTCATCCTTCGCGTCCGATCCGTTCTCCTCTACTGAAGCATCTCCAGCGTATACGGTATCGGCACTCCGTACAGATTCACAAAAACTAAGGAACTCCTGCGGCGTGTAATAAATTTTTTTGCGCTCGTAGGCTTCGCGTGTTTTTCCGGTTACGTATAAATGCACCATGAGGCCGTCGTATAAGGCGGCGGCTTTATTTTTGGTATAAGCGCCGGTTACCGTTTGATCGAGCGTCCCGACGGCGGTATAAAACCCGTACACCACCGCTTCGGCAGACATACCTGCCGTCTCCGGCGGCTTCCGGACATATTGCACAATAGCCGCCGTTACGGCAATAAGCGCGACACAGACTGCCGCCGCTGCCGCAATTTTTGCGCGGTTGCGGACAAAAAAACGCTTGCGGGTGATACGCTTCCGCGCCGTTTGAACAAAGGCCTTGAGCGCCGCTTGTGCTTCCGCCGCCGGCGCCTGCCCGCCGCCTTTCAGCGCATCTGTCTGCTGCGCCTGTACACCGGTCTGCCGTCCGCCGGCGAAGAGCGGCAGCGATTCATCGCAATAGCTGCAGAGCTGTTCCGTAAGCGGCAGCTGTGGCGCAGTGCGGCGGTTCGCCGCCGTATCCGTATTGCCGCTGTCCGCCGTTTTTTCAAAGCTGGCGCTCTTATGTCCGGCGGCTCTGACAGCGGTATGTTCTGCGGCTTTAGCGCTCCCCTGCCCCGCGGTTACAGCTAAGCCGCAATCGATGAGCTGCGCAAACCGCGGGAGCAGCGCCGGACAGCGAAGTTCTACCGGCACATACACGCCGTCCCGTATATTCTGCACAAGCCGTTCCGCCACGCCGCTGTTCCGCTCAACCGTATATGCTGCGCCGTCGTTTTCATTATGAAGGCCACCTCTACAAGTGCTGCCGGTGCCGCAAAGTCCGCCGGCATCTACCGCTGCAAACGGGACGGCGGCGCTGTTAAAAGGCGGCGCTCCGGTGATACAGGCATAGCTGAGCGTTGCTAAGAAAAACGACGCAGCATCGTCAAGCGGCACTCGTTCCGCATCAGGATGTACCCACGGATAATGAAACCGAAGCGCTGCTGCAGTCTCAGCAGTAACGCAGCGGAGCGTTAATCGGGGCGGCAGTACGATAAGGTCTTGAGCGCCGCCGTCGGTTCCTCCCTCGATCAGCAAACACAAGGGGGCAGACATAGCTGCTCGGAAAAAAGCTTCGCTTACCGTACCGTTTTTATACGCGGCGATAAAGCCCGAAAAAAGCCGGTACAGCCTCCGCAGCGAAGTTTCAGCCTCGCGGAGTTTTTGCGCCTCGGTATAAACCGAATCGATAAGCGGACGGGCATCCCGCAGCGGCAGCACAATTCCAACCTCTTCCCGCCCTTTTTCCGTATTAAAAAACGTAAGGGTTTCGTTAAGATAAAACTCCTGCACCGTCCCGTCGGGCGCAATGCGGAAACAGACATCGTGAATATAATCGACGGCAGCCGAATGTGCAAATACTCGAGGTTCCATCCCCGAAGCAAGGAGGCAATACTCGGCACCGTTTATTTGATGTATTGTTATCGGATTTTCAATCATACGCTTTATTGTATCCTAATACGAAAAGGAATCTGACGCATTGGCCTTATCCATCGCTATCTTCCATAAGCGGTGAATTTTTTTATTCCGAAAATCTTCCGGTATCGACTGAGCGCTGATGTCCTGCACGGTAAAGAGCGTATTTTGATAAACAAACCTATCTTTTCCCGCAGTGCCGGATGGTCTATCCGAAAGTTCCGCCGCGTTAAACCGCAATGTCCGCGAATTGGTGGAAAAGTACAGCACCCCTTCCGCCGACAATACCTTACAGCAGCTGCGGATTAAGTCTTGCCAGTGCCGGTTCACATCGAAAAATTGAGGAGTCCGCTTCGAGTTTGAAAATGTCGGCGGGTCGCAGATGATGATATCCCAGCGCTCTTTCCGCTTGGCAGCCTGTTCCAAAAAAAGGCGGACATCGCTTTGTACAAAGGTGCAGCGGGCAGGATCGTCAACACCGTTCAGCTGAGCATTTTGATATGCCCATTGCAGATAGTTTTTAGATAAGTCAACCGAGCAAACCTGCCGCGCGCCGCTTACCAGCGCATGAACGGAAAAAGACGCGGTATAGCAAAAAAGATTCAGCACCGTCTTACCGGCGGCACTTTCGGCAACCGCGATGCGTGCAGGCCGGTGATCAAGAAATAAACCGGTATCGAGGTAATCGGACACATTGATAAAAAAGCGGCACTTACCTTCCCGCACGATAATACGTTTTCCGCTATCGGCAATCTTTTCATACTGCGCTTCGCCCCGCTGCCGCTTACGGCATTTCTCATACACCTGCGCCGGAGGAATCTGTAAAGCCGCACAAAGCGCTTCCGTCAACTCAGAAAGAGAGGCAGCTGTTTTTCCTTCTTTGGTAGTGTAATTATGATCAGTAGACCGTTCATATTCGGTAAGCACGGCAAATATCAGCCCTGTTACATCTTCAATATAAAGATCGACGGCAACGGGAATTTCGGGAATGTCTCTATCATAAAGCCGATAGGCAAAAATACCAAGCCGGCGTGCATATTTTTTTAGGTGTTTGTACCGCTTCACCAAGCGGTTATAAAAAAGAGCTGCTTGCTGCGGAGATTTTGAAGGAGTCATAAGGCTGTTCTATGATGGGGCTTTAACATATACATTTCTTAAAGTCCCATATCCGTAAATAAAAAAATAAATGTTATTCGCTTGCTTGCTGAATACGGGTATTCATCATCACGCCTAAAAGGGCATAACCTGAGGTAAGGTCTTCCTGCTGCACAAGTACATTGTCGGGCACTTTTATTTTAACATTCGTAAAATTCCAGATTGCATCAATTCCCGCTTCTACCAATCGGTCTGCAATGAGCTGCGCACTGGGGGAAGGAGCGGTTAAAACCGCTAAAGCAGGATGCAAAACGTTAATTTGTTCCGTTAATTCGTTCATACCGAAAATCGGAATACCGTGAATTTTTTTGCCGATCTTTTTTTTGTCGCTGTCGAAAGCCGCACAAATTTCCAATCCGTGATCCCTAAATCCCTGATAGCCGGTGAGTGCGGTGCCAAGATTTCCTGCGCCGATAAGGACGGCTTTTTGCAGCGTATCCCAGCGGAGAAAATGTTCAATAGCTGCAATGAGCTCTTCAACCGGATATCCCTTTTTCGGCTTGCCGATAATACCGGTAATCGCTAAATCCTTACGCACTTGGATGGGTTCCAGATGTAACTCTTCAGCGATAACGGTGCCGGAAATATAGGGATTCCCATCTGCTTGAGCTTGCTTTACTATATGTAAATATGACGGTAATCTTCTGATGGACGGTACTGCAGGTATCTTTAACTTTTTCATTCGCATCACACCTTATTTAATAAAACTCAAGGATCAACTATTTTATAATCCTTTATCGTATTGTTCTATGATATAAGTAAAAGTATGAAAGGTCAAGCGGTAATTTTTCGGTGGTCAGATCAAACCTCTTAGATATTTTTTAAAAGTATGCCTCTTGACACTTGCAAAAAAATAACTAACAATAAGTTGGTATTCTAGTAAAATACCAACTTTGAACAAAAGGAAGGGGGTCGTTATCATGCGGCACAAATTTTTGATACTATCACTGGCTTTAGCACTGCTTACCGCTCCGTTTATTTGCGCACAAAATAAAAACGCTGCAAAAAACGATAAGAACGGTGAATCCGACAGTATGATTACCGTCGAACAGGCATACCTCAATTCAATTGAGGGCGTTATGATTAAGGAAATGGTTGCCGCTGAAGGGCGCGACTCAAAACTCGTTGCCTTGCAGTATATCGAAGAAGCATTGAATGAAGGACGCCAATCCGAAGAAATTCAAGCGGCTTTAAGTACGCTCGCAACGGAAGGCCTTTCAACCGTTGTTAGAGAAGACGGCAGAGTGGTAAATAATTATCCTGAAATAAGACGCCGTGCCTGCGAATTGCTCGGACAGATGGGTACCGAGAAAGCAAAGGATTCATTAATTACGGTTATGTATACCGATAATGAGCCGTCCGTTATTACCGCTGCAGTCAAATCGCTCGGCGAAATCGGAAAAAACGACAACGATGAAGTATTCAATATGATCAACTGGATTGCCCGTAAATTCGATACGGTTAATCCGACAAGCTCACTCGCACTTGAAATCCTTAACACCTTTGAAAAGATGTCCGGTTCGGTTACGAACAAAAAAGAGATGTTTGAAACGGTTATGCGCATCGCAAACAACTACAGCTATGTAACTCCTGTAAGAACAAGAGCTTATGAAGTTATGCGCAGCATTTCGAACTCCAACTCGGAGCAAAAACAGAGCAAATAGCGCTTAACCGGTTATTCACAGGAGACGCTCTAACATCTTTGCTCTTTGGAGAGTCTCCGGTAACAACCTCAAAGCCCGCTATAAAAAGCGTTGTAAATATTTTACAACGCTTTTTATTTATCCGCTATATAAGAGATTACGAAGTTTTCTTTTACCCCTGCCTTATTTAGCTTCAATAAAGTCTATTTCGATTCCATTGGGATCGACCGCCGTTAATATCTTTTTACCGTCTTTAACAGTCCGCGGCTGCATGATAATACGGACATCTTTAGAGCGAAGATATTTTTCCGTCTCTCCGATCTGATTCACATTAAAAGTCAGCGAAATAGAGTTTTCTTTTTTTACCTTTGAATGATCGTTATGAATAAGCTCAAGCCGGCCGTTTGATTTAGGGTCGTACAAAAAAGCAATCTGCTTGCCCGGCGCTGCTGACATCATAGACTCAAAGGTGAGTCCAAGCACCTTTTCATAAAACTGTAATGATTTTTCCATGTTGTCGGTTCTAATGACCACACTGTTCATCTGCATCTTTTACTCCTTAGCAGATACCGATATTCCGGAATCTGTGACACTTAAAGTATACCCGACAACGAATAATTTTGCAAAAGAAAAGAACAAGACAGTATCTTGCATTAAGCAGGGGTTTCCCGTACAATCGCAGACAAGGAGTGCAAAATACAAGCCGTACAAATAGCACGGCTTGTATTCACCCAAGTTTGCCCAAGTGCAAACTTGTATATTATATGCACGTTCTCACTTCGTTGCGGGCGTGCGTAAAAAGTCAATTGAAAGTTGATACTTTCTTCTCGACTTTTTATTGGAGTGTAAAAATGAAACGTATTATTCCCCTTTATTTATTGATTGCAGCGCTCGGCGTTACTTTTTTAAGCGGTGCATGTGCCTCTAAGCCCAAAAAGAATGATCCCGATTTTCTCGGTAATTATCCGGTGCAATCGTTAGGTGTGCTGCACTTGAATATAGTAAGACGATATTCCAATGATTTACTGCCTCGCGATGTCAGCTTTATTTTCGAACCTTCGACCAACACCGTTAAGTTTCATCACAAGATGATGGGCGATAACATCTGGATTTCGTTAAAAAAGAATGAACGCGCACTTTTGAGAGAAGCGATTGAACGATATCTTACCGCTTTTTCCGATAAAACATTGACTTCCGAAGGAGCAAAGAAACGGGGGGCTTTCGGAAAGGCCGATATATTAATGACATGGGGACTGTTCGGAGGCGCACATGAAGCGTATCCAACCTTGCGGTTTGATTATCAGTTTATTACTCCGCAGCGGCCGTACTTTATTCTTGCAAATGCAACGACTCAAGCGGAAAACGGCGCGAACTGCCCTGCCATAAGGATTGCAATTTCGCCGGCACAGTGCCAAGATGTGTTAAAGGTATTGGATGAAAATGCCCTTTTACAACTGGTGCAAGAATTAAAAGCAGAATACGAAAAATACGATGCATTCGATTCAAATACAGCTGCAGTTAAAAATATCGAAAGCGCCCCGGAAGGAAGCGACACGCCTGTAAAACAGGAAAACGTTGTATTTGATGAATTTTAAAAGCTATTATGCGAGGAGGTATTATGCGCAATAAGAGGTTATTCGGTTTGATTGCGGCGGGAATACTGATAGTAACGATTGGTATGTCCGGCTGTGCGGGAACACCGCGGAATTCCCGGCCGTTGGTATTTCAGACGGACTTCGGTTTAAAGGACGGTGCGGTTTCAGCAATGAAGGGGGTTGCTTTTACGCAATCGGCAGCAATTCCGCTATACGATCTTACCCACGAAATACCCGCTTACAGTATCTGGGATGCAGCGTATCGGCTCTTTCAGACGGTAGAATACTGGCCGGCAGGTACGGTGTTTGTGTCGGTTGTTGATCCCGGCGTCGGTACAGACCGTGATTCAGTCGTCTTAAAAACTAAAACGGGACACTATATTGTTACCCCCGATAATGGAACGCTCACGCTTGTTGCCGACCGGCTCGGTATTGCGGAAATCCGTTTAATTGATGAATCGGTAAACCGCCGGAAAAATTCCGAAAAAAGCTATACCTTCCACGGCCGTGATGTATATGCGTTTACCGGAGCGCGGCTCGCAGGAGAAATTATCGGTTTTGAACAGGTTGGACCTACGAAAAAGGATATTGTCCGTATTCCTTACGAGAAATCTCGTTTTGATAAAGATGCACTGTTAGGTACTATTCCTGCGCTTGATGTGCAATATGGGAATGTGTGGACAAATATCGGCCGTGAAACGGCGGAATCATTGAAATTAGCCGTTAACGATGTCGTGCAAGTAACAATATTCAATGACGGAAAACAGGTTTACACCGGTTCGATGCCGTATGTGAATAGTTTCGGCGATGTTCCTGATGGGAAACCGCTGCTGTATTACAATAGCCTCGATTGTTTATCGATGGCATTGAATATGGATAATTTCGCCGCCGTACATAAAATCGAATACGGCGGCGAATGGACGGTAAAAATCACAAAGGCTGCAAAGTAGATAGAGCCGTCTTTGGGGATGTCTCAAAAGTTGATTACTTTTTCGACATCCCCGCGAGTTTAAAATTAAGTCTTTATACAATAATGACTTAATTTTAAACATCGTACTTACATCTAAGGAAACTGTCCACAAACTGTTACGCAATCCGCTTTAGCGGATATGATAAATTATTTCCTTACAGAAAAAGCCGATAGGCTTTCAGTTTTTGGACAGCCCCGTGTGCTTCTAAAAACTTGTGTTAGATTTTTAGAGAGAAGCTTTTTTGTTATTCCCTATGCGTCGATTTCCGCAAGGAGGTTTTTCATAATAAAGGCCTTGCGTTCGGGGGTATTTTTTCCCATATAAAACTCAAGCACGCCGGGAATCTTTTTAACGGTTTGAATGCTGACCGGTAAAAGGCGGATATCCTTTCCGATAAACTGACCGAATTCGCTGGGACTTATTTCTCCCAATCCCTTAAAGCGGGTAACCTCCGCCGCGGTACCGAGCCGCTTCATTTCACTATCCCGCTCTTTTTCCGAATAGCAATAGCAGGTCTCTTTTTTAGTGCGCACCCTAAAAAGCGGCGTTTCCAAAATAAAAATCCGCCCGCTCAACACTAATTCTTCAAAATAGGTGAGAAAAAAGGTCAGCAAGAGGTTTCTGATATGGAAGCCGTCGTTATCGGCATCGGTTGCAATAATGATCTTATTATAGCGGAGACTTTCAAGGCTGTTTTCGATGCCGAGCGCCATCATCATATTGTAGAGTTCCGCATTTTTGTAGATGGCTGCCCGCTTTTTGCCGTGCATATTTTCGGGCTTACCGCGCAGCGAAAAAAGCGCCTGCGTGAGCACGTCGCGGCTTGAAACCATTGAACCCGACGCCGAATCTCCTTCGGTAATAAAGATCATCGATTCATTGCCGTACTGCTTATCCCCAAGGTGAAACTTGCAGTCTTTCAGCTTAGGGATCTTCATTGCGATTTTTTTTGCGGCGGCCTTCGCCTCTTTTTTAACGCTGTTCAGCTCCGTCCGCAGGCGCTCGTTTGCAAGGATTTTTTCTTCCAGCTTGCGCGCGGCTTCGGCATTTTTTTGCAGCCATTCCACCACAGCGGCCTTTGTCCCGTTGACAATCCACGTCCGAACCTCGGTGTTGCCGAGCTTATTTTTCGTTTGACTCTCAAACACGGGCGCTTGCACCTTTACCGCAACCGCAGCGCAGGTACCTTCGCGGACATCCTCGCTCTTATAGTTTTTGCGGTAGTATTCATTTATCCCTTTCAGCAAACCTTCTTTAAAGGCGGAAAGGTGGGTGCCGCCGTCCGAGGTATACTGCCCGTTGACAAACGAAAAATAGGTTTCTCCGTAGTTATTGGTGTGGGTAAAGGCAAACTCAAGTTTCGCTTCTTTAAAATGCGCAATCGTATAGAGCGTCTCTTCACCGATTTCCGCATTAAGAAGATCGAGCAGACCGTTTTCGGATATGTATGAAGCGCCGTTAAAGGTGAGCGTAAGACCGGCGTTTAAATAGGCGTAGTTCCACATCCGCTTTTCGATAAAGTCGAGGTTGAACGCGTAGTCGCCGAATATTTCCCTGTCGGGGATAAACTCCACCAATGTACCGTTTTTAATGCCTTTTTTGGCGTCTCCCTGCTTTTCGTGTTTTAGTACGCCCCGTTCAAACACCGCTTCGGCGTACTTCCCGTCGCGGACTGAAACCACCCGGAAATACTCGGAGAGGGCGTTCACCGCCTTGGTTCCGACGCCGTTCAGCCCTACGGAAAACTGAAAGACTTCATCGTTGTACTTTGCACCGGTGTTGATTACCGACACGCATTCCACCACCTTGCCCAGCGGAATACCGCGGCCGTAATCCCGCACGGTAACCTTGTTGTCCTGCAACATTGCATCGATACGGTCGCCGTTTCCCATGATAAACTCGTCGATGGAGTTATCGAGCACCTCTTTTAACAGGATATAAATACCGTCGTCGGGATTGGAACCGTTTCCGAGCCGGCCGATATACATACCGGTGCGGAGCCTGATATGCTCCAGCGAGCTGAGCGTCTTTATTTTCGATTCGTCATAGGTATTCTTTGCAGCCATGTTATTTTAAATTTTCCTCCCTAGAAACTTTTGCAGGATGTTTAAATATTCAAAAAAGTAACCGAGCTTTAAGGAAGCTCTCTCTTTAAATTGAAGGTAAAACGGTGATCGGCGGAAGGCCTAAGGTGTCTACCGTTTGACGCAGCGCGGTCTCGGAGCATATCACCGCAGCGGTACTGCCGGATACGCTTGCGACGAGCCGTTCGGCAAAACGGTTCATGCGCTCCTTTGTACAGGCAATAATACCTTCGATTATCCGCATCCGCGTCTGATGGGTTATTCCATTCAACAGACGCGAGAACGCCGCCGAGCTTCTCTGCGCAGGAGTTCTCGGCTGGAGCGCGATACTGTAGGTGCCGGTAATTAGCGCTTCCATTTCGGAGTCGGTAAGCGGCGCAGTGATGCTCTTTTCGATACAGTCCCGTATAACAGCCAGCGATTTCAGCGGCGTAGGGTCGCGGTAGGTAGTCAGCGTAAAAAGAGCTGTGGCGGAATCGGGATATGCGGAAACGCCGTAAGCGCCGCCTTTTACGCGGATAGTCTCCCACAACGCCCCCGTCTCGAGCCATTGGGCATAGACGATGGAAGCTCCGTATTCGTTTTCGTCGAACACGGCCGGCACAAGCTGCGCCGCGAAGCCTACCTGCACGGCGCTGGGAAAAGCCGAAAGCGCGGCCGGTCTTTCAAAAGGTTCCGCTCTAAAGCCGCCGGTACTGCGGTGCGGAAAACCGAACTGCTGCAAATGCGGGAAAAGCGCTTTTTTGATACTGCTTACATCGGCGGCAGTACCGCACACTTTAACAATCAGGCCGGAGCGCATCAGTTTTCCGTGTATTACTTCCAGTTTACGGACAAGGCCGCCGATTGCCGCCGGTTTTTGCTCCAGAGCCGTATATTTCCCACGTAAGAAACGGAGCTGAGGAACACCCGTCCACAGGTTTTCCGCCCGTTTCGACCCCGAATAGGCAGAAGCCGCATACAGCGAAGCCAGCGTATGTCCCGAATACGAGGGGAGCGGATCAAGATCGTTTTTCAGCTGAATAAAAATATCCTTCAGCCGTTTTTCGTCGGCAAACGAAATACCGTTAAGATACGAAAAGATACGGTTTACCGCGGGCTCGATATATTCGGGCAGCATCTTGGCGCGGATTAAAATCCAGTCCCTGTCTACCACATCTTCCGCACGTAACGCGTTATCGAAGAACACCGGCGCTTCGGCTGTCCGATGCTTACCGGCGGAAAAGGTAACGGCGGAAAAGCCTCCCGTTAGATAGGCAAATTCGGCCGCAACGGAATCCCACGTTTGAGTTTTCGTACCCATTGAGGAAAGCGCCGCCGTATAGAGCGTTAAATACGCGTAGTCCTCCGCTGAAAGAGAATCGGCAGGGATTGCAAGATCGAGATAGGTGATGCCGTTTGTCGGCTGTTCATGCGCGATAACGGGTACTTTACCGGCATATTCGATGTATTCGGGGATAGGCGGTTCAAGCGGCGGCAGCTCCTCTTTTGAAATATGCGGAATGAGGTTTTGCATTCCGGAATCCGCCTCGGAATTAAGTTCCGTATCGGCATCCGACTTTTTACGATCGGCCGTTAAGGTTTTCCGTTCGGCGGGGCTCAACGCATCCGCTGCCTGCTGCGCTTCTTGAGCGAGCGTTTCATCGATTTTCTCGCAAAACCGAGGATCCGGATGTACGGAAACAGTCGTCCGGTGAGGATTATCAAGCAGCAGCGTCTTAATCAAGTTTTGCGTATAGCGGAGATTTTCGGAAATCTGCTGTTTAAGCCGCTGAAAGGCCGGTATGTAGCGGAGCGAGGTCTCCGGCGCAAAGCCGTGTATCCAGCCGCGGAGCGCCCGCCTCATCAAAACCAGCGAAAAAGGGCCGCCCGAACGGATAATTTCTCTATTGCAGAAGTCGAGGGAGTTAAGCGCGGTTTCAATCAGCTGAGGCTCAAACCCGTCCCGTGCAATTTCTTCAAGGCCGGAAAGGATGAACGCTTCAAACCGATGCTCCGCGCTTTTATCGATGTCTGCGAGGCCGAGCGTAAAACAGATGTTTTTAAGGTCTGCCTGCCCGCCGTTGTACGGATACACGTCTTCGGCAAAGGGGCAATCGAGCAGCTTCTTTTGCAAGGGCGCGCCGTCGTGTCCCAGCAAAACCTCTTCCAAAAACATACAGTCCATCAGCCGGTCTATATCGGCGCTTTCGGGTAACAGCCAATTCATCGTTACCGTAAGCTTGTCGGGATTTTTCCCTTCTCCTGCCGGAGCCGCCGCAGAATAGACGCGGGGTGCAGGATAGGGCGTAATAGCCGGAATGAGCGGAGGCCTTTCCGCCGGTTCAAAAAACTTGAGAAAATGCTCTTGTAAAAAGGCAAGCTGTTTTTCGGTTTCGATATTGCCGTACAGGAACACTTTGCAGTTTACCGGATGATAGTATTTTTTATGGAAAGCGCAAAAGTCTTCATAACTGAGCTTCGCAATATCGGGCGGAAAGCCTCCCGAATCGTGCGCATATACGGTGTTCTGCAATAAGGAATACCGCAGCTCACGGTCTACACCCGAATCGAAATCCGCATACGCGCCGCGCATCTCATTTAACACCACGCCGGAAAAATACGGCTTTCCGGCTTCGTCCAGTTCAAGCCGATGCCCTTCCTGTTCAAAGGTTTCCCGTTTGAGCAGCGGAAAAAAAACCGCATCGCCGTACACCGACATCAAATTAAAATAGTCTTTTTCGAGGATACTCGACGCGGGGTACACGGTCTTATCGGGAAATGTCATCGCATTTAAAAACGTCTTAACGCTCTGCTTGGAAAGTATCAAAAAGGGATCTTTTAACGGATAGTTTTTTGAACCGCAGAGCACCGAATGCTCCAGAATATGAGCGACGCCCGAACCGTTTTCAGGCGCTGTCATAAAAGCAAACGCAAAGAGGTTCTCGTTGTCATCGTTATGAATGTGATAAACTTCAAGTCCCGTTGCGCAATGCCGCGCAAAAATACCTTCCGCCTGCATTTCGTCAAGCGCCGTTTTTGAAATAATTTTAAACCCGTGGGTTAGGTTATCCATACGTCGTCTCCGTCCTTTCCGAATAAGAGCAAATCACCGTCTTCCCAGCTTTTCCGCAATTCCTGTAAGAACCGGTTGGTTACTTCGCGGCATTCCCGCACGGAAACCGGATGGGATACTTGATCGTCGAGGATGAACTGCTGCCTGTTTTTCGAAATGTTATCGAGGATTTTTTTAACAAACGCTTCCGGTTTATAGGAAATCAACGCGGCGATATCCGCCGTTTCCATGCCGGATAATTTTTTCTGTAAGAAGCGGTCGTCGGCTATGAGCACATCTTCAAAGGTGAAAAGCCGTTCGCGGATATTTTGTTCAAGCTCGGGATTGGCCTCTGCGATATTCCGTAAAATAAAGTTTTCCGTTTCGGCATCGCTGCGCCGCAAAATCGCAGCCAGCACCGCGCGCCCGTCGATTGCTTCGGTAGCCGATCCCGTCCGTATGCGGGTAAACTTTTCGCGCATAGAGGTACTGACCGTCCGCAGGATTTCGGGGTCGATCGTTTTAAGCCGCGCGAGGCGGAGCACGATGTCTTTTTTTTCGGCATCGTTTAAACCGGTAATATACGCAGCCGCTATTTTCGGCTCCAGCTGAGAAAGTACGAGCGCCTGCGTTGCAGGCATTTCGTCCGCTAAGAGCCGCTTGAGCTTTTCTCCGTCGATACCATCCAAAAAATCGAACGGACGCTCGGCAGCAGGCGGTATTGCCCGCTCGATAATCTCTCGAGCTTTTTCTCCGCCGAACGCCGCCGTCAGAATTCCTTGAGCGGTTTCTACGCCGCCGACGGAATTTTTTGCTTCGTTATAAAGCGCGGTAAATTCGCTTAAAATATAGGCGGCTTCGTCTTTGTCGACATAGCGGATTGTCAGCATCTCCGCTACTACTTTTTCGATTTGCTCGCGCGTGAGTTTTTGCAGAACCTTTGCGGCCTGCTCCTCTCCGATTAAATATAAAAATTTTGCAACGCGGCGGTACGGGTTTTCCTTTTGCCCGCCCTCAGTAGGAACTTTTATTAAGCCGCGCCGCTGTATCTCACTTTCCAGATCGCTCATCTTATCTCCCAAAGCTCACGCATAAAAAGCTAATCCTTACGATTGTCATTTTTTTGAAATATAAAATTTATGATACAAGTCTAAGAAAACAATATAAAATACATCAGGATTTAATTGAAATTTTTCAACATCATTTTTGTCGATGACAAATCCGATCAAACGTTGATCACCTTCCAATCTAAAGCGTGCCCATTTTACTCCTGCCGGGATATATTTCGGATGGAAAAAGTTTGATTTAGAAGGAAAGTCTTGATAAACGGCTAATACTTTACCATCTCTATGGCCTATGGGTGTTGCTTCCCAATGGGATCTGTTTTCCTTTGAATACCATTTAAGTTTTTCTATTATTTTATAAAACTGCTCTACCGATAAATCTGAAAATTTTTGTCCTTGTGTATCATCTAAAAATCTAAAATTAAACGATAATAATCCTCTTAGTGTTTTATAGACAGTTTCTATACTTTCTTGCGGAAAATTAGCTAATTTATTTTCTTTTTTTACATTTTTATGCTTCAATTTTAGGGTATCCTCCCAATAAGTGCCTTCTATATGGAGCCGATACTTTTCTGTCGTTTTTCAAAATATTGGTGTCCGGCTCATCAAGCCGATAACCAAAGCTTTCCCCATCATCTTTCTCAAATAAGTAAGATCGATACTTTCCTAAAATATCAAGATTATCAGGATTTACACTGGTAAAAATCATTTGTGCATTATAAGGATTAGATTTTGAATCTGTAAAAAGTTTGATTAAATGAGGTAAAATATCAGGATGCAAATTAATATCGAATTCATCAAGTAGTAAAACGCCTCCTGACTGTAAATTTTGATAGTAAAAAAGTAAATTGATATAAAGAGCTCTTGTACCTGTTGATTCCGAATCTATTCCTAATTTATATTGAGTGTTTTCATTTTCATGAAGGAAAATCGGAAAATATATTTTATTATTCTTTTCATCTTCACGATATGAAATCGTAATATTTGAAATTCCCGTGTCAAACTTTTGAATAAGATTCTTAGTAAAATTTAAAGCGTCTTGATTGTGAAAATACATTTTAGAAATTAAAGGTATATCCATGCTCATTTCATAGCGTAATCCTCTATACGTAACATTAATTATATTTTTAGCAAAAAAATCATAAACATCGTTTATTTCTTGTATTCCATATTGATGAAGGGTACTAATAAATGATGCATTATTTCTTAAAATAATTTTGTTTTCATTATCGTACAGTTTATTTATGGTAATTTCATTATTAGTACGTTCAAAATAAATTTCCTCCATTGTACTTTTAACTAAAAAAAGGAGCTCTTTTTCAACATGATCCTTATGTAAAACCGCTTCATAACGATATTCAAGACCGTCCGTATCCATAAATTCAACGTAAAATTCAGATGGATTATTATTATTAAAAAATGAATCAAATAAAATTGATGATTCAGTAGAATACGAAAAACTATTTTTAGCAAAATCTGCGATAAAAGCAAAAACTTTTAATGCATTGGTTTTTCCGGAAGCATTTGCCCCTTCATAACCCAGAAGTAATGAATAGTCTCTTCCTAAAGAAATATCTTTAGGAACGTCCTCGTTTAATCTTAAATTTATATCCAGCCAATCCTTAAAGCACCAGCAGTTTTTTGCTCCGTATCCCAATAACATAACTTTCCCCGTTTATATTCTTGCTAATAATACTAAATACTTTAGACATTCGTCAATATTTGTCAAATGTCTAAAAATTTACCTGTTTGATTTAACAATACATCCGCTGGCATCTTAGGCTAAAATCCTATAAAATCGTCCCATGGCACGCAGTAAGTACGGAACAACGCCGTGGGGCGCATGGTTTTTACGGATGATCGAGAGTTATGACGGCGACGGGCGGGTATCGCGGGGGAAAAGTTACGCGAATACCGGTAAGGTAGATTCCCTCGTGATTACCGGCAATAAAGTTGCAGCCCGCGTCGCGGGACATTATGACCCGTGGTATTATATTTCGCTCACCTTTCCCCGTATTTCCGAACCGAATCGAAAAAAATTGGAAAAAATCTTAGCGGAGCATCCCGCCGACTTCATCGCATTGGGAAGCGGTACGATGACGGAACACCTTGTAACGCTCTTTGAGGCAAAGGATATACGATTTATTCCCCGCCGCTGGAGCCTCATTGAAAGCGATTGCTCCTGTCCCGACTCAGCTTCTCTGTGTAAACACATCGCCGCGGTGCTGTATATTCTGGCAAAAGAAATCGACCACGATCCGCGGCTCCTCTTTCAGCTTGCGGGCATCGATCTTGCCGAACTGCGGGAAAAAATACTGCCCGCCGTAGGGGATATGTCCGCCGAACCGGCTCTAACCGTCGTACCGGAGCAGGGTGCATCACCGGCAACCGGTGATGCCACAACCGTCGGGGCGCAAAGAAAAGCGAGGCAATCCGGCGCGGCGGGTACGGCGGCTAACGTATCGCCTCTTGCTATGCCGTCAGAACCCGAATACGAGCATCCGGTGCCGTTATCCCTGCGCCGTTCTGATGAGCCTGCGCTGGACGTACCGGCGGAACTTCCCCGCTTTCCGCTTGAAGAATCGTTTTTACCGCTGATTTCCGCGCTGCTTCCGCCGCTTACACCGTTTTATGATGATGACTTGGTTGCAGCCTTTAAAGAGCTATACCATAAACTGATTGTCCGGCAGAACAAAGAATTCGAGTTGACGCTTGAGCAGCGGATTGCCGTTTTAATGAAATCCGGTACGGGCTGCGCATCGGCGGCAACGCTGTGCGATTCAAGCCGCCTTTTGTACACGCCGGTTCGGCTCGATACGGCAAAACTGCCGACGCAAAAAACGGCAGGGGGTCCGGCTTTCCCCTTGCAGAAAGAAGCAGCGTTACAGCTCCGCGTGCGGCTTCCGAACGGTACGGAGGCGGCGCTGACACTCGTGCAAGCGCTTCATCTCCTGCGCGGCGTTACGCCTGCCGCGGATTCTCCGGACGGCATGAAAGCAGCATATACGGTACTGACACTCGGAGAGCGGCTCGTCGCCGAGTCTGCGCTGTTACCGGCAGTATATCTCGATCCGGGAACGCGGAAACTGGCAATATTTTGGAAGCCGCTGACTTCGGCGCAGGCTGTTTCCGCTGCAATCGACCGCTGTGCACCCTTTATTACCGAATCGTTTTTTCCGCAAGTATCGCTTTGGGGTAGGCTGTACTGCGCCAAACTGCTGCTGACAGCTTTCCTCACCGAATATGTGCGCACCACCGATTTTATGCCCACCGGTATCCGCCAAGCGGAACAGGAAATTGCGGCGCTCTTTTTCCAAGGCGCGACTATCAATACGAAGGCGCCGGGTATGCGCCGCCTTCCCGCATCGATTAGCCGTTGGCTTGCCGCGCTCTACTACGACAGCAACAGCCTCCGTTTCCGGCTCATCTTGGAGGAAGCGAAAAAATCCGACTTTGAGATTTCCGCCGAGGTTTGCCATAGCGAAGAAACGAAGAACCGGTTTGTACCGTTTTCCCGTATCGCCGACTATGCACAAATTGAAAGCAAAACGGTGGAGTTCGCGATTGCGCTTTCTGCATATCTGCCGAAATTAACGGAGATGATCGGGCAAAAGTCGGTTCCGCTTACGCAGGAAGAGACGGCGGTGTTTTTACGGACGGCGGCGCCGCTCCTCTCCCGTTTTGGGATAGAGGTCGTGCTGCCTAAGACTCTACAGCGGGCGCTGAAACCGCGGGCGGTGTTCCAGCTGAAACGGCAAAAGGGAGCCGGCGCCGTACAGTCGTACCTCAGCCTTGATAACCTGATGGATTATGACCGCAGCATTATGCTCGGCGATACCGTCATCAGCGCCAAGAAATTCCGCGCATTGATGAAGCAGAGCAGCGGTCTGGTGAAATTCAACGACCGCTACATCCTTGTTGATCCCGAACACACGGCGCGCCTTCTCGAAACCATGCAGCACGAAAGACCCGATATCAACGAGGTCATACAAGGGACGCTGACCGGAGATACCGTAATGGCGGACGGCGCGCCGTTTTCTTATTCGCTCTTTCGGGAAACGGATGCCGCGGTACCCCGCACATTGCAAGCGACGCTCCGGCCGTATCAGGAAAAAGGTTTTCAGTGGCTCTATTCTACCATTAAAAGCGGTTTCGGCTGTCTGTTGGGTGATGATATGGGACTCGGTAAAACGCTGCAGGTTATCGCCCTCATTCTCAAATTGAAAGAACAAGGCTTTGAGCATAGCGGCATCCTTATCGCGGCTCCGGCGAGTCTTTTACCGAACTGGGAACATGAGCTGCACACCTTTGCTCCGTCGCTGCGTTGTACCATCTTGCACGGACAGGGGCGGCGGTTTTCCGCAAAGTCTGACATTCATATTACGACGTACCAGACCCTCCGGCGGGATGTAAAAAAACTTTCCGAAAAGACCTTTGACTGTCTGATTATCGATGAAGCGCAGGCGGTTAAAAATACGCAGACCAAAAATGCCCAAGCGCTCAGGCTTTTGCAGGCACAGTCCCGCATCGCGATGACCGGTACGCCGGTTGAAAACAGCCTTGAGGATATGCGCGCCTTGTTCGATTTTATCATCCCGGGCTATCTCGGCTCTGCGGAAACCTTCCGTAAAAAATGGCGCATACCCATCGAGCTGCACGGCGATGCGGAGACTGCGGAGTCCTTTCAAAAGATTACCGCGCCGTTTTTACTCCGCCGCCTTAAAACCGACCCTGCCGTTATTTCCGACTTACCGGAAAAAGTGATTACGCCGCAATACTGCCGCCTGACGCCGGAGCAAATTGCGCTGTACGAAAGCCTTGTTGAAACGCAGCTGAAAAGCGTATTGAAAACCGAAGACGGGATTAAGCGGAACGCGCTGGTGCTTAAACTGCTGACCGCCTTAAAGCAGGTGTGCAACCATCCCCATGTCTATGACGAAAGCTTTCAGACCGATACGGCGCTTTCCGGAAAAACCGCCGCGCTGATGCAGCTGCTCGGCGAAATATTGGACGCCGGCGAAAAGACACTGATTTTTAGCCAATACACGCAAACGCTCTTTTTACTGCGGAAGCTGATACAGGAGCAATTCGGAGATGAGCCGCTCCTCTTGCACGGACAGATGCCGCTTACCGCACGGAAGTCCGCAGTCGAATCGTTCCAAACCGATCCGGCGCAACGCATCTTTCTTATTTCGCTCAAGGCAGGCGGTACCGGCTTAAACCTTACCGCTGCAACCCGCGTTATCCACTTTGACCTCTGGTACAACCCTGCGATAGAAGATCAGGCGACCGACCGCGCATTCCGAATCGGGCAGCACAACACCGTGTTTGTGTCCCGTTTTATCTGCGCCGGTACCTTTGAAGAAAAAATCGACGAGATGATTCAAAAGAAGCGGCATATTTCGCAGATGACCTTGAGCGGCGGCGAATCGTGGATCGGCAAGATGAGCAACGCAGAACTTGCCGAGTTGTTTGAGTAAAGAACCGCAACACACTTAAGCGTTTTAGGAGATGCCTCATTGTAAACAGTTCACATGGAACGGTATAGTCTAAAAGAGCAAGCGAGGATATAATCATTTGAATGAGTTACGATAAGAATGCGGTGAAAGAAGCCGTCAAAGAGCATTACGAAAATCTGGCACATGGAAGCCTTTCCGTACATGGTGAGGCTGAAAAGATAACGACTTCGATAGGCTATGCCGCACAAGATTTGGTCGGCATTCCGAAAGAGGCCGACCTCGGGCTCGGCTGTGGAAATCCGCAAGAAGCTGCCAAGCCCCGCTTAAACGAAACCATCCTTGACTTAGGATGCGGAAGAGGACTTGACTGCTTTATAGCGTCAAAAGCTGTCGGTAAAAACGGAAAAGTTTTCGGGCTTGACAGCTCAAAAACTATGATCAGCCGCGCTTCGGAAATCGCCGTAAAAAACGGGTTTACGAATTGCGAATTTATACTTGGCGAAATTGAACATATTCCGCTTTCCGATAGTTCCCTCGATCTCATCATGAGTAATTGCGTGATAAATTTGTCAACGGATAAATATGGAGTGTATTCAGAGCTTTACCGCTGTCTTCGCAAAGGCGGAAGAGTCACGATTTCCGACATCACTTTAAAGGCTGCTTTGCCGCACGAATGGATCTCTGATCCCGATATGGTAAAAACGTGAGTGGGGGGAGCTTGGTCTGCGGAGCAGATAAAAGACACCTTTGAAAAAATCGGCTTTATCAACATAATCATACGTTCAAAAGACGTTTCAGACGAATACGCAAAGAAATGGGGACACGGCTTGGCAATAAAAACCTATATCCAAAGCAGCCTCATTTACGCAGAAAAATAAATGTTATACCCTTTCGTTCCGGAACGCCTTCGGCGCAGCTCCCATCGCTAACCTTTGGGATAAAAACACAGGCTCCGCGCCCTAGAGTTTCGGTAGAAAGTCTTTGTAAATACCGGGCGTAGAGCCGTCAATCAATACGGCGCCGACGGTTTTTTGATAGAAGGATTCGGGGCCGACTCCTCCGATAATGGCATAGGCATACCCTTCGTTGCGTAAGGCATGGAGTGATGCGAGCAGCAGCGCTTTGCCGATCCCTTTTCCCTGCTCATCTTCCAATACCTTTGTAGGGCCGAAAAAGTCGGGCGCGGTTGCGTTATAGCACGCATATCCGAGTATGTTCTGCCCGCGGGTAGCGATAAAACAGCTCACCGGTATGCGGGAAAAGCAGGTGTCGCATTCACCTGCTGCGCTTAAAGTGGAATGTTCTTTCACCCATTCAACGATTCGAAACTTATCGGGCGTCATCGCGCGCCGGATATGCACATCGTATTTCCGTTGCAATTCCGCATAAAGCTCTTCTGCCGGAGACAGCCGGAGCAAGTTTACCAACATATCAGCCATAGTTATCCCTTCTTTTAAAATACTTCTGCGGCAGTATAGCATAGATAGGCCGGTTTTTAGAAGCTCCCTTATACCGGCTGTTATGCAGCTGCAAATAAAAATACTGCACCATCGCGTTTTTTCGTAACAGGTTTTATGAAAAACAAGACAGGGTTTCTATTGAATAATGTTGCCCAATAGTGTTAAGGTATACCCCTGGCATCCGCACAACATTGTCTATTTATTTATAGGAGATTATAGATGACTATTGTACAAGTGAAGAATTTACGCAAGACGTATCTCTTAGGAAAGGTTTTGGTAGAAGCGGTTAAAGGAATTAATTTTTCCATCGATGGCGGAGAGTTTGTCTCCATTTCGGGACCTTCCGGTTCGGGGAAATCCACCACGCTCAACATGATTGGGTTGATCGACACGCCGACCTCCGGCGAGCTGATCATCAATGGAGAAACAATTTATCAGGAAAAAGACTTTGCCTCTCTTTCCAAACGGAAAAACAAGGGCTTAAAAATTCCGCCGAAGCTCGACAAGCGGATCACTCAGCTGCGCCACGAGTATCTGGGTTTTATCTTTCAATCCTTTAACCTGATTCCGGTTTTGGACGTATACGAAAATATCGAGTTTCCCCTTTTGTTCGGTAAGGCAAAAGAAAGCAAAGAAAAGAGCAAGGAATGGATTGAACACCTCATCGAAAAGGTCGGATTGAGCGAATGGACGCACCATAAATCGAACGAGCTTTCAGGCGGTCAGCGGCAGCGCGTTGCTATTGCCCGTGCCTTGGTTACCAAGCCTGCATTGGTGCTTGCCGACGAACCCACTGCAAACCTCGATTCCAAAACCGGCGATCAGATTCTTGCACTGATGAAGGACATGAGCCGCGAGTTTAATACCACCTTTATCTTCTCCACCCATGATGCTAAAATTGTCAATATGACCGACCACCGCATCAAAATCTTAGACGGAAATGTCGTCGAGGACACGAAGGTTAATGGATAATTAGTAATGGGTAATGGGTAATTATGATTTATCCGACGGAAGTGCAGTATTTGCATGATTATGAATTAAATTGAAGAGGATATAATGAATAAAACGATTTTTAAGTTGGCGTTGAAAAATCTTTTTTCGCATAAGACAAAGACGCTGATTATTATGATTTTGATCGGGCTCGGCAGCTTTTTGGTGGTGCTGGGGCTCGGTGTGCTGAATTTCGCCGAACAGCAGGCAAAGAATGTATGCGAGAGCGACTTTTGCGGCGATATTTTTATTACCGGAAAACCGGCTGATAAGGATGTCTTTGTAACAATTGCCGGTGCATATAAAAATGTCAACACGGGTAAGCTGCCTTCGATGCCGTATTTATCAAAGATAGAAAAAATTGAGGCAAAGTTACATGACATGCCGGAAGCTTCTGTGTTTACGCGGGGAATGGTTGTTGGGTATGGTATGCTGCGTCCGGCTGACCTACCGGATATGTGGGAACCTAAGAGCGAAAACTTTGCGTATATGCCGTATGCTACGACACTCGGTATCGAGCCTTCTTCTTACAAAAAAACATTCGAGACAATCAAAGTGTATGAAGGTGAATTTCCTGATTCGGATGATGCAGAATTTATCTTATTGCCGCCAAAAGTAAAAGAAAAGTACGAGAAATATTATGAACGGGAATTGCATGTTGGAGATGAAGTTGTGGTGATGAGCTTTGGAGAAAAAGCAAAGCTGCGCAAAATAAAGGTGAGCGGCTTTTTTACCTTTGCACATCCCGATACGGCGGTTCAAGATGTGCTTTATACGGATATCAACAGTGCGCGTATGCTTGCAGGCGTAACGATGGGGGCTCGTACCGTTACGGAAATTCCTCAGTCAATCGATTTAAGCCTTGCAGAGAAAAGCGAAGACGACTTGTTCTCCGATGATGCAGTCGGTGTTACCGAAGAGGCGGAAAGCATCACTGAAAAAAAAGCGACTGCGGAAGATTTGGAAAATATTTTAGGCAGTACGGAGCTGCGCAATCAGCTCAATATGGCGGACACCGATGCATGGCATTTTGTAACGGTTAAACTGAAGGATCCTTCAAAAACATCCCGGGTGATTGCAGATTTGAATAAATGGTTTGCGGAAGAAGGTCTTATAGCACAAGCGCTTCCGTGGGATAAAGCAGTGGTGCAGTATGCTGCTGCGATTAAGATGACACGGACGCTGATGATTGCGGTGCTGGTATTGCTTGCCGTTGTGGTGCTTATCGTCATTATGAATACGCTTGTCGTTTCTGTGATGGAGCGAACGGCAGAAATCGGTACGATGCGTGCCATCGGAGCAAAGCGTTCCTTTGTCAGGCGGCTCTTTTATACGGAGTCGTTTTTACTTTCGTGCGTTGGGGCTCTGTGCGGGATTACTCTTGCGATTATCGCAGGGCTTATCTTTAATGCGTTGGGAATCAGACTTCCGAATGAAACGATGGCTGTTATGTTCGGCGGTTATAAAATCCAGACAGCTATCTCGCCGGTTGCAGTATTGAGTACACTTGCCGCTATGCTTGCCGCCGGAGTAATTGCAAATTGGTATCCGGTCGGACTTGCATTAAAGATCAGCCCATTGGAAGCCATCAACAAATAAGGCATTGTTAATGAAGGTATTGTAAGGAAAGATTATGAATATATTAAAGATTGCATTTCGGAATTTAAATAGGCAAAAACGGCGTAGTATGTTGTTGGTTATTGCGATTGTATTTGCGTTTCTTATTGTAACATTGATCGACGGATTATCGGCAGGTGCGCGTAAGAGCCTGGAATATCAGATTGCAAAGATTATCGGCGGGCATGTCTATGTAACCGGGGCAGAAAAGGCAGCGGACAAGACAGAAGATGATAAGGCGAATGAATACCTTCCCCCCGAAAGTGTTGAGCTTGTGCATAGAATCATCAAAGAAGAAAAAATTGATGCATTGTATACAACTGTACGTGCACAGCGTTACGGCACGCTGATTTTTGCAGGGAATCAGTTGACTGCTCAAATTGCAGGCTGCAAATTCGATGAGGAAGAAGCCTTGCGCAACAGTTTCGCGTTTAAAGAAGGCGGATGGGAGAATGTAACCATAGAAAACGCTCTTTTTATCCCTCAAAAAACTGCCGAAGCGCTGAATGTCGCTTTGAATGATGTTATCCTTTATGAAATGACTACGTTAAGCGGGCAGGCAACGGTTGCGGAATTTCAAATAGCTGGTATCTATCAGGATCAAAGCCAGTTTGATCAAATACAGTTTTATGCGAACTTCGATTATCTCAATAAAATTGCCGAAATTCCCGAAGGGTGTGTTGCTCAGTTCGGTATTTTCTTGAGAGATGAAAACCAGCAAGATGCTGTTGCGTCCATTTTTGAAAAGCGCCTTGCCGAATACGGTCCCGTTACCAGCCGTGAACTGGCGGCGCAGTTTAACCCAACCTCTCCCGGGCAGGAACTGCTGCGGCAGTTGAATGACGGTAAGTGGGACGGAACAAAATACGCCGTTATGACCTTCTACGATTTTGCGCCGCAGATGGTAACGCTCTCGCAGACGATACAGTGGGTCAGTCTCGGTGTGCTGTTGGTATTGCTGCTCGTTACGATGATCGGTATTTCCAATACGTTCAGGATGGTGGTACATGAGCGGAAGGGGGAAATCGGCACCATGCGTTCCTGCGGTGTCAGCAGGGGGAAGGTGAGTCTTTTATTTCTTGCGGAAGCAGGCTTTCTTTCGGTCATCGGCGCCGTAGCGGGCTTTGTGCTTGCACTGCTCGTTATGCTGATTATCAGCCTTATCCCCATATCGATTGACTCGGTACTCAGTATGCTCACCACAAACGGGCATTTCTTGTGGATACTGTCGCCGACCGTTATCTGCTTAAAATTCCTGCTAACGGCTTTCTTGGCAATTCTTGCAGCGCTCGGTCCCGCAATCCGTGCAGCCAACATGATTCCTGCGGAAGCGCTGCGGTCAAGCAAGTAACAAGGTTTCGCTTTCTGACGCAAATTAAATCTAAGGAAAACCTCTAAAAACGGAAGTTTTTAGAGGTTCCCGAAAGGAAGTCGTATTATGCCAACGGGTGAAGAGCCGTTGTATTTGGAAAAAAGAAATTAAACTATGACGCATGTGTTGTTAGCGATTATTTATGTGGCATTTATCAGTTTAGGTCTGCCGGATGCGCTTTTAGGCGCTGCATGGCCGTCGATGTACCGTGACTTTTCCGTTCCAGTTTCTTATTCCGGTATTATTTTTATGATTATTGCCGGTGGAACGATTGTCTCCAGTTTGCAAAGCGACCGGCTGACCAAAAAATTAGGTGCCGGAGCCGTTACCGCTATCAGTGTTCTGACAACGGCGCTTGCGTTATTCGGCTTTTCCATAAGCCATTCGTACATTGCACTGTGCCTCTGGGCAATTCCGTACGGACTCGGCGCCGGAAGCGTGGATGCCGCTTTGAATAACTACGTAGCAATTCACTATGCAAGCAGACACATGAGCTGGCTGCATTGTATGTGGGGAGTCGGCGCTTCGCTGGGGCCGTACATAATGGGATACACCTTAACCGGTGGAGCGGGTTGGAATAGCGGATACCGTTATATCGCCGTTTTGCAAATCGGCTTAACGGCAGTGCTGTTTTTCAGTTTACCGTTGTGGCGCGGACAGACAAAGATTGCACGTAAAACGGGAGCTGCGGATACAAAAGCCGCCCCGATTCCGCTGTGGCACGTGGTTATGATCCCCGGCGCAAAAGAAATTATGCTTACCTTTTTCTGCTACTGCGCCGTGGAGCAGACGGCTAATTTATGGGCGAGCAGCTATCTTGTTCTGCATCGAGGTATCTCTGCAGAGACTGCCGCCGGTTTCGCAAGTTTATTTTTTGTCGGTATCACTGCAGGCAGATTTTTGAGCGGTTTTTTAACGCTGTTGTTGAACGATACACAGATGATCCGGCTGGGACAAGGATTGATTGCAGTCGGTATTATCACGCTTTTGCTGCCGTTCGGAACAATTACTTCATTGGTCGGTTTACTGCTTATCGGATTGGGATGCGCGCCGGTGTATCCTTCGATTATCCATGCGACGCCTGCCAACTTTGGAGAAGATAAGTCACAGGCGATGATCGGGGTTCAGATGGCCTCCGCTTATGCCGGTACCTGTCTTATGCCGCCGGTATTCGGACTTGTTGCAAATCATCTCGGCATATCACTGCTACCGTTTTATTTGATGCTTATCTTGATAGTAATGGTGTTTATGCACGAAAGGATGTTGACAAACACGGTCGACAACAGCGTAATGTAATATCGAAATTAAAGAAAACCTCTTGAGGGGTTCTCTAAAATAATAAAACCTAAAATTGAGTTTTTTATATATTTTATATAATTGAGGAGAATATGATGAACTACAAAACGATGATGAAAAAATACACCGTAGTGTTTTTTGCTGCGGTCTTGTGTGTACTGCCGCTTTCGGCACAAATACCGAGTACGGAAGAGATGTACGGTATTCTGGAGAAGCAGTACGAGTCTGGAAACTTCGATAAGGACATAACCTGTACACTTTCGCTCATTATCGAAAAACCGAACGAACCGAAATCTGCGCAGCAGTATAAATTGTTCCGGCGTGATACAAAAGATCAAACCACACTTGTGCAGCTTGCGCCTGAGGCGGATAAGGGAACGGGGTATATGCAGGAAAAGAATAACCTCTGGGTATATGATCCTACGTCGCATCAATTTACCCACTCTTCGCTTAAGCGCGCTATCGGGGATTCCGACGCAAGTGTTTCGGATGTTAATAAACGGTCTGAATTTAGAAAGACTTACGAAATTACCGATATAGCAGCATCAAAACTCGGTAAGTTTGATGTATATGCAGTTACGCTCAAGACTCTTCTTTCTGACGCGCGGTATGCGCAGGAAAAATATTACGTGCGTAAAACTGATCCGCTTATCTTAAAAATCGAAAGCTACGGCTCAAGCGGACGGCTGATGCGCACCACGCTCCTGCCTAAATACGTCAAAATCGGTAATTTCAACTGGCCTGCTCAATCCATCTATATTAACGAAATCAATAAGGGTGAAAAGACCACGCAAATACTCTCCGATTTTGATACCTCCGACATACCGGATGTGGTGTTTACGAAGGCCTATCTTGAAAAGATCAATTGATCGTTTGCAAATAGCGGGACATCTACTGCGTCGCACGGCAAAAAAGTGTCCTCAACGTATCGAAGATACGCCTGCGGTACTTTTTTGCCTACCTCCTTGTATCTATCTCCGCTATTTGCAAACGCGCTGAAGGGGCAGAACCGCCACGGATGGCGGGGGAGTAAATCAGTAACGAGTTTAGACGTAAGGCTAAACTCGTAGCCACAGAATGTACAGGACGTACATTCTGTGGCGTGCCTGCGGGTGTTTTTTGTGCGCTCCTAGCAGTTTCAGAACGGACAGGGATGTCCGTGATGATAAGCAGCAGCGAGATTTGTGTTATGCACAAATCTCGTCGTTGAGAAGCGTACAAGGAAGTACGCTTCTCAACAGGCTATTTGCAAAAGTGCTGGTTCTGCAGCACGGACAAGAATGTCCGCTTCGGTAATTTTTCTGAGACAACGCTTTTCATTGCTCTCTTGTTAAGAACAAATTCAGTTCATCCTCAAGACTGACCAGCTGAGCTTCCGCTTTTTTAATTTTTTCAAGCATGGCTTGCCGTTGTATTTTTTCCAACTTGGAAAATACCGTATCAAATAGCTCTTTTTCAGTTACTGCAGATTCTTGATTGAGGTATTCGATTGTATAACATCCTGTCGATGCCGCTGACGGCTGATTATTTTCCTGCATATTCTCATTTCCTCTGTAATAATATTAAAACAGCCCTTCACAGACGAAGCCCGAAATATTCCGATTTAGCGCGGATTGTACTTCGCTTTGAAAATTAAATTCCGATGTAAAATTACCGACCCAATGAATCCGGATAACAGGATACGGTTCAAAGTCATATTTATCGTAAATATATAAACCTTTAAAGAACTCTTTTTTCCCTTCAAAAATCGCTTGCAGCGTTGTTAAAAAAAGGCTTTTACCAAACCGGCGCGGGCGCGATAAAAACACATATTTGTATGTATTCAGTATTTCATACGCCTCTTTTGTTTTATCAATGTAGAGATAATCATTTTTAATAATTTCTGAGAATGTGTGTATTCCAATCGGCAGTTTTTTCATCATTATCTCCGCTACACTCGAACAATGTATTGAATCGTGAACAGTCCCCTACTCCCCTATCCCGAGCAGTTCACGTACATGACCTTGAAATTCGCCGGAGGTTGTCTCTCCGTTCAAAAAAGTTTTTATCTCCCGCTTGATGCCGGTAGGGAAACGCCGCCAATAAGATTCTGTCCAATTATGCATTGCTGCAGTAAGGCTTCGCTGTGTTTCAACCGGCATCTCGCCCAGACTATATGACACAAACTGTATCACCATTTCGTATAAAAGGTCGGCAGGTATACCTTGTACCGAGCCGTTCTTTGCTAAAGAAGCACGGCGGCTTTTACCATGCAGACCGCCTGACTGGGGTATCCACGAATCGACAAGTTCAGCAAGCTGCTCCTTAGAAAGTTCGGGAGCTTCTTTTTGTAAAAGATCGGCTGCATAATTCCGAAAAGTATGCCGCACTCCATCCATACTCGCATCAATTGAAGCATAGATCGATTCCGACATTTTCTTGGCAGCCTCTTCGGGTGTAAACGGAATATTGCCGTGCATCGCTCCGTCAAGCTGCTTTTGCCGCCGTTCAACCGCTGCAGCAAAGGCTTCAATCTCGCGTATATCCGCCTTATTCAATATATAATCAAGCGCAAAAAGAAAGTCTCTGTCGCTATTTGCATTACTCATGAGGAAAGCATATACTATTTTGAGGGATTTTAAAAGAGGAAGGAGAAAAAAGAAACATCAATAATAAGAAATCTCTAAAACCCGGAGCTTTTAGAGATTTCCAAATTATTTATACATAAATGTTAAAATGGCTACGACTGCGGTAACAACAGTTGTTGTTACCGTAATAAGAGGTACATAGATATTGAAATTATACATAAATGCGTTGCTTTTAGCCGCAATAATCGTATTTGGTCCGATAACGGCATCTATAGCGAGCTTTTTACCGTATACATCGGTAATTGTAACAGCACGTCCGCTGTTCCGCTGATAGTCAAAACCGCCGGCAAGCGCAATATAATAGTCATACGTTCTGCCCGGTGTATACGGATAAGCACCGGGCTTCGTAACAGCACCGGTTACGGTAACTGTTTGCTTAATTTCCGGAACAATGATTCGATCATCCGCCTCAAGAAGAATAACTTCACGATAAGATTGATCAAACAACAGAGGACTTAAATTGACCGGTATCTGCTTGCCCTGCCGAAAAATATACGTTCCAGCAGTATCGATCCACGGTTTGGTAAATAACGTCAATCTTTCACGCACAAGCGAAACAAGATCATCACCTTCATTAAAAGGGATAGGAATAGTAGTGGTAGCAATCTGGCTGTTGCCGGAAGCGTCTTGCCCAGTTGTACCGGAAGAAATTCTTTGTGTATCTCTTAAACCGTTTATCTTTTGAGTTTCCACCGAAAGCATGGCTCGTGTTTCAGCATCAAGCGGGATATCAAGATAAATAACGGGACGCAGCATATTCTTGTTGTCGACATATACCTTATCCAAATGTTGTAGAGGCTCTATACTTTCTCCTTGGCCGTTGGTCGAAACAAAAAAAGAATCGAACTTTATACTTCCGTCTTCGTTGTTCATGGTACGGGTAATTTTTACCTGTGTTCTATCCGCACCGTCGGTATATCCGCTGCCGTAAATGGTAATAAGATCAGTAAGAGTCTCTTGTTCCGCTAACTCATACGTTCCGGGACGCTCAACCGCACCGGAAAGAGTAATACGCCGTTTAATCCGCGGAATAGTAATAACATCACCGGGAGATAAATAAGGATCTTGCCGTAAATCACCATCACGAAGTGCTTTAAATAAATCATAATCGGCCGTTTTTCCGGAACTACCCGTAATGGACAAATAGCGGTTAGAAGCAAAATCGGTTAATAAGCCGGCAACAGCTTGCGATACACGCATAAGCCCCCAAGCTTTCACCTCCGTCGTCTTAACGACCTCACCTTTGACGGTTACTGTAAAGGAACTGGGGCTGGCAAGCACAAATTGCACAACACTTAAAGGATAATTTTGGGAAACAAGCGCTTCCACCTGCCTTTTAACTGCAAGGAAGGTTTTGCCATTTGTATTCACCGACCCCAGATTTGACACACGGAGAATACCGCTTGAATCCACAACAATCTGATAACTCACAGCTGCTTGTCCGGCTGTATATCCCAACTGATATATATCGCCCGGCAAAACACGGTAATCGGGATTAGACATAGCTTGCTGAGCAAGCCGTTTTGCCTCCGCTTCCGAGCTCGACTCTTCTGCCGCAAATGAAGGAAAGAGAACTGCAAAACATACGCATATCAAGAATATGAGTTTATGCTTCATGTTGCACTTCTCTTTTCCGTAACAACTTTGCACGGAATACCGGATCTTTCCATATTTCCTGCAGCGCATTTAAAAGAAATGCAAGGAAGATGGAAAAAAACAATCCTGCCCCAAAAGCAATAATGCATATTTTTGCCCGTGAAGGTCCCGATTTTTTTTCGGGTATTTCCGGCATATCAAGTATTTGAAACACAGGAGTTTCGCTTGCTATTTCTACTTTTAATAGTTCATATTGCGCCTTTAATTGTCCATATACCCTTTCTTGAACGCTAATTTCACGTTTGATTTGCTCCATCGCAAGTGCAGCGCCTTTTATTCCGCCTGATTGAGCTATTTTATTTTCCAAATCTCCGGCTTCTTGTTCCAACCGTTTTATCTCATTAAACGATTGTTCCAAACTCTTTTCTAAATTTTGCTTTTCCTGAACTTTTGTATCAAGCCCAAGCTCTGCAAAACGTTTTTCATAATAGTCAACCGCAAGTAATGCAGCTTTTTGAGCAAATACAGGATCAACATGCGTAGCGGCTAATGAAAAGACTCCGCTTTTTTCATCCATCTTTGCTTTTATTAGCCCCTTTACGATCTTCCGGCTCTCAGTTTTGATGAATTTCTTAATCTTATATTTTTCGGAAATATGCAATTCATCAGCAATAGTGTCAAGAAAAGAGTTGCTATCGGCAATATAAAACGCTAACTGTTGTGTCGTATTTCCTCCGGCACCGATCCCCCCTGTCAAGCCGCCTAAACCGCTTTGCTGCAGAAGAGATGATAAAGCACCGCTGCCAGAGCTATTTCCACTCTGTATCCGCATAAATGCAGTACTGGTATATACATCCGGCATAAAAGATTTTTCCGGATCCATTTTTTTACCTATAAAAGTATAGACAAATACCGCTATAGAGAGCAAAACAGTGACGCCGATAATGAGCTGTTTCCACCGCCACAATACCGCGGCTAAATCCAGCAAAGATATTTCTTCGGATTCGGTCTTTATATCATCCACAATATACATTTTCTCCTCACTAAATAGCATTAGTATCTATTTAGAAAATAAAACATTTCTAATTCTAGAAATATATAGCATTTTATTTATTCGTGATGGCATCAAGCGGGACAGAAAGCGCAGCAATGGAAAAATCAAACGGAACGAAAAACCATGTATTTTATAAAGCATCTGTGTATATATCTTATATTCATTAATAGCTTTCTGATAACTGCGCCGCTTAAATGAATTGTCATCTAGCCTTTGAAAATAAAAGCATTCTTGCAAATTACGGATTTCATATCCATCCATTAAAATCCGAAACCATAAATCGATATCTTCATTAGCACCAACCATTTCATTATATCGATATTGGTTTAATAAATTTTTTTTAACCATAACAGTAGGATGTCCAAGCGGAGTTCCCCTATACAATAAAGTAGAATCTTTTAATATCCTATCTGGATATATACGATCACGTTTAAAATATCCACCGTTCCACTTACAATACACTTCAGTAATACCTGTTCCAAGAATAACGGTTGCAGGATTATTTACAAAAAACTCAAGCTGTGCTTCAAATCTTTTATCATCAGCTATATCATCAGTATCTATTCTTGCAATTAATTCACCTGTACAATATTGTATCCCAAAATTAAGAGCATGCGCTAAGCCTTTATTCTGCTCATATCCGACAATTTTTAATGGTAATAGCTCTTTCCATTTTCCCAAAACAATATCCAACTCAGAAGTAAGAAGACCATCCTTCACACATACAATTTCATCGGCAGACCTAGTTTGGTCAAATAGACTTTTTAAACATTCATCAAGATACTTTGGGTTCTCTTTATAATAAACAGACATTAACACGGATAAGGTCATACTCTAATAATCCTACTAAAAATATTAATAATTTTTAAAAATTTTAAACAAAAATCTTAATGGAATATAGCGGATAAGATAAATAGCCATTAAATTTATTACTTTTCCTTTCATACACTTATAAACATACTTTTTATTTAGAATGAAGAGAGCTTCTATTTGCTTGCTTTTATTTCCAGCACTAAATAAATATGCGAGGAGATTTGAAACATATAGATTTGCAATAAAAAAATTTAATCGCGGTTCCATGCGACTATCAGGAATATTTAGTGACAGAACCGCATCACGAATAAGTTCAAAAGATTTCATGCGCTCCAGAGTATAAATTTTATATCCCTGCATAGCAGAATCATCCCGTAATTGATATATAAAACATACCCTTTCCGAATAATATAATGCGTCGACCTCATTAAGCGCTTTTATAATAAATTCTACATCCTCGCCAATTTTAACACCCTGAGTAAAAGCAATCGCATGATTTTTAAGAAAAGACCTGTCATATATGCAACTGCATATATTACAGGAAAATTTTTTTGAAAAAAAACTTTCCTGTAATATATGAGACTTCAACATCTGGTTATCAAATTTAGATGAAATATATTTTTTTATCAAACCGCCATTTCTCCGCATTTCATAACCGAAACCAAACATTTGTATCGACAGATTACGTGCAAGCACGGAACGGAAAAAATCTAATGTACCGGCTGATAAAGAATCATCAGAATCGAAAAAATAAACATATTTTCCTTTAGCTAATTCCATTCCCCTATTTCGAGCAGCAGAGACACCATGGTTATTTTGACTTATATAAGAAATCTGTGAATGTTTATTCGAAAATGCCTTACAAATCATTTCAGTATTATCAGTTGAACCGTCATTGATTATAATAACTTCACAATTTTCCAATCCTTGACTAACCAGCATATCGAGTGTCCCAGCTAGGAAAAGTCCTGCATTATATGCTGGAATCACAATTGACAATAAAACATTGCATGTCTGCAAAATAGCACCTCATGCGAAAAAAATTGACTGATAAGGAACCACACCCTGAGCTCCTTGTATTATAACAGTAAAAATATAAAACACAATGAAATACCCCAACATCAGCCATGACACAACCGGCCTTTGGAATTTTTGAATTTTAGAAATAAACAAAGGATAAAATATTATTTCACTAATTTGGAAAACATAATTCAATCTTATTAACACATTAACACCATGAGCAAGATTAGCAAATGCAGTAGAAAAAATAAATAGATTCAACCAAAATATTTCCATCTTTTTATTAAACCCCGATCTAAAGTAAAAGGCTAATCCTACGAATAGATTAGGGACAACAAGCTTTAAAACAGCAGCATTAGATGTTTCAGTAAAAAAAGAAGATGTAAAATACACAGCATAAGGAAACGATGCTGGCATGAATTTTATAATAACATTCTGAATCGGCAAAACAATAAAAGGAATTGAAAAAAGCCATATTATCATGTATATATTTTTTTTATTTATTCTACACAGTAGATACAATACACCAATAAAAGTACTATAATGAAAAAGTGCTGCACAAGCAGTAATTAACAGAAAGCGTAAATATTGTTTTTTAAATACGAACTGAATACCGGCAAGGAAAATTGCAATTGCAACCATTTGACGAACAGCATTGAATGATATAAAATAATAGTTAAATAAAACATACAAAACAATTGAAAACACAAAATCGATCGAATATTGCTTTATAAAATATATTAATAGCACATTAGTAACAAAAGCAAAAAATAAAACGCTTGTCGCATAAGAACAGCCCAGATATTTCAATGCAATATTTACATATCTATAGCCCGGTTCTACATACGAAGATTCAGCAATGTTATTATATATATATTCGTATGTGTAATAATCAGTCCCTATTCCATATCGAAATCCTGAAATCATAACCAATAATAAAATCAACAATAATACAGATATTTTTAATATTTTCTTATCTAAACGTGAAAATAAAAAAAGAAGTATCATTTCCACTAAAAAAAATACATAAAACATTATATTAACCGTTCAACAACTTAAATTCATTATTAATTCTTGTCTCCCAATCAAAAACATGTACAACATGATTGTTTTTTTTGAGAAATTGGAAATGATGAGTATTTAGAAAAGTGGATATTACATCAATAATACCATCATCAGTAGTATCATCAAACAAGAATACTCGATCGGTATCAATTTTTTTCAAAATACTATCAAGGCTGTTATCATGTAACGTTATTACAGGTTTGTTAAGATATAATGCTTCAAATATAGGATTTGTAACATTTGTATATTTATAGAGCGACAACATAACATGATTTTGATTATATACATCAATCAAATCATCATGCTCAACAGCACCATAAAGATGTACACAGGGGGATAATTTGTATTTTTTTATCAAGTCTTCTAGAACTTTAATTTCAGAATCGGAACCATGACCATAAACATGCAAAGCATAACGGTGACAATTGAAAATATTAACTAATCTGTGCATTATCTCGATCGATAAATATATTCGTTTCCAGCCAATAAGACGTGAGAGTGTAAACAGATTGATTGTTTTGATATCATCAAATGTATTATCGATGCGGATACTCTGTTTAATATCTTTAATATATTGCGAAATACCATTTGGCTCATACAGTATCTTATCACTATTGACACCAAAGCAAGATAAGACTTTATCACCGTTTGTTCCATCATTAGTAATCGCACACACATCAAACTGATTACATAATCTGAAAGCTTCAATATCAAAGCTATAACGCTTATAAATAGCAGGATCATTAATTTTTTGATAATCAAAACCTAACACGGTACCTTGAAATTTTGCCAAATACTTAATATGTTTATTCGCGTATTTCTTTCTCGCTTTCAGCACAGGACGTACTGCAAAAACCTCATAAGCGCAAACAATTGAAGGATTATATCTTTTAATTACATAAAGCAATTTTCGATATAAAAACACAGCTGCGACTTTTGCAGACAGTATATTCAATTTACCATAGGTTGTATTCGTAAATTCTCCTGAAACAGAAACAGGATTACTTTCCTTGCGTTTTTTTAGAAATATCCCTAGCAAAAATTTAATTACAACAGGGAGAGTCTGATAAACATGAAAAAAAGTTATATCGGTACCAAAGATAGTCAACGCTTTTTTCATATCCATATAATAATTCTCACGCTTTGAAGCGGATGTGATAAACACAATATGATATTTTCTACTATATTGCTTTACCGTCTCCAATAAGGATTGATTTCCGATTCTATTAAAAAAAAGCGTAGAAACAATAACCATTACAGGTTTCGTACCAGCATTCCTCATCTATAGTTTAAACACCTTTCCATCTTCAATATGCACAGTTTTTACCGCATTGCGCAAATCAACAACCAAAGATGATTTTTCTACAATATGACCAATATCAAAACATGAATGATTAGTTGTAAACACTACGCAATCAGCCTTAACTAAAAGATCATCGGTTAAATCTATGCCAATCCATTTTTTTCCATGATCATCAACACACTCAGAAATATACGGATCGTAATAGAGGACATTAGCTCTCTTCTTAGCACATTCTTCCATAACAAGTAAGGCAGGGCTTTCACGCGGATCGTCAATATCAGGCTTATATGCAACTCCAAGAAATAAAATTGTTGCCCCATTCATTGCTTTTTGCTTACGATTTAAGGCATACATAATTTTATTCATCATCTTATGAGGCATCTGATTATTGATATTTCCGGCTGTGTTTATCATCGTTAAATCGAAGTTAAAACCTTTTGCAATATGTTCAAGATAGAACGGATCAAGCGGAATGCAGTGACCACCGATACCGGGACCAGGATAAAATGCTTGAAAGCCGTAGGGTTTTGATTTTGCAGCATCTATGACTTCCCAAATATTGATATCCATCTTACCGGCTAACAGTGCAAGTTCATTTATAAGCGAAATATTGATAAGCCGATAGGTATTTTCCAGTATTTTAACCATCTCCGCTACGCGGGGACTTGATACAGGATAAAGGTGCTGAATTGCTTTGCTATAGAGATCAATAGCTATCTTTTGAGCATCTTCGCCCAAAGCCCCAACCACTTTCGGCGTATTATCCGTTTTATAATCTTTATTTCCCGGATCAACCCGTTCGGGGCTAAAGCAAAGCCAAAAATCTTTTCCTTCTTGCAAGCCGGATTCTCTTTCGATAATCGGCTTCATAAAGTCTTCGGTCGTCGTAGGATATGTGGTACTTTCAAGCGAAACAAAGGTACCTGCTTTCATATTCTTTCCTATATCAATACAGGACTGTTCAATAAACTTCATATCGGGTTTTTTAAAGTGATCTAACGGCGTCGGGACGCAGATAATAATAGCATCGCATTCTTTAATACGGGAAAAATCTGTTGTTGTGGAAAGTTTTTTTGTTTCCTTTACAACACGAATCAAATCTTCATCTTTTATATCGCCGATATAGTTGCTTCCGGCATTTACTGCATCGGCTTTCTTTACACTCTTTTCAAAGCCTAATACTTGCACATCTTTTTTTGCAAAAGACACGGCAAGCGGCAACCCCACATAGCCTAAACCGATAATACCAACGACTTCGGTATTACTTTCAATTTTTTTTATGATTGTTTCAAAATTTGACATAATATAAACCTCCTATATACACCGTATTCTGGTTCTACCCGCAACTATTATCCGCGTAAAACCTCTATAATCTTTTCTGCTGTATGCCCGTCTCCATAAAGGTTAGGGTAGTCCTTCGGAACGTGCATATTCCGAATAGCGGATACAATCTTTTCGGGATCCGCACCGGCAAGTGTATTCCAACCGGAAGCCACCAGTTCGACCCATTCGGTACTATCCCGCATGGTTATACACGGCTTTTGAAAGAAAAACGCTTCCTTTTGTACACCGCCTGAATCCGTAAGCACAGCGGTACAAGTCTCTTCATATTTAAGCATTTCCAAATAACCGACAGGATCAATAAGGGTAACATGATTTTCAAAGTACAATCCATATTCCGCTACTATTTTCTTTGTACGAGGGTGTACAGGAAAAATAAATTTCTTCTCAGACAGAGTATTTACCGCTTGTACAATATTTTTTAACCGTATGGGATCATCAGTATTTTCCGCTCGATGAATAGTCAGAAGGATAAAGTCATTCGGTATCTGTATTGAAGTTGCCTTTTGACGATAATAAAGTGAGGCATCGTACATAATATCGCCCGTTTTACACACAACCTTATTATCCGGGGACGGCCTCATTGCAGACGGCACACCGCTAGTAGACGCAATTCCTTCTACTCTAAGATTCTCCACAGCCGTATCCGTTGGGCAAAAAAGCCATGTTGAAAGGTGATCGGTAAGACGACGGTTTTGTTCTTCCGGCATTGCCATCATATACGATCGCAAACCGGCTTCAACATGCGCAACAGGAATATGAAGCTTGCTTGCAGCTAATGCCCCTGCTAAGGTAGAATTAGTATCCCCATATACAAGCACCACATCCGGCTTTAGTTCTAACAGCAATTCTTCGATCTTTTCAAGCATAAGACCGGTCATTTTCCCGTGAGGACCTGAACCTATATGTAAATTGTAATCCGGCTGAGGAATATCCATTTCGGTAAAAAATATATCACTCATATTTTGATCATAATGCTGACCGGTATGAACGATGGTTTCTTCTATACCAAGTTGAGGATTATTTTTAATATAGCGGCTTAATACCGCGGCTTTAACAAATTGCGGACGTGCACCGATTATTGTAAGAATATGCATAAAATAACATTCCTTATATAATTCAAAAATCAGCAATCTAAAACTTCTATATAAAATTGTCGCTGTGCTTCAGTTATGAACTCAGTATTATGAAACAGTAAAACAAAATTGCCGTTATAATACTTACACTTATCTTTTAAGTTTTTAAATACTGCTAAAGCTTTATCAGTTAGACCAAAATTCATATATCGTTCGGCAATTACGGAACACTCCATTGCAATAAGAGGCCGCTCTTTCAATCTTAATTTTTTTCGTACTATACAATCATATACGGAATATTCATAACACGTACCGCAACGGAAACCGGGCATATCTGCAAAGCTCAGAGTAGAATCATAGTTCATACCGGATGTTTCCCAAACATTCAAGGTGTCAGGATTTTGCCATTGAAGATAATGCTGCCTCCCACCATGTATCTGCTGAGAAATATCCAGTGTTTGAAGTACATTTTTCAATATAAAAACATCATCTTTAAAAGCCTTATCATCAAGATACGTTCCATAAAATCCATGAATCCCGATCTCATGTCCGCGCTTATCAATAATCTGTAATAAAGATTGCATTTCCGGTAGGGAAACGGGATATTTGATCAGCATTTCCGGACTACCTGAAGGCAGAAAGTAAAATGCACTTTTTAGCCCTCGCTTTTCACTCTCCGTCATAATAAAATCAAATGAGTAATAGGGGTCATCCTCTACTTTGCCATGTTTGACTGTAGTCCATCCCCCAACAGTATCAAAAGCCAAACGCATAGATTTACGTTTTAATATATCACCACCTATATGTTTAATAAGCCGCGGTATAGATATATTCAGATATTGAAATGGGACATCAACATCGTGAGTAGGGGATGTTTTAAACTGCATTCTTTTCCGTTCTACTTGAGGAAAGAGATACTGTAACAAAGCAAATAAAAGTTCCACATATTCGTTGACAATAGGGCGAAACAAAAAATTTTCTTTACATGCAATCGAAGACTTTGCAGAAAACCGATTATGATTATCACGTTCTTTTATCACTATTTCCTCATATCGGGAAATCATAAAAAAAATACCGCCTAAAACATCAATATTGCAATCAATGGTGTCTTCGGAAACCGTTATTTCCGGCATACCGTACAATACAGGAAATTCGGATTCGCAAATATGAATTTCATTGTGTAAAACGGCTTTTAATTCATCCAAATTATAGTTTTTTAACGGTACATCTGGCATTGTTTCTGAGGCTAGCCAATTGTTTGAAGCCTTAACAAAAAAATCCGCATTTAGTTTCAAATATTTTTCATTGCTAGAAATTAATATAAAATCTTGCTCTAGCGTTTGAATTACATATTCAATTCCAAGCCATTCAGAAAAAACGACGAAACATGTGTATTTAATTTCTGAGACACAAAAGTTAGGTACTGTTATTTTCAGCATAGTATTTATTTCCAAATAATTAAACTGACGTAAAAATATCTTTTATATTTTTCATACATTTATATAATCGAGAACCGTAACGATACACTTGAAGATATGGTACTTGTATAGCGCCGAATGAACGGAAATATTTCTCAATGCTTTCGACCATACTTCCTTCAAAATCAAACACTTTATCGGACTGTAAGGCAAATAAAATAGAACTATGCTGCACTATATCCATACCACCCATATCTTTGGTATCAGGGTCTATTCCGCCCATCAGATAATAGACCGTATTATAATCGTATACCAAAAAATTCGCTGCAATAACGGTACCGTCCGGTAGTTTTGCTGCAAACATTTTTACAGCGTCATGCGCCATACATGCGTCATAAATACGTTCAACAATGTCTTTTGAATAAGGAATTTGCATATTTTTCCGATTAAATGTTTTCTTATTAAGACAGAAAAAATCATCTACAGAATGTAACTCTTCAACAGTAACACCAAGATTTGCAGCTTTTTTCCTTCTTCGTCTTATATCCGTTTCATATTCATTTTCCAGCTGTTCTTCTGTAATCTTCTTAATCCGATATGTATAGCGAGTTGTTTGTTTAAACCCATGCCAATAAAACGGCAACCAATTGGTAACCTGCGGAGAAAAACTTTGTTGAAAAAAATCATAATTAGGTAATTGCTTAATTAAATCGGAATACACTTCTTTTTCCCAAGAAAGACGTTTATAATATTTTTGATTTACCGGATAGTTTATATACGGTCCCAATGTTTGAGTCAACAATGGCATTTGTATTCTGTTAAACCATAGCTTTTTATCAATACAATAAGGCAAAGCGCCGACTATGCTTCCACCTTTTTCTACCAATACCACATTCCAATTATCTTGACCGCATACGGCATCAAGCCACCAATCTTGATTAAAAATCGGAACACCTTTTTCTTGTTCACAAAACGTATGATACCTGTCTTTATTTGCCAGCATATTTAGCAATCCTTCATTTCCTGCCAAATTGGAATATTTAAAATATTTTTACTAAGATATTCAGAAGCATGAAAAGACGTCATATAAAAACAATTGACATGATTATTTTCTATACGATCATGCAAGCAAGTTGGCCAATTAAAGTTTCGCACATCAACACCAATATTTTTAAAATAATCCAGCAATGCCTTATCCGTAGCAACAACAGAAAACCTATTCCAAACAACAGACATATCCGTGTTTACAAATTCAAAATAAGCATTTTTATACAAATCCGGTATAGAAAACTTTATCAAAGCATCACGAGTATCGCACAAACGTTGCATATTTATAAAAGCTGCTTTTATTCTTGCCATTCGTTTAATTGTATTTTTATATTTCAATTGTTTAATCTTATTATAAATTCTATAAATCAAAGACAGTATATATCTATACGCCTTTATATTAAAGATATAATTGTTATAAAAGCACACCAACACAGGCATATTATGAAAAATTGTATAATCAAAGTCATTATAATAATTTCCCGGATCAGTATATTTCATTGTGAAATAAATCATTTTTATATCAGCAACAGCAGTAATATCATCCTCGACAGAAAGCATATAATAAGCCTTAGTATAAAAAGTAATAAAATCTTTTGAAAGTTTATTTATTGTTAAGCTACCTCCTGTTAAGGCTGTATATGGTTTATCCCAAGCATAAGATTCAATATATATATTAGATAATGCACCCAACTTCACAGTTTTAATAGTGCTTGTAGCACCGTGAGCTAAATCATCAATCAGTAAAATTCCTTTTCTTTTGCAAGTTTCTGAAAATTCTATATAATTTTTATTCGGAATTCCTTGATAGTGAGTTAAAATAATAATATCAATCGGGACACTAAAATCAACCAACTTATAATCAAGTGAACAATCATCTTTTGATACATCATAAAGCAATGCTATGCTACCAGAATTTATAATCGCATCTAGCACAGAATGACAAGTGAATGACTGCACAGCGACTCGAGCTTTTTTATTATAATACGTATTAAACACCATAAGGAAATGCTGTAACGCATTGCTTCCACGATTATAATAATATGTTCCATCATCATTGCCAGAAAAATAACTAGTACTAGAGAGTAGAAACTCTTCATAGTCCTTTTTTATAAATTTCGGGCGAGCCCTGCATATCATTCCTACACCACCTTAATTCAATAAACCATACACTCTTATTTATGTATATAGTTTATGATTTTTTTAACCCATGCTTTTAACAATCTTCTCTCAACAACCAAAATCGCCATTAATGCTGTAAAAGCAGATAAAATTTCCAAAATTTTTAAATCAATAAATGTATTAATAAAAGCGACAATCCATAAAATCAAAAAATATATACTGGCTTTTGCCAGTTTAAATTTCATTGGATAAAGTTTTATTGAAAAAAATGTGCGGATATAAAAATAACAAAGATAGACAATTGAGATCACCATTGCGGCACCTTTTGCACCGAATTTTCGCAAAAAAACATAATTTAAAGCAATTGCAATCAAGTCCAAAAGAGCAAACGTATATGTTTCATACATCATTTTTTTCTTAAAATATATTCCAAGATTAGAAACTTCAGTTATTGTATACATAACAGGCAAAAACACCAAAAAAGGCATAATATGCGCAGAAGCAGAGTATTGCCGACTAAGAATAAGTACGATAATATCTTTAAACATAATCAACAATAATGCAGCAAGTATCAAAAAAAATAATAAATTTTCAAAAACCGCTTCATACAAAGAGGTATCCTCTTTATGTTTTTCATAATGTTCAAAGGCTGCAGGAGTCCAATACATAGAAAACCCTGACTGTATAAGACGTAAAGCCGCTATAACTTTAAAACTTACACTATACAAACCGAGCTCATAAAAAGTAGAAAATTGCTTTAAGCAATATTTATCAATTCCATCAAATAAGGTAGACAAAAAGTGTGCTGCGACAAGCGGTATTGCATAAAACAAAACATTTTTTATATCAACTCCGGTGATCTTAAATTTTGAAAACCAAAATTTCCGCTCAATAAAAATCGCAATAACCGACAGCACTAGATTAGAAATTATTCCGCCGTATATTATTGCAAGATATGATTTTTCAAAACACAACGAATAAATAATTATTGTTGCTGTATTAATTATTGAAAGAAAAAAATTAAGCAAAGAAAACAACAATGCTTTTTGTTGCATCCTTATCGTTAAAATTGAATAACGCTGAATTAATCTAAAGAACAAATCAACACATAACAAAACAACCAAATATGGAATATCTTTATCAAAAAAATACAAAGCTACCCGATGTGAAAAAATCAACAAAACAGTACATAAAAAAATAAAAATACAACAGCACGGAAACAAGCAGCTCCACAGTAATGCATACCGCTCATTACCTTCCTTTTCATAAAAAAATCGCATAAACGCTTGATCCGTTCCAAAATTAATTATAGGAAACAGAAAGGTTGCTATAGTAGAAAAAAGAGTTGCAATCCCGAAATATTCGGGAATAACAAAATATGTAACAACCGGCGTTGTAAAAAAAGAAACAGCAGCTGCAGCAAAAGAACCAATGGAAAATTGTAATAATTTTTTCAGCATAGTTTTCTCATGATTTTATTTGCCTACAAATAAAATCATACACTCTTTCACATGTCTTTCCATCAGTATATTTAATAAAGAGATTCTTAATATCATTATACTGCTTGTCATTCTTATAGGTTTTTCCATTTAATTCATCTTCAACAGCGGTATATAATTCTTCTTCGGTATAAACAATTTTACCTGCACAAAACAGTTCCACCGGATTATAAGAAAGTCCTCTGTCTTTTTCATATTCAGCACGATCACAAAAGTTAAAAACCACGGGTTTACCGGTAACTAAAAAATCAAAATATATTGACGAATAGTCGGTTATCAGCAAATCGGCATGAGGTAAAATATCATAAAAGGTATAACTCGGCGATGGCGCGTAAATCATAATATTAGAACAATCATCGAGCCCCAAGAGCTGATCATCCAACATCCCTGAATGGGGCTTAATGAGCAAGATAGTCGAATATCTGCTTAAAATAGTATTCAATAGTTTGAGATTTTCACATCCTATTATGGCACTATGTTGTTTATGCAATTTACCATCACGATGAGTTGGCGCATATACAATTATTCTATTCATAGGAGTAATACCAAGCCATGATTCCATATCCACACGCTTAAACCTTGGATTAAGTAATATATCTTGTCGAATAAAACCTAAAACACTATAGTTAAAATACGATAAATTAGAGGCACATAAATCCATACGGACAGAAAAATCAGATGCTGCTATTACATAATCAATTGTTTGATGTTGAACAGCCATTCGATGTTTTAGTATATCAGATTTAAAAGGAGCAGAAAAATAATTTAAACATATAGATAGCTGCCATCGTGCCTTTACACGGAGAGGTTCTACATCGCTTGGATTAATAATTATACGACACCGTCCCATACAAAAATAGTATACAAAATATTGTATAAAGCTCTTCTTTTTTTTCTGTGGATATGCGATCGGTATAAGTTCTATGTATTTTAGTTTTGATTGTAAATGCTTGCATTCAGATTCAATCATACTATTTAATGCTACAATGTAAATCTGTTTACAAAACAAATCCGGACTATCGTGATTATTAATTAGGTAATACAAAAACGCTAAAACATTATCTCCCGTATAATTCGTAATACTATAGGGTTCATGCATTCCTGTCTCTTCTGGAATTATAAAAACAGACTGTGTCTTTTTTAAACAAAATGCTAAAATTTTTATACAGTTGTAAAATATAGTTTTAAGAAAATGCAACTTCATTGAAAACTCCTATCAAATTTTTAATATATACATTAGGGCATTCCCCCCCTCTACTCCTTCTCTCCTGCTTCGTTCACTTTTCCGTGCACCCGCGCAGGATTGCCGTAGACAAGTGCGTACGGCGGGACATCCTTGGTTATAACGCTGCCGGCGCCGATTAAGGCATATTCGCCGATAGTTACCCCGCAGACAATTGTAGCATTGGCACCGATAGAAGCGCCTTTCTTAATCAAAGTGTGCTTATACTCGTGTTTGCGTTCAATAAAGGCACGAGGATTTATCACATTGGTAAACACACAGGAGGGGCCGCAAAACACATCATCTTCTATTACAACATCATCGTACAGCGAAACATTATTTTGAATCTTGACACCATTGCCGATAATTGCCTTACCGCCAATATTGACATTTTGCCCGATCGAACACTTTTTACCAACCTTTGCTCCACTCATAATGTGTGTGAAATGCCAAATCTTGGTACCTTCGCCTATCTCAGCGCCTTCATCCACATAACTTGATTCATGCACAAAATAATTCTTTTCCATTAATATTCCTTGCTCAATAAAAAATCGGCAATGTAAAAATGCCTCACGCCTTCTACATTTTCCTGCCAAAACTCGTCCATCGTTACGACAAATTTAGGATATTGATCGCGGATTTCCAAAAGAGGGGAAAACTCACGGGTGACGGTCTCTTGACTTTCTAATTTATATGCAACTTGGATATAGAGCTTTGCGCCATGCTTTTCTGCAATAAAATCAATCTCTTTTGCACCGAGCTTACCGATATACACGTTATACCGCCTACGCTTTAATTCCAAAAAAACGATATTTTCCAATATGCCGGAAATTTTTTGATCGGTATATCCTAAAATAGCATACAAGAACGATACATCGCTTAAATAAAATTTCTCCTGTGTTTTGAGCAGCTCTTTTCCTTTTATGTCATAACGAGAAGTCCGGTATAAAACAAACGCCGCTTCAAGCGCATTCAAGTAATTATATATCGTATTTACATCAAGTTTACGCTTCTGATTTTTAAAATAATCGGCAACATTTTTACCGGAAAAGCTATTGCCGATATTATCAAAAGTATATCTAACCACCCGCTCCAGCAGTTCAATATCACGAATATTAAACCGTTGGATAGTATCACGGAGCAGTACCGAAGCGTAAATATCTGACACAATTTTATACGCTTCTTGCTCTCCGTAATCCGCTGTATGGATAACAGGAAAACCGCCTTTTCGCAAATAGGTTGAAAAAGCGTCCCGTTGCGTCATATTCCGCTGCGGAAAATAACAGCCTTGAAACTGCAAATATTCCGCAAATGATAACGTATATATCGGAATTTCAATATACCGACCGGCAAGATAGGTCGCCAATTCCGAGGATAAAAGCCGTGCATTGGAACCGGTAATATAAATATCCGCATCAAAGTCTACAAGACAGGAATTGATGCACTTTTCCCAGCCCTCTACTTCTTGAATTTCATCAAACAACAAATAAACGCGCTGTTTCGGCTGAACTCGTTCAACAATATACCGGTACAAATCTTCAGCGGTTTTAAGCGTAGAAAAGGCAAAGCTTTCAAAATTGATAAAAATAATATGCGCCGCTTCGGCACCTTGAGCAATAAGCTCATCGCGCAGTAAAGATAAAATGCTGGACTTTCCACAGCGGCGTACCCCCGATAAAACCTTTATAAAAGGCTTCCCAATAAAAGGCGACACTTCTTGCAGATAATCCAATCGTCTAACTGTAGTTTTTGCGCTTACATCCATAATTCCCTCAATTATTGAAATAAACTTAAAGATATAAGCATAAAAAGTCAATACAGAGACAAGTTTTTATAGCCATAGCTATAAAGTTCAGAAAAAAATACAGTATTTTTATAGGTATAAGCATAAAAGTATTATATCTTTTTCTTCGGTTAAACGCATTATTCTTCAAAGCAATCCGATGCAAGCAGTGCGGCATCTTTTTTTTAAAGAATCGCTCTACCGCTTATAAAACGCCTTTATTGCGTCGCAGGTATAGGTAATTTCATCTTGAGTCAGCTCAGGATACATCGGTAGGGCAAGTACGGAAGCACAGAGCTTTTCTGCAACAGGAAAATCACCTTTTTTGTAACCGAGATACTTAAAGCACTCCTGCTCATGCAAACACTTGGGGTAATATACCGTTGTACCTATACCTTTTTCGGTAAGATATGCCTGTAACTCATCCCGGTTTTCAGCAAGGATATTGAACACATAGTATACTTCTTTTCCTTTCGTTTTTACGACGGGAAGTTTTATCTGTCCGATATCTTTGAGTAAAGCCCGATATTGGGCTGCGTGTTCAGACCGCTTTGCAATCGCTTCATCAATATGTTTTAACTTGACACTCAAAACGGCAGCCTGCAAGCTGTCAAGCCGCGAGTTATAGCCTATATAGTCATGGTGATATTTTTTTGTTGCTCCGTGAACACGCAAACTTTTTGCTTTCAGATAATATTCTTCATTATTCGTAACGATCATCCCACCGTCGCCGTAGCCGCCGAGTGTCTTGGTCGGAAAAAATGAATAAATCCCCATATCACCGATAGTCCCGGACTGATGCAAAGCGCCGCTATACACATCCTGCATACCAAAGGCTTCTGCGGCATCTTCCAACACACGGAGATTATGCTTTTTTGCAAGCGCCATACAAGCTTCCATATCAGCCGTTTGTAAGAACAAATGCACGGGCAATAGTCCGACCGTATTTTTTGTTATACGTTTTTCCACGTCCCGCATATCCATACAAAAGGTATCTTCATCAATGTCGCAAAAGACAGGCTTACCGCCTAAGCGGGCAATACAGGAGGTTGACGCAAAAAATGTAAAAGCAGGGGTTATAACCTCTGCACCGTCTTTAAACCCGAGGATATCGGAAGCAATCACCAGCGCATCACTGCCGTTCGCAACGCCGACCGCATATTTTGCACCGGTATACTGTTTTATTCCTTCTTCTAAGCTTGCTACAGCTTTTCCCAAAATAAAGTCACCCGTTTCAAGCACGGAAGACAAAGCCGTATCAAATTCTGTTTTTAGATTCTTATATTCTCTTGTCGCTGTATAAAAAGGTACATTCATTATTTTTCTCTCCTAATTAATTAAAAATCCCCTTCATTTCCAGCGTTGAAAAATCACACGGAAGCGTTACCGGCAGTCCGGTTTTTTGGGATTTATAAATAGCCAAGATAATCTCTAAAGCTTTTTTGCCTTTTTCGCCCGAAACAAGCGGTTCACGATTATGCTCGATTGCATCAATAACATCTCTAAAAAGAGCCGTATGACCGAAACCGTACACCGTCGGAGGGTCTTTTTCATTGGGATTGAGCACCTTCTCTTCCGTATCGCCGACCTGCTCAGCATCCGCAAAACGCCATGTTTCCATTTTATTAACTGCAAGCCCGCCAATTACAACGGAACCTTCCGAACCGAATAAACTCAATGTTTCGTTTAGATTTTTCGGATATACATCGGCAGTTCCTTCTATTATACCGACAGCGCCGGATGCAAACTCCACAATAGCGCAGCCGAAGTCCTCCGCATCAATCGGACGGATAAATCGACGGGTTTGTGCCTGCACACGGACGGCATCTTCCCCCATCATCCACTGCAAAAGATCAATACCGTGCGTACACTGATTCATCAAAGTACCACCGTCCTGCTCCCATGTACCGCGCCACTTTGCCTGATCATAATAACTTTTATTCCGGTTCCAACGCACTTGAATCATCCCGTGCAACATTTTACCGAAACGCCCTTTTTCGTATGCTTCGCGTGCTTTTACAACCGGTGCATTAAAGCGGTTCTGAAAGCACACTGCCAATGTTTTACCGTACTGCTTTGCCGTATCGATCATCTGCTGTGCATCAGACGTAGAGAGAGCCATCGGCTTTTCACAGATTACATGCGAGCCATTCTGCAAACAATGTACTGCAATATCCTTATGCTTACCGGATTCGGTTGCAATCGTTACCACCTCCGGTTTACACACCGAAAGCATTTCCCTATAATCGGCAAAGACTTTTACCGACGGATTCGATACTGCTTTACCGTACTCGGCTTTTTTTTCTTCCGCACGTTCCAACAAAGGATCACAAACGGCAACTAAATTCACCTTATCTTGCATTGCTGCAAAAGCTTCAATGTGCTTAAAACTAATACGGCCGCAACCGATTAATGCTACTGTGTGTTTCATCACTATTCCTTTTATTATCTATATTGCCAGCAAAATTTCTTCAAAATGCTGAATATCACCGATATTTACTGTTTTACAGCTTAAATATTTTACTTACAGACTTAGCATCAATCTATAGTCAATTTTCGGCATTCAAGGTAAAACCTTTTTTCACTTGCTTCTCCCATCGAAAAACTCTTTCTTGGTAAAGAGCCATATTCTGCAATCGTAGAGAAAAAACTAATCTTAGAGATAGGAGGTAGAATCACGGAAACTACACCATCTCGTTCCGCGAGATTAATTGCATCTGCAGCTCCATGTACATAATCAATTTGTTTTTCAGAATCAATAAATTCGTCCAAAACAGGCTGCAACGCACTTACAGCAAGACAAGTTAACTTCGTCTCCACACAAATTAAACCCTCAGTTCTAGAGGCAAAACCAAAAGACGATGTAGAAGCTTCTACCTTCTGTATAAGTTCTTCTTTATCTTTACACTTAAAGGTTGAACCGCCTAACTTTTCTTGCACAAAATGTATTAATTTTTTTGCATCGGTATTAAATAAAACACGATGGATAGGTTCAAACGTAAGTCCCGAATCATAGAGATTTACTATCTCTACCAGAGCATAGCGTAACGGATGATTTTCAATACTTTTTGGAATAGAAAAAAAGCCGTTTTCTAATAACATCCCGCCTGACTTTTGTTTGTACCTCTCCCATACAGACTTTGCTGCCGCAAGTGAATGATTGCCATCACCTACAGCAAACATAAATGTTGCCCCATCCTCTCCAGTATTTTTCTTATAAAGAATCTCAAGAGCATCTTTCATTATATTAATAGAAAGATCTTCAGGAATAGGCCATCCCGCAATACTACCTGAATCCATCATTAGAGTAAAATTATAGAGAGGCGATTCCCCTGTTTTATGAATGCATCTACCTATTTCTTCTATTAAAACATTATCAGCATCATTTACAAGTAGCATTATATGCGGTAATTCAAGTGCAGCTCCTTGCCTGATTTCCATACGAGGAGGAAGTCTATCTACTATAGTTGCCTCTGTTGCACGAATTTCAGCTTTTGAGAATGGTTGCCAGTCATATTTTTCCAAGTCAATACTCGTAACTATTCCTTTCCTCATACGCCCATAAGAAGTTTTTCTTTCAATATACATCATAGAAGAAATAGGAGGACTAAAAATACCGGCATCAAGATAATGCTTCATGTTATCTTGTATCCTTATAACCTCTTTTTTTCTTTGTTCTTCAGAAAAATGGTTCAAATAAATCTCGGGCAAAATAATATGACGTGTTGAATACTGACCGTTTGTGATTGATGACACAGTATCCCAATACTGTTTATCTTGTGTATATTGATCACAAGCTACAACAGACCACAAGGAAAGATCTACTTTCTCATTTGGTATTAAAATATTGGGAGTTTGTAAAGCATATTTTTCAAAAATATTCATAACAGAATCCTTATTTAAATATCTATACTTGAGTATTCGGCAAAATAATCTTATCAATAAGGAATTGTGCGGTTTGATCTATATCATCATAAGCGACTGTTTTTGGTAATTCCGTATGAAAAGCTTTTACTGATTTCTTAATAAGTTCATCTGTGTAGATAAGTTTGCCATCGACAATATTTTCAATTCCATCAAGATACATAGAAGCACGATTTGCCGTATCCATTTCTTTAAACGTAAAAACCGATTCATCAATCCAAGCTGTCAACAAGTCGTTTTTATAGCCGATTAAAACAGGATAACCGCCTATATTGCCAAATGCTCCGGGTATAAAAACACGCTGTGATTTACCTGAGCGTATTGCTTCAATTACTGCTGTAATAATATTATAATTACTTGAAGCATTCATCATATTTCTCGTTTGATCAACCGGCATAGAAATCTTACATGCTTGATACAATTTTTCAACGGAAATTTTTTGTTCTTCATCTTTATAATACACTTTTAAAGGCAGTTTAATATTCTCATCTTGTCCTTCTTTACTAATGCAAACATCATGAAAATGGCCGGCAGCAAATATAATATTAACATTCCAAAAATCATTAATACCAAGCATATCGGCCACAGCAAATTTCATGCGCGGAATAAGATGATTTAAATTCCCGCTACCAAAATCAGGATATGACCTTCCGGCACTTTTCAACCATGGAATTACAGCATCGGAATAGGATGTATTGATAACAACCGCATTGGTATCGGCTTTATCGCAAGCATCCATAATATTTTTTGTAAAACGTATAGCTAACGGCGTCCATATTCCATAAGCACGAACATTTGCCCATGAGATACTTCCGTATTTTAACCCTGAATACGCCCTGCTTGAATTTACTATAAAGTCCGGTTTATATTTCTCAATTGTACGTTGAATAGATTCAATATTATTTAAATCAACATCAGCCTCAATTCGAATAATGCTTTTATTCAATTGTCTTATTAAGGCTGAAATTTTTATAATATTCACCTTCGTTTCCATTTTATTAAAATCACGTCCAACCACAACGATATTAATGGACGGATCATTTTTCGACACAAGATAATCTAAAAGATAAGCACCAACACTTCCTAACCCGATTATCATTATAGTAATATTGTTCTCTTTTGTATGTTTTTCAACACACTTTAACCTTTCAACTAAATCTTTCATTTTTCGGCCTCCCAATAAATCGATATATTCTTATAATCATGACGAGTATTACAATTCGTCCATTTTTGAATACCCACTAGTTTGAAATCATCTTGAATACATAAGTCAATATAGTTCTGTATTAATACAAGATTAGTTTCATCTCTAGAATTTTTAATAAATTTTTCCGAAGCAGTTTTCAACTTTGATATATCAGTAAATTTCCAGATTTGTCCGGAATTAAAAATACATGAAAAATCTTCATCTATTTTTAATAGACCATGTCGACTATTAAAAGTATATTTATAACAATTATCTTTATTTTTATAAAGAACAACGGATGTACTTGCATAGATTGGTAAAAAAGTATATGTGAGTACATTTAATTCAGATTCGGCTATTCGGTTAAAGGATAAATCATCCACATCCAGATCACCTTCTGCAAACAAAACCTTAGTAACATCACGACCAAATGAAAAGGCTTTTTCCAAGCCGATGTATAAACTATATCCCGACGATAAATCGGAAAAATGACTATTGTATACCAATTCTAATTTATCATATAAAAGCTTTGGAAGTTTTGAACAGTACGCCTGTAAAGATTGATACTGATATCCACCTACAATTATAATTCTGTCAGCAAAGCAACACTTATCCAGTAAGTGCTTCAACAAAGTATCATCACGGTTCTTTTCATAATATATACATTTAAGTACTTTATCTTTTTCTGCAATGTCTTGATTAAATCTACTGGAAACTCCTGCAACCGTAATGATAGCAACAAGCATATCTATTCTCCAACATCAATTCCATTATTTAGTTAAATAACTCTGCATGCATAAATCAAGGCCGTGACTAAGATCTATTTTCGGCTGCCAATTTGTACAAGACCTTATTTTTTCAGTCGACAACAATCGTCTTTCTGGGTCAGATTCTCTATAACCATCAAATTCAATAACCGGTTGCTTTATTCCCATTTTTGAGGCACACAAATAGACCAAGTCAATAATAGAAATTTCTTCATCAGTCGCAACATTATAAACAGAACCGTCCAAAGCCGCATCTGTCATAGCCAGCGCTAAAACGGCACTACAACTATCATAATTATTTAAAAATGTTCTTTTATTCTTTTTTGAATTTTCAAGCAAAACAACCTTCCCGTCTTTTTGCAAACTATGGATTATAAAAGGAATAATATGCTTTGGATATTTTTCATCTTTGCTATAAACATTTGCAAACCTGATCGAACAGCCTAATATCTTTTTTGTAGAAACGGCATCTTTCATAAAAAATTCTGTCAGTAATTTTCCGACAGCGTAACTCGTGCGCTGACTATGCTCTGCATTAGCCAATGTTAAAAAAGAATCTTCTTTTATACCGCCACATTCATTCCATGAGTTCATTGAATAAACTTCTGAGGTAGAACAATTTATAAATTTTTTTGCTCCTACGCGTATGGCTTGATGCATAAAAGAATTCATTCCTTCAACATTTGTTTCAAATGTTTCATAAACATGATAAAAATGCTCTGTATGAACAACCGCTGCACAGTTTATATAGATAACTTCATCAAAAAGTTTTTTTATATTATTAATCTCATTTTCAAAGGATGTCATGTGTTCACGATTATTTAAGTCATATTCAAAAAAAACAAAACGAGGATCATTTATACAATCGTTTACCGTATCAATTGTAGATGCATAAAAATTATCAAAGCCGATTATTTTGTTATCATCACCTTCAGTTTTTAAAATTTGGCGAACAAGCTCATTTCCGGTCATACCGGTTACGCCGCTTATGGCAAATAATCTTTTCATTATATACGTATACTCCTATTTTGTTATATTCCCTGATAAAGCCTATCTCTATAAAACGGATCCACACCATTTGGAAATAATTTTGCAGCATCAGATATATTATAAGGGATTGCTTTTAAGGCTGTTTCCATAACACTCGTATCCAAAACAGCATATTGTGCATTCTTATTATGATTACGCGGCTGGCCTACAGATCCCGGATTAATAAATAAAACCGATTTTTTATTTCTCATAGAAGGATCATCCACATCATAAAATTTATGAAACACATGGGGGTAATGAGAGTGACCGGAAAATACAATGTCGTACTTTTTATAATCGCCGTTTACATTGTCGGGAAAAATAGCCTTCCAGTATCGATCATTTAAAGAACCATGTACCGCTAAACATTTTTTTCCATCCAATTCAAATTCTTTATATCCGGATACTTCAAGCGTATTAAGATATTCTTTTGAATCGGACGCCAGATGTGCAGCAGTATATTTTGCCGAAGCAACACCTCGTTCTGTAGAAAATCGTGAGAAATCAGCTCTTAATATCGCCATTTCATGATTACCCCAAATATTGCAAATAATTTTAACGGGACATGATATAAGATATTTTATCACTTCATTCGACTGCATTCCATAATCAATTAAATCGCCTAAAAGGATTATGCTATGAATATTTTGCTTTAAAATATCAGTCATAACACTTTCAAGAGCAGGAAGATTACCATGAATATCAGAAATTACTGCAAATTTTGCCATTTATAATTTTAACCATTCCATAAAAGCTTTTTTATTTTCAATAGGAGATGACTTAGGTCTACCTAAGTCGGAGCGTGAACCTTTTGATACTATCACCTCGATAAAAACAGGACACACAACCACACCGGTTAGTACAGCAGTCAACTCTTCCTGAGTTCTAACACAAGCGGCGTGAACATACCCGCAGGCTTCGGCAATAGCGCATAAATTTATTTTCCGTCCTACCGTCGGTTGTCCGCCCACCGAATCGTGAGCGCCGTTATTCAAAACAATATGGATCATATTCTGAGGTTTTTGAGTACCAATCGTACTTAACGCGCCTAAGTGCATAATCGCAGCCCCGTCTCCATCAATACAAACAACCTTATGGTGCGTTTTGCATAAAGCAATACCGAGCGCTATTTGAGAGGCGTGTCCCATTGAACCGACCGTCAAAAAATCCGTATCGTGCTTCTGCCGATTTTTTTCCCGTAATTCATATAATTCACGGGATGCCATTCCAGTAGTAGAAACAAAAACGGTATTTGATGGCATACACTCTATTATCTGCTCTATAGCTTGCTCTCTACTCATCTCGGCAGGAACACATTCATTCGATTTAAGCGTATACGAAGCAAAACAGCCTTTCCGTATTACAAGCGCAAACGGAGCGCTGCGTTCTTTTATTGTTTTATACGCATCGGTAATTTGAACCGCAGCTTTTTCTTCATCAGCTTCCAGCACCGCATAAGGAATTTCCATTGCCTCAAGCAATGCGCAGGTTACTTTACCCTGTTTGATATGCTGAGGCTCATCGTGATCGCCCTCCGGTTCACCCCGCCAGCCTATCACAAGCAGCAACGGCACGGAGTACACATCTTTATCTGCAAGAGAAAGCAGCGGATTAACCGTATTACCCAGCCCGGAATTTTGCATATATACAAGCGGGATAGTATTTGTTGCAAAATAATGCCCCGAAGCTAAGCCTACGGCACAGCCTTCATTTGCGGCAATAATATGATGCTTGGCATCCACCGTATCCGTCAAATAAGCGCAAAAATTTTTTAACAAAGAATCGGGAACCCCCGTAAAAAAATCGGTGCCGTTTTCCTGTAATAACTCATAAAAAAATTGAGGCCGAATCATCTATTTTGTCCCTGGAATAAGCTCTAAGATACTTTTTATTGAAAGGCACATATCATTTACTTCTAAAGAACGCTCGGCTTCCAAGATAGTTTTTGCAACCTTGTACATTGCCGGATACGATGCCCGCAGCATGTGATTTGCATAAATAATAATATTTGCGCCCCAAGAAGCAAGTTCCGATTCGGTGAATTGATTATATGTCGTAGGAACCAAAACAATCGGGACTTTTTTATATTCATTTCTAAAACGCTTGCAGAATGCTTTAATATCTTCACCGTTTTTTTCTTTGCTATGAATCATAACGCCATCGGCGCCGGCCTTTACGTAAGCAAGAGCACGCTCTAAAGCTTCATCAACGGAATGACCGGCTATCAGAGATTCAAGACGGGCAATAATCATAAAATCTTCGGTAACTTGAGCCTTTTTACCTTCCGCTATTTTATGACAAAAATCTTCAACCGGTGCCAATTCCTGCTTAGCTTCCGTGCCAAACAAACTGTTTTTTTTCAAACCAACTTTATCTTCGATAATAATAGCCGAAATACCATTCCGTTCCAGAGTCCTGACGGTAAATACAAAATGCTCTGGCTTACCGCCCGTATCACCGTCATAAATAATCGGTTTTGTGGTACATTCAAGAATATCCGTTAAACTTTGAAGACGAGTTGTAAGATCAACCGCTTCGATGTCGGGTTTCCCCTTACTGGTTGAATCGGTAAGGCTCGAAGACCACATTCCATCATATCGATGAATGCCGTCTTCCTTTTGTACTTCAAGATTTTCAATAATCAAACCGGAAAGGCCTGAATGAGCTTCCATAATCCGTACAACCGGCTTTGCTTCGACAAGACGGCGTAGCGTTTTCATTCTGATCTCAGGCGTTGTACCGATGTTATGCATATTAGCGGCAAGAGCCGTTGAATTAATTCCTTTGGTATAAGGAATTTCAATCACTTCGCCGCCCCATTCTTTCATTACCTGAATAACTTCATCTCGAATCTTGCTTAAATGGCCGGTTTTCCAGTCATCCCCATGAATAATAAAATCCGGTTTCAATTTTTTTAAATTGGGGACATAAGACCAATCTTCTTGCGGAACGACTTCGCTTACTCCTTTAATGTTTTCTATAACCTGTTTACGCTGTTCATACGTCAAATACGGCAGCCTTTTATGCGAAACAATCGCGCTATCCGTCAATACTCCGATGATAAGACGTCCATGCTTTGCACCTTCTGCAATGATATTGATAATACCGGGATGAATAATATCACCGGTAACCCCTAAATATACTGTTTTTTCCATATTATTATAAACCTCATTTCCCCTACATCTTCCCTACCAATCAGCTGTTCCACCGTTGCAGCAAGTCTCATGTATAAGGTTGTAAATCTGTTCCATGACGCATACATCACATTTCAGCTTTATTACTTCATCCATTACAACGCCCTGCCGGTACACATTTTATCCAAAATAATCCCATGCAGGCATTATGGTTATCTTCTTATCTTCTTTTACAAAAAGGTCATGAGAGTCTTTTGTAAGAATAAGTCCTTCCCGTACCTTAAAGAAGTTCATTGCCGCTAATAGCCCGTTTAGCTCCCGTTCGGTGTTGTCGAGATTCAAATCTAAGCACACTTGAATACACTGCGGTGCAAAAAGCGGATTAACGATAAAATCACACTCGCAGGTATCGTTACTATAATAGAAGATTTGTTTATCGTCAAACGTCCCGTATTTCCGACGAAGTTCGTTAAATACGAAATTTTCTAAAATATGCCCGGAATTTTCGCTAAAACTAACGCCTGCCGTCCGTATCAGTCCGATATCGGTAAAATAAACTTTTTTTGGGGCAAGGCTCTGAGCTTTTTGCGACCATGCGAATTTCGGCACCAAACTCAATAAGTACGCATTCTCAAGGTACGAAAAATAATCAAGAATAGTCGTATGCGATTTTACCCCTGCAACCGTTTTCAGCTTACTGGGAGAGATAAGCGATGCCGCATTGGAAGCAAGATACACATACAGCCGCTGCAGCGATTTATCATCACTCACATTGTAACGTACCGCTATATCCCGATATAATATATCCTTTTGAAGCTGCATAACAATATCGGAATTATGCAGTTTGAGATATTCGGGAAAGCCTCCCGTTTGAAAATAATTTTCAAACGACTGGCTGCCTTTTTGAGCACCTGCAAAGCGCAAATACTCGGAATAAGAAAACGGAAAGAGCTCTTTAACAATATGCCGCCCGGTCAGTTTTGTTCCAAGCTCACGGCTTAGGAGAGAGGCATTAGAGCCGGTGAGCACCACCTGAAAGCCTTGATCGAGTTTTTGCCGCACATACAGCTCCCAGTGCGCAGCAGCTTGTATTTCGTCAAAAAAAATCAGACGGCTCCCGGATTCGTCGATAACTGCATCCAGCACCGCATAATCGGGAACGGAAAACTCCAACAGCCGCAAGTCATCAAAATTCAGATAAAAGAACGGCTTATTCAGCTTTTTTACAAACTGTTGTAACAGCGTGCTCTTCCCACACCGCCGCACACCGCATACGACAAAAGCATGCGTTTTTATCTCGGGGATATCCGCTAAAGCATCCCGATACGTTCCGTCATCAGTGTGCTGTAGTTTTTCCAGCTGTGTAAGACATATTTTCTTTAATTCTGCCTGTAACATCCTAAGAGGAATATATCAACAATAGATTTAATATGTCAATATTATCAACATATATATACCAACACCATCGACATATATACGTCATTTTTACCTGCAAAAAGCGATAGAAGTCTTTCTATAATTGCACTTCCAGCCAACATTTTCCGGAAAATCCATCATCTTGAGCGAAACTTCATCAAGCCCACTCGAAAAGTTACAGCCAAAACAGCACCGGTACAGTCGGCGAACCAATCATATATGGAAGCATCCCTGCCGGGAACAAAGATTTGGTGTATTTCGTCGGAGACCCCATAGCAGGCAGCAATACAACAAACAAACATGGCGTATTTTAGCGGTTTTGCACTCCACGCATCGGCAGAAAACCAAAACGAAAGCGCAAAAGCAAGCCCGCTGAAAGCGCAAGCGTGCAGGAGCTTATCCAGTCCCGGAAAAGAAATAGACGGCGGTATAGGAAGCTTTGACTGCGCGGAAAGGAGAAAAATAGCAACAGCGATACCAATCGACATACAGCGCATACTATATGTAACAAATTTTTCTGAAATCATTGTAAGAACCTCCGGAAAGTGATGAGGACACACCTCACCCCGTAACACGACCGCTTTCAATTTTAATAGTCTTAATGCAAGCAGTATGCCAATCAATATAAAATAACCGCTGCCGCTTTCTGTGCCGCCGAAACAGGCTCCATTCCGCAAAGAGCTAATGTCTGTAAACCATACAACTATACACTAATTTTAGGGTAAATGCAAGATTTAACTTAAACCGGAATCGATAAATTTAACTAAACGGGCTGAACGACACCGCACCTTTTCAGTCGAAAAAGAGACAAAGCCCGTAGACTTCCTTGCATCCGGCAGCTTTTAAGACGCGGGCGCAAGCTTCGAGTGTTGCGCCGGTGGTCATTACATCGTCGAGCAGGATGAGCTTATCGGGAACAGCCTTTGCCGCAAGTTTGATTTTTCCTTGCAAGTTTACCGCACGATCGGTTTTGGATAATTTCTTTTGAGGAATACCGTCCAGCCGTTTTAAACACCGGCATACTGCCAGCTGCGGGTAAACCGATAAGTCCCGCACAAGGTCATCAAGCTGATCCCAGCCTTTTTCCCATAATTTTTTTGGACGGGGTGGAACCGGTACGAGCGGAATGTGCATAAGCTCCGGATTTTGTGTGAGAAACTTGTGAATAAGCGGTGCAAACACCGTGGAAAAGGTGCGAAAGTTATTGTTCTTCCAAACCGGCAGCAGTTTTTGACCGAGCCCGATATACGGGAAAAGCGTAAAAATACGATCACACGCCGGTGCTTGCTTTTCTGCCGGTTCATCGCCGGCCGGCCTACAGCGGGTGCAATACCCATGTTCGGAAATAAGGATTTTTCCGCAATGCCTGCAGCGTTTTTGCGCTTCTTCTGCATCTGCCAAAGTTATGGAGCCGATGTACGGCGTAAATTCGGTTCGGATACAATCGGTACACAGTGGCAATCCCGTCTCACTTACACTTCCGCAGAGGAGACAAGTTTGGGGACACAAAAGGCCGCTGTAGAGCCTTCGTGCTATCCGCTTTGCGTGATATAAAGGCCGGATAAGCTTCATATAACCTCCCGGGTCTCTTCTAAAGATTATGATAGATTTTTAGAAGTTACCCTATAACAAGGGATTGGGGACGGCGACAAAATATTCATTTTTGAGACATCCCCTTGTTATAGTCTTATATAGCACGCAAAGAAAAATGGCTTGCTTTTATTGGTTTTCAGCAGAAGATTCTTCGGAATTTACGGTAACACTGTCCGTGTTCTCTGAAATTTGTTCAGTCTCCACGATAGCTTCCTTTTCTTTTCCGGCTTGCTCTGCCGCACGGGCTATGTGTAACTGCTTTTGCCGCGTTGCTTCAAGATCTTCCGTATCATGAAAGAAATCATAAGCTTTTTTTACGTCGTCGTAGCGGAACGGGATGCTGTCGATAAAGTCATCAACAGCCAATTTCCCATCGAGCGTCTCTACGTGGAAGCCTTCAAGCAAGAGGTATTTTTTTCCGTCTTTCAGCAAAAAACTGAAACGCACGTGGTTTGGTTTTTTCCCGTTGACAATTAGCCTGCTTATGGAACCTTCGGATGATGCATAGGCATAGAGGGTTGTTTCGCCGAGGTAACGGATACCGTTATTTCTATCTTGAGAATCGGCCAAATTACTGATAGTGAAGAATTGGTCGAGTATGCCTTTCATTCCATAATTTATGGAAAAATCAAACCGATAGGTATACAGCATCGTATCTACCTTAAAGCTGACAAAGTCGTCTTTCGCTTTAGGCATCACACAGCAATCAATCGCGTACACAACGTCAAAATGACTATTTTCCGTGTTGACCGTGACGTCCGTAACTTTCGATTCCGTATATAGCGCTTTAGCCGGCAGCGTTGTACAGGCTGTAATACAAAATGCGCAAACAACTGCCGGAAGCAAAGCGGTTTTTAATATATTGTTCATAGATATCTCCTTTTAGAAAAATCTATATAAAGGTGCATTACGAGCCCATCAAGCCCATAAGCCGCGCTTGAAGTCCTTTGCTTTTTGCAACCTTCCGCATCGTTTGACGAGTCTTTTCAAACTGTTTTAACAATTTGTTCACTTCGGCGACGGAGGTGCCCGAACCTTTTGCAATGCGTTTGCGGCGGGGCGGCCCGATGATGTGATGGTTTTCCCGCTCTTTGAGCGTCATAGACTGGATAATCGCCTTTTGCCGCTTAAAGCCCGCCTTATCGATATCCTCGGCGGAGATTTGACCGGCAAGCCCCGGCATCATATCAAGCATAGATTCAATCGAACCCATCTTTTCGACATTTTCAAGCTGATCGAGCATATCGGAAAGGGTGAAAGTTTCCGTCGCCATTTTTTTCTGCAAGCGGGCGGCTTCTTCCGCATCGATATTCTCCTGCGCTTTTTCCACGAGCGAAACGATATCGCCCATACCGAGGATCCGCCCGGCAATGCGGTCGGGGTAGAACGGTTCAAAGTCTTCGATTTTTTCACCGACACCGACGTAAAGAATAGGCTTGCCGGTTACGGTTTTTAACGACAGCGCCGCACCGCCTCGCGCATCGGAGTCGAATTTCGTGAGGATAACACCGGTCAGCCCAGCCTGCTCATCAAAGGCTTTTGCGACCTCGGCGGCATTTTGTCCCGTCATTGCATCGGCGACAAGCAGGGTTTCTACCGGATTAACCGCTTTTTTAACCGCGGCAATTTCCTTCATCATCACTTCGTCGATTTGCAGCCGCCCCGCCGTATCGACGATAACGGTATCAAACCCGTTTTTCCGTGCGAATGTAACCGCATTTTGTGCAACCCGTACCGCATCCTTGGTGTCTTCTTTATACACCGGCACGTCGATACGCTCTCCTAAAGAGGAGAGCTGTTCCACAGCGGCGGGACGGACGAGGTCGCAGGCAACGAGCAGCGGCTTACGGCCTTCTTTCTTTAAACGCGCAGCCAGTTTTGCGGCGGAAGTCGTCTTACCGGAGCCTTGTAAACCGAGGAAGAGGATGACCGACTGGGTATCAGGGCCTTTTAATTGAAGGCTTTTCTTTTCATCGCCGAGAAACGAAAGGATTTTATCGTGAACAATCTTAACAAACTGCTGACCGGGATTCACCGATTTTAATACGGTTTCTCCCTTTGCTTCTTCGATTGTTGCGTTGATAAAGCGGCGTACAACACGCAGGTTGACATCCGCTTCGAGCAGCGCAATTTTTATTTCCTCTACCGCTTCTTCAATATTTTTTTCGGTAATGGTAGCCTTGCCGCTTATCTTGCGGACAATACCGCTGAACGTATTGGTAATTTTTTCAAGCATTTTTTAATCCTTAATCGAACATTTAAAGGTAAAAACCTCAGTTTTTTAAAGATGTTCTAAAGATGTTCAAAGTTAATGAGAAAGCTTCTAAAAAATGCAGCGTTTAGAAGCTTTCATTAAGTAACGCTATGGAGTGAACGGGTATCCTCTCGTTAAAACCAGTCCTTATTCCCGTCATTCCAGCTGAAAAATTCTTCCGGCTGAAAGAATAAACCGAGTTCCCGTGCGGCGCTTTCGGCAGAATCCGAAGAATGCACAACGTTGATGTTCGTATGCAGCGCGTAGTCGCCGCGGATGGTGCCCGGTTCCGCATTCAAAACCTTGGTAGCGCCGCAGAGTTTCCGCACAAGCGCAACGGCTTCTTCTCCCTCAAAGGCCATCGCAATTACAGGGCCTGAGGTGATATACTGTACCAGCTCACCAAAAAACGGCTTGTCGGCATGTTCGGCGTAATGTTTTTTCGCAAGCTCCGGACTGATGCGCATCAGCTTCAACGCAGCCAGCTTGAGTCCTTTTTTTTCAAAGCGGCTCAGCACCTCTCCGGCAATCCGCCGCTGCACCACGCCCGGCTTCATCATCACAAATGTTCTTTCCATAATCTATTTTCTCCCGAAAAATAATTGATAAATAATTAAGAATTATGAATTATGCATTCTTAATTATGAATTGGTATTTTTTCCAATTTCCATATATCCCGCACATAATCTTCGATGGTACGGTCTGAACTGAACTTACCCGATCGGGCGATGTTTAGAAGGCACATTTTAGCCCATTTCATCGGGTCGCGGTAACATTCGACAATCCGCTCCTGAGCCGCTGCATAAGCGTCGAAGTCTGCCAGCACGTAATAGACATCAGGCCGCTGGCCTTCTACACCGTAGACCAGCGAATCATACAATTCTCTAAAGCTGTTGTCAAAGGGCGGCGTATAGGTGCCATCGATAAGCTGCGTAAGCGCGCGTGCCAATGCAGGATTGCGGTTTAGATATTCCTGCGGATTATAGCTGTGCTCATGCTCGATCTTTTGAATTTCATCGGCGGTGATACCGAAAATCACGGCATTTTCCGCTCCGACTTCTTCGACAATTTCGATATTGGCACCGTCCAGCGTACCGAGCGTGATAGCTCCGTTCAGCATAAACTTCATATTGCCGGTTCCCGACGCTTCCTTACCCGCAGTGGAAATCTGTTCGGAGATATCCGAGGCGGGGAAAATCTTTTCGGCGGTGGAAACGCAGTAATTAGCCGCAAACACAACCTTTAGTTTTCCTCTAACGCGGTGATCGTTGTTGATGCGGTCAGCGACGGTGTTGATCAGCTTAATGATGAGCTTTGCCCGCCGATAGCCCGACGCCGCTTTTGCGCCGAAGATAAAGGTATGCGGAATAGGATCATACGTCGGGTCTTCGATAATCCGGTTATAGAGCGTCATAACGTGCAGAATGTTTAACAGCTGCCGTTTGTATTCGTGGAGCCGTTTTATCTGTACGTCAAAAATCGAGTTAGGATCGATAACAACTCCCTGCGTCCGCTTGAGGAATTCAGCAAGCCGCTCTTTATTGTGTTTTTTTATCGCGATTAATTCGTTTAATGCTTCCTGATTATCCGCCAGTTTTTCAAGCTGCCGCAGCTGGGTAAGGTCTTTAATCCAGCCGTCGCCGATATGCTTGGTGATAAAGGCTGCAAGCGAAGGGTTCGCGGTTAAAAGCCAGCGGCGCTGCGTAACGCCGTTTGTCTTGTTGTTGAATTTCTGCGGATACAGGTTATACCAGTCGGCGAGTTCTTTGGTTTTAAGGATTTCGGTGTGCAGCGCCGCAACCCCGTTGACGGAGAATGAACCGGCAATAGCGAGCCATGCCATACGGACTTTCCCTTCGCCGATGATGGACATCTTGTTGTGTTTTTTCCAGTCATTGGGATATTTTTCCCGCAGCTCCAGCAGGAAACGGCGGTTTATCTCTTCTACAATTTGATACACGCGCGGCAGCAGCCCTTGGAATATCTCGATCGGCCATTTTTCCAACGCTTCCGCTAAAATCGTATGGTTTGTGTAGGCAAACGTATGGGTAACAATTGCCCACGATTCATCCCAGCCGAGGTGATGCTCGTCCATCAAAAGGCGCATCAGTTCGGGGATCGCTACGACGGGGTGCGTATCGTTCAGCTGAATAACATTGTAACGCGGGAAGTCGGCGAAATTCGTACCGTGTTTATGAATAAACGAACGCATCAAATCCTGTAAACTTGCAGAAGTGAAAAAATACTGCTGCTTGAGGCGCAGCGCCTTTCCCGACGGGCCGGTATCGTTCGGGTACAATACCCGGGAAATATTTTCCGCAGAGTTCTGCTTTGCAACCGCAGCGGTGTATTCCATATTGTTAAAGAGCTGGAGGTCGAATCCATTGGGAGAGGAGGCTTCCCACAGGCGCAGGCGGTTGACGGTTTTGGTGCCGTATCCGATGATCGCCATATCGTAGGGGGTTGCGATAACCTCCTCGGCATTTTCCAACCGATAGCACAGGGTGCCGTCTTCTTGCTGCGTGCATATCGGGGCGCCGCCGAAGCGCACCGTTACCGCTAAATCGTCTCGGCGTATTTCCCACGGATCGCGATAACGCCGCCAATTGTCGGGGTATTCCACTTGATAGCCGTTTTCAATTCGCTGTTCAAACATACCGTACTGGTAGCGGATACCGTAGCCGTGCCCGGGGTAGTCGAGCGTTGCAAGCGAGTCCAAAAAACAGGCGGCGAGCCTACCGAGACCGCCGTTTCCAAGCCCTGCATCGGGTTCTTCATCCTCGATGTCCCGATACGGGGCGGAAAGCTCCGTTAAAAGTTCTTCCATCACGGCGCGCATACCGGTGTTGTTCAGGTTATTCGAAAGCGCTCGCCCCATCAAAAATTCGGCAGAGAAATAATACATCTGCCGTACATCGGGTTGCTCCTGCGCGGCTCTGGTTGCGGATATGTTCGGCTGGATGCTATCCATAACGCTGCTCGCTGCGGCATCATAGAGCTCACGCTTTGTTGCCTCGGATATTTCCTTGCTGAAATTCCGTTTCAACTTGCCTAGAATACTTGCCCGTAAGGTTTCTTTTAATTGAGACATAATCTACCTCGCTATTTCAGAATTAACACGACGGCTGTCGCGGCTAATACAACATATTTTTGCTGATTTTCCGACAGCGGCGCCTGTTCGGGATCGGTAAAATCTTCCCCTGCCGGATAGGATGTATCGATCAGCCGATACCAATGCTTTCCTTGCGGAGGAGGGCATATCGTTGCAGTAACGTCTAAACTACCGCCGTTTAATATGATGTAAAAGCTGTTATCATCGCGTTCGGCTCTCGTTTCCGCCGCGGAACCGTCAAGAAAATACGCTAAAAACGATGAAGGTTGGTTCCAATCGGGGGTATTGCCCTGTGCATCATACCAGCTGATATCTTGCTTACGCCGGTCTCCGGATTGCGTTCCCGTTAAAAATTCCGAACGCAGGAACGCCGGATGCTGTTTGCGCAGGCGGATCAATTTTTTTACAAAGGTCAGTATGTCGGCATTGCTTTGTGTCAGCGACCAATCGAACCAGCTTATCTCGTTGTCTTGGCAGTAGGGGTTGTTGTTTCCCCGTTGTGTCCGCAGTACCTCATCTCCGGCAGTTAGCATCGGAGTTCCCAGCGATAAAATGAGCGTTAGCAGGATGTTTTTTGCTTTTTGCTTCCGTAGGGTTTCGATGCGGGTGTTTTCGGTTTTCCCTTCAAAGCCGTTGTTATAGCTGCAATTAAAATCGGTACCGTCCCGATTGTCCTCTCCGTTCTCTTCGTTGTGTTTTCTATCATAGCTTAATAAATCGTAGAGGGTAAATCCATCGTGGCTGGTAACAAAGTTGATGGAATGGAAAGGCTTGCGTCCGTTGCCGGAGTACAAATCGGCGGAACCGGTTACGCGCGTTGCAAGCTCCCTAGCATGGGAGGAATCGCCGCGCCAAAAGAGGCGCACATCGTCGCGGAAACGGTCATTCCATTCCGCCCACCTGCCGCCGGGAAAATTCCCTACCTGATAGGCGCCGCCCGCGTCCCACGCTTCGGCGATAATCTTTGTTTTTCTCAATATGGGATCTTCGGCAATATGCTCCAGAGTAGGAGGATTGTCCATAAGCCGCCCTTTTTGATCCCTGCCCAAGATGGAGCCGAGATCAAACCGGAATCCGTCAACGTGCATTTCGATAACCCAGTACCGCAGGCAGTCTAAGATAAAGGTCTGCACAATCGGGTGATTGCAGTTGAAGGTATTGCCGCAGCCGGAGTAATTCCGGTAATAGCGGGCGTTATCTTCTAATATATAATAGATGATATTATCCAAACCGCGGAACGAAAGGGTCGGACCGAATTCGCTTCCTTCCGCCGTATGATTAAATACGATGTCCAGAATCACTTCGATACCGTTTTTGTGCAGCTCGCGCACCATCCGTTTAAACTCGAATACAGCCCCTACACCTTCACGGTCGGAAGCATACGACGATTTAGGTGCAAAGAAGGCAATGGTACTGTATCCCCAATAATTTTTTAACAGCGTGCCTGTTCGCGGGTTAATTCTGGTCAGTTCGTTTTCGTTAAATTCCTGAATGGGCAGCAGTTCAATGCTGGTAATACCGAGTTCTTTTAAATACGGGATGGTATCGATAATGCCTTGATAGGTTCCCTTATGTTGCTGAGGCGCATTGGGATGGCACGAAAGTCCTTTTACATGCGCTTCGTAGATGATGCAGTCTTTTAGCGGATAATTGAGCGGATGGTCACCCTGCCAGTCAAAATCGTCTTGAGCTACCGCGATGCATTTGGGAAAATGAGCAGGAGACTGGCGGGTTAAAAACGCAAGGTCTCCGTCTATATGAGGAGGAGGTGTCTGCGCGGAAAAGTTACCGCTAAAAGATTCCGTATTGGCAAGCCCCCGCGAGTATGGGTCGAGCAGATAGTTACCGGCGTTAAAACGCATTCCCTCGTATGGGGCAAAGGGGCCGTCGACGCGGTAAAGATACAAGGCGTTCTTCGGTAGGCCTTTGACAAAAACGTGCCAGATATCCCCTGTTTTATTCGTCTGAAGGTCAAAAGTGTATGAGCAACAAGGCGCGGAATCTTCGGCTTTTTCAAAGATATCCAACGTAACCGAAAAGGCATTACGGGAAAAGATACTGAAATTCACACCGTCGCTATAGACGGCAGCGCCGGCAGGAAGCGGAGAGCCGGGTAAAAACGATAAGGTTTCCATGAATGAATCGCAATGTAGCACGAAAAATAAAATTATGCTATACTCTCTCCCAGCACAGGGTAATCGCACCAGACTGTTTTTTACCACCCCGTGGAATAAAGAGGTTGTTCAAGCAGAGCTGCCAAGGATGGCAGTGGTTCCATGCAGCAGCGATGTTTTGTGCACGCACAAAACTCGCCTTCCACTGTTGTACACGGATGTACAACAGTGGAAGATGGTTCAAATGGTCTCACAGCCTATTTATTCTACGATTTTTATCTGTTCTATCTGGTGCGCTTCCCCTGCTTTTCTAAAATTAAAGGTAAAAGTTATGAAGAAGATTCCGATTGTCAGTACCATTGTAAGCACCGTAGAGGCGATGCAGCAGGCATGTAAGCAGTCAAACTTTAGTATTATTTCGCAGCAATTACAAAGTTATACCGAAGCGCTTGCTGCTTTTCGATATGAGATGCCGGAAATCAAGATTATCGATTTCGGCGATCCGTCTGTTCATGCAGAAAAATGTCTTAAAATCGTAAAAGATGATCCGTGGTTGCTGTTCGGAGGCGTTATTGCAATTACCGATTCGCAGGAGCAAAAAACAACACTGACACAGCGGAAAGAGCCTAACTTTTTATTTGTTTTGACTCGCAAGGAATTTGAACAGTATGTTGCGCAGATTATTAAAATCTTAAATTCCCACGAACATTTTTTAGTCAACCGCGGTATGAGCCATCCAGCCAACGAACTGGAACACGGCAGCTTTACGAGCGAGACCGACCCGTTTGAAATTATGTTCTATGCAAATCTTATTTCTACTTACCTTTATAATACCGACCGCGTTAACGAAGCGGAACGGAGCGCCTTTCAGGGAGCAATGATGGAGCTGCTCCTCAATGCCGTAGAACACGGTAATTGCAATATCAGCTACGATGAAAAAACCGAATGGCTCAAGCAGGGAAAGGATGTGCTTGAACTGATTAGAATAAAGCGGATGGATCCTGCCGTCGGAACAAAAAAAGTTTTGATTACTTATGACATTTCCCCTGAACGTACGCGAATTAGCATCAAAGACGACGGTCCGGGATTTGATTGGCGTTCCGCTCTTGACGCACCTTTTGAGGCGGGCTTACACGGCATGGGTATTAAGATGAGTCAGAGTTTTGTAAAAGAACTCTACTATAATGATGCCGGAAACGAAGTCTCATTTGAAGTTCCCAACCAGAAGGACAGCACAAACCTAACGCCGGCGATTTTGAGGGAACAGGAAACTCTCCATTTTAATCACTTGCAAGTGGTATGCCGTCAAAACGATGAATCGAACAATCTCTTTTATATCCGCTCCGGCCGCTTTGCCGTCTATGTCAACAATACGCTTTTAACGGTGCTGACGCCGGCGGACATTTTTATCGGGGAAATGGCATTCCTCACAAACGATACGAGGTCGGCAACGGTTGTTTCAATCGGAAAGGGAACATTGGTTAAAGTACCTAAGATGAAATTTATGAAACTAATCGAAGCCTACCCCCATTACGGCATCTTTTTGTCGCGTCTGCTTGCCGATCGCCTTGCACGCCAATCACGCGAAAGCGCATCGTTAAAAACAGAACTCAAAGCCTTGAAAGACTGAACCCCACGCGGCATTTACAAAGACCCGCCGGTTCGGTATACTCGCATACATGCTTTCTAAAAGTTTAACGGTGCTTGAATTACTCGATCTCGACTTAACGGAGCACGATGCGCTTCATCTGCATTGCGTGTGCGGGCAGAACGGTTTGACGCGCAGCATTACCGTTGCGGATTTAAACCGCCCGGGACTCGCGCTTTCAGGCTTCTTCGATTCCTTTGCCTGTCAGCGCGTCCAGTTGTTCGGCAGAGGGGAATGCGCCTATTTACAAAAACTTATCGAAAGCAACAACGTCGAAAACATCAAAAAGATGATGACGCACAATATTCCCTGCTGTATTTTCTCTCACAACATCTCTCCCTCTCCGGTATTTTTAGAGCTGGTTCGGCCGACCGGCTGCCCCATATTGCAGACGGATCTTTCCTCCAGCGAGCTTTCCGTGCGGCTGATGCGCGTTTTGTCCAATGTGTTTGCCCCGACGGTGGCAATACACGGCGTTCTGGTAGAAGTATACGGACTCGGTATTCTCATTTTAGGCGATTCGGGGGTCGGTAAGAGTGAAACGGCGCTTGAGCTTGTAGAACGGGGGCATCGGCTGGTTTCCGACGATGTCGTAGAAATCACTTGTATAAACGGAAACAGCTTGATCGGACGGGGCGCCAACAAGATGATCGGGCATCACATGGAAATACGCGGACTCGGCATCATCAACATCATGCAGCTCTACGGAGTCCGGTCGGTCAGAGAGCAAAAACAGATACAGCTGGTGGCTAAGCTGGAAGAATGGGACTCGCATAAAGTGTATGACCGCATCGGTACCGAAGAACTTACCACCGAGATATTGGATGTAAAACTGCCGTTGTTGGAAATACCGGTAAAATCCGGACGGAATATTCCGATTATTTTAGAAACAGCCGCGATGAACGAGCGGCTTAAAAGTATGGGCGTTTATTCCGCGAAGGAATTTAATCAAAATATTCTGCGCTGGATGGAAAGCGATACGAGCCGGGTACCTTATTATTCGGCGGATGATACGTACTGATGTACGTACTAAGGGAAGAAGCTATGGTAACAAAAAAGATTATTGTGCAAAACCGCGCCGGAATCCATGCGCGTCCTTCATCGTTGATTGTACAAACGGCAAATAAATTCCAGTCGAATATTATGTTTGAAAAAGAAAACGTTACCGTCAATGCAAAATCCATTATGGGTGTGATGACGATGGCCGCAGGGTACCAAACCGAACTAACTCTTTCCGCCGACGGCGCCGACGAAGCCGAAGCACTCGCAGCGCTTGAACAGCTTTTTGCCGCAAAATTTGAAGAGGAATAACCGAACGGATGAGTGCTCCTTTATGGCTTTTTACCGGCCCCGAATTGGGCGAGCGGAACGATGCGCTCGAAGCGCTGCGGAAGAATGCGGAAAAAAAATACGGACAGCTCGACAACCATCTCTTTTATGCGGCAGACACCCCCATATCGGTTATTCTGGACGCCGTTCAGAACGGTTCCCTGTTTGCGGAGGCTCGGTTTGCCGTTGTCAGGAACGCGGAAGCAATCAAGAAAAAAGAGGATATCCATGCACTTACGCAATGGGTTGAACAGACACCTGCGGAAGACGGTGCTTTTATAGTACTGATCTCCGATGAAATCGGAATTGATAAAAAAATTGAAGCGCTGGTGCCCAAAGATCACAAAAAGATATTTTGGGAACTGTTTGAAAATAAAAAACAGGAGTGGCTCCGCCGCTTTTTTGCACAGTCCAAGATCAACATCGAGCAAGAAGCTATCGAGGTGCTGCTGGAGCTGGTAGAAAACAACACCGAAGCGCTCAAAACCGCCTGTGCCCATATCAGCCTCTTTTTTGAACCGGGAACAACGCTGACTGCAGAAACCGTTGAGCGCTTGCTTGCGCATAACAAAGAAGAAACGCCATTTACGCTTTTTGATGCGCTGAGCAATGCCAATCTGGAATATGCGCTGAATATCCGTCAAAAGCTGACCCTTTCAAAAGAATCCTCGCCGGTGCAGCTGATTGCGGGGCTTACCTACTGCTTTAGACGGCTGCGCGACTGGCATACCCTTGCGCAAACCGGCGGATTGGATGATTTCAGCTTAAAAAAAGCAGGCTTTACATCGAAGAAAGCAATCGAGCAATACCGCCGCGCAAGCAGGCAATGGAATGAGCAAACCGTACACCGCATTATCTCGCTTTTAAATAAGACCGATATGCAGATCCGCGCAATGGGGCAAGAACTCTCGGGTATTCTGCTCGATGCATGCCTCTACAGCATTATCTGCAATCAAGGACGGGAATTGGCAGCTTATAGCGAAACATAGTTTAGCATTTCCGCTTACTTAAACCCCTTAAAAAATACTCTATTGGAAAACCTCTAAAAACTTAAGTTTTTAGAGGTTTTCCTTAGATTTAATTTGCGATGTTTTATTTTAAGTCATTATAATATAAAGACTTAAATAAAAACTCGTTATCAGCTTTGCTGATGAGGCATCTTCTAAAAATCTAACCGAGTTTTTAGAGATACCCTATTCAGTATCAAAGCGGCGGCAAATAGAGCGAGTATCAGATAATTCCTGAAATGCCCGCCCGTGCGGTAGTATATCGGGGCGGTTCCGATTTCAGGCAGCGTAACGGGATCGAAGGGCAGCTGATAGTACAGGGCAATGCTTTTTATATTGAGTAAGTAGAATACCGGGACACCGGCTTGTAAAAATTTTCCTACCAAGCCGGTTTGTATTGCAGTCCCAACCGGTAAGCGGATTTTTTCCGTGTCGATGCTGTCGGTATACTCCCCCAACGAAAGGAGGTTGCCGCCGATATTGATAAAAGCCTTAACCGCATTGGGTGAAGCCGCTGTAACTGCAGTAGCTGTAGGCGCAGCATTCATATACAACGCATACCGCTCTGCAAGATTTTTTTCAAAATCAGGCTCGTACAAAAAGATAAGCCCGTAACCGTCAAGCCGCTCTTTTATGGGGTCTATAACCTCCGCCTCAAATTCTTTTCCGGTATCTCCTGCGCCTCCTAATGAATAGGCAATGGTTTTGGTCTGTATCAGCTTTTTACCATATAAATGCCGTTCCATATCCAGATAGGTAAAATCTTCTCTGTTGCCTCCATAGGTAGAAGCCCCAACGGAAGTTACCATAACGGCGTTTAATTCCAAGGTATCCGCTACGGCAATAAAGGCAAGGTTCAGCGCCGGAAAAGAGCTGGAACAATTAGCCGCAATGCAGTCTCCCTTTTGCAATCCCGCTTCTTTAAAAAGCCTTACGAGCAGCGCTGCAAAATCGGGATTAACCGTTGTCCGCTTGCTTTCAAGATTGCCGAGCGTCGTGGTAATACCGCTCCACTCCAAACCGATAAGTCCGCTATCCAGCCTATCAACTGCAGGGTCTATTTCAATGCCTCGTCTGTGCATCTCCAGCAGGATTTCTTGCTGCAAACGCTGCATCTTTTCGGCAGCAGCAACCATTTCAGGATAAAAACGGTGCTTGGCGGTAAAGCTTTCCGGTTTTATCCCGTAATAGAGCAGCAAAAAGAGACCTGCCATAAGCACAAGGGCATAGGTTATACTGTTATATGAAAGCGTTTTTTTCATATACCGACCCCCGCTGCAGACAACAGCTCATATACTGCTTTGATCGCCACAGCAACAATAATAAGCGCTGCCGATGTCCGCGGAATACCGTTCCGGTCAAATTCCTGCGCCAAAATGCCGGGAATAATAATCCCGATACTATGAACATTGAGAAAATAGAGCTGATGGACATGCAGAACATGAAGATTAGCATACTGTAGGATCATCTTTATGATAAAGCTGACGATAATGCACACGGCAAACCGCCTCCTGCCGTACAGGATGGTGTACCGGGAAAGGAGTTTCAGCAGCAGTAGGGTTAGAAGACTGATACCGGCTGTTACGCTCAATTTTAGGGGGTCATCTAAGTAGAGGGCAAAATACGCGGGGACAATAAGTCCGCCGGGTGAAATTTCCGTTATTTCGTAAAAGACAATGCTGATGATTACGCCTAGTGTGAGGATGTTTTGTATCATACGCATTCCCTGCCGTTTTTTTCAAAATAGTCGACGAGCTTTTTACCGGATCTGCAAATATTGCCTGCTGCAAATACTACCGCATCGCAGTCGAGCGTATCAAAATAAGATTCATCCGTAAGCATGATAACTTTTGCGCGGTCTACGGTATGCTCCATTAAGCGGTTGTAAAAAAGCTGTTGACTTTCTCCTGAAACAAGGACGGCATCGAAGAGCTGCTGATGCTGTACGGTAAAGCTGACGTACTGTGCCAAGCGGCTCAGCCTATCGGCCCTATTATTGATAAGTAAAAACTTTTTATGCTGCCAATACGGCTTTGTCATACTGTTTTTTAAGATAATCTCCGTGGAACAAGGATCGTTTGCAGCTAAGGTGTTGATAAAAAATACCGTGCTGCCTTTTGCGTTGCGGTATGCAACGACCTTCAAACTCCCCGGATCTTTATAATAGGATTTCATTGCAGGCAGGGCTTTTTGGGTGTCAACGCCGAGATACCGGCAGATTTCGAGTGCAAGGGCAACATTGTCGGGAAAATCGATTTCCCGGTATTGTTCAAGCTGTTCACCGCTTAAAAACGCACGGCTATGCCGACTGGCACACACCTGCCGGAAAAAAGGAAAATACGCTGCATCCGCGGTAAAAAATACAGCGTTTGTAGGGATGGTTTGTGCAAGAGAGTGCGCAATACTATCGAGGCTGGCACCCATCTCATCAAGATGATCTTCCCGGACATTGGTAATTGCGGTAATGTCGGCAGTGAGGATGCGCTGCTCACAGATACGCTGCAGCTCCGGTTTTACCGCCATACACTCTACAACAAGCACCTCAGCATTTTGTCGGACAGCCCAATGTACGGCTTTGATTTGCTCGCGGATATTGGCTTTTCCCTGCCGGTTAATTTCCCGCTCAACTGCATCCACATCTATGATACGGGGAGCGGTACCGGTTGTTTTGGTAAACACCTTGTACCCGCCGCCCCGCAATCCGGCATCCACTAAACGGCACAAAGTTGACTTTCCCCTCGTCCCGTTTATATGGATAAGATATTTTAATTTTTTTCTTTCATGTTTAAGATACCGGTATTCCGCGCAAAGATAGAGAATATAGAGCAGCGAACATATCACGAGTACCATGGAACTTCTCTATCTTTACGCAGGCAGCCGTTTATTTACCGGCGGGCTCTTTTACCTCTTTAAGATAAGCCCCGACACCATTCTGCATTACATCGGCATAGGAAGGCAGACCTTCCAGAATGATCTCTTTCTCCGGCTCATTTTCTCCCATAACTTCAATATGCTGCACAACTCCGGTAAGATGCCGTCCGACACGCTCTTCAATCGGATGCCCGTTTTCATCATACGGAACAAAAAGCCGTCCGATTTTTTGCGCTTTTACATACATCGGGTCTTTTCCGGTAAGTACCAGCGCCACATCGGTTCTGCCCCGAAGCCGTCCCTGCGAGGCGTTCGCCGTTTCCATAAGCACCGCATAGGTATTGGTATAATCCCCCAGTTCTCTGTGGCTCAACCCATGCAGCGTTGCAGGAGACGGTTCAAGCCCGATCTGAATATCCTCAAATTCCATATTCATAACAACCTGAGAAGAAATAGGCATTGCCCGCTCATGTGCGACAATCGCGTTAATAACAGGATACTCGGGAGAGGCTTCGTGCAAGTCGATGGTCATATTGATATTATTTTTCTTAACCATTTCGGTGATGGCGAACGCAACCTTTTCGGTATAGGTTCCGTCGGATCTGCCCGGATATGCACGGTTCAGGTTGCGGGTTTCGTTGCCGGACAGTTTTTGCCCGGAAGCCGCATGAATATACACATCGGGATCCGGCCATTGGTCAAGCGGGTTTGTCGCCCGTGAGCCGAACCTAAACCACCGCTCACCGTACGGCGTCTTAATGGTATAGCGCTGCGGAGAACCTTCCTGCGGGTCGTTATGCGAAAGTGCGCTGGCATTTGCCCGCGGCAGGATATATACGGTACCCTTATCTACTTTTAAGTTTTCGATAAGCAGTACTGTCGTTAAAAAACTGGACGGCTCATTCGGGTGGGTATTACCCAAAATCAGCACACTGCCGCCGGGTTCCTGTCCCTGCAGAATATAGACATCGCTATCCCCCCGTGTACCTTTCAGCGCAGGCAGATAGTCGCTCAGCCGCTGCATGGAAGTAACCCCTTCGCCTTTTACAATCGGCTCCAGCTCCCGTGTTTTAAGAAACTCCCGTCCTGCAAAAAATGCAATGACCAATGCCAGGACGATCATAATAATGCCGCTTGTTCTTGTTCCTTTCATTATCTTCCTCCTATTTTATAAATAAAATTCTGAGAATGAGCGGAATAATAACAAGTGCAGCATTTAATTGCTTTGTTATACTTTTTTCCGTCAATATATTGGCAACTACCATTACCAAAACATATAACAACAGAGCTAAATAGATATACATCATCATAATGTTTTTTCCTTTAATAAATCAATGATCCCAATTCTTTTGAAAAGATAATCATCACAATAGAATACAGGATAATGATCAGTGCAGGGATAATTGCCTTTCTTAATACGGGCGCGTAGTCTTTCATTCCGACAATCTGAGCGGCAAATATACCGGCAAGGGCGGTCGGCGGCATAAGATCACCCAATGCAGCGATAAACGATATTGCAGAACCGGTGATAATTTGATTTTTTGCCAAGAATACCATGAGGAACGGAACCCCGAGCACGGATGACGCACCGAACGAAGAAACGGCGCCGAATAAAGGAATGGTGATTGCCATTGCGATATAGACTAATGACGGCGGCAAACTGAGGCTGTTTACAACAATAAAGCCCCGTACACCGGTGAGGGTGATAATCTGTATGAACATACCGACACCCATCAAAATACCCATAACGGGCAAGCTTTCACTAATTGCATTTTTTGATACGGTAAAGAAATTGATTTTTTTACCGCAAAAAGCCCCGACCACTGCGCTAATCATAAAGATCAGCGGCATACCCAGACCAAAGACATTGGGAAGCACCTTATCCATCGTCATAAGGAAGAGTGCCAAAAGGATTGGAATATACAATCTAAAACCGTATTGATCAATCGCCGAAAAATCTATTTTACTTTTGATAGCATCGTAATCGATTTTTTTTACATGTCTTAGACCTAAGAACAGAACGGAAAAAATTGCAACCGGCACGGTTAACAGCAAGAGGGGAATAGTAAAGCCGACATAAGGCATATCAATTCCGCCGCCGATAATCATTGCCGGAATATTAACCGGCGGAGCAATCATACCGCATAAACCGCCGAGAGCAATGATAGTAGCGGTTTCTACCATCGGAATGCCGATATACATCAAAATCGGTGCAACGATGCTTCCTGCAGTCAATACCGATGCAGTGGAAGAACCGGTTATCATACCGGGAAACATGGAAATAAACATGAGCAGAATTAAAAGCAGCCACGGAATTTTGTGGAAGCGTTTAATAATGGTTGCACTCAGCGCATTTAATGTTCCGATTTCTTGAATAACCTTCATAAAGATCATAGCGGTAGCTATAACTAAAATGGTATCCAGATATCCGAACATCCCTTCAACCAAATGCCGGATAGGAATACCTTTTCCAGCGATCAGCGTGCCTGTTATGGAAGCAAGCACCATTGCCAAACTGACCGGTAATTTAAATGCAAAGCAGGAGATTGCAAAGACTGCAATCATAGCTAAAAATAATATCAATTCGATTGACATAACAGTCCTCTAAGGGGCAATCACATCAGACACTTTTTAGCACCCCGCAGAATAAGGAGACTGTTCAACCAGAATTTCGCTGCTATGCAGCTCAAATGGTTGCCCAACCTCCTTATTCTGCGATTTTATTTATTTATCTGATGTGATTACCCTGCTTCTAATAAATTGTGCGGAATTTTGGAAAAATTCCGCACGGAAGGAAAGCAACCGTTTGAACTATTGCTGATGCGGTTGCCTTTCATATACTCATATACTATTCAAACAGTTTTTTTAACGGCTCAACCGTATTGGTGATTTTAGGAACAGTGTCCATCGGAATCTTTTTTTCGGCAGCGGTTTTGGTAAATAAACCGTCTTTGTTTCCATCATTTACTACGATTAAATAATCGCAATACGGTGCTGCTACTCTTACAAACTTGTCGGAAAGCTCACCTCTCCGTGCTTCTCCGCCGATGTGCATACCGATAATTTTAATATTTTTTGCTTTTGCCGCTTTAATGAGCTTTTCTGCCCGGGCAAGTTCATCCTCTGCCTTTATACCGGCTGCTCCCAATCCCTTGGAACTACCGCCGATGGCAAGAATAAGTGTTTTTTCGTCTTTCAGTCCCGCATCGGTTATCAGTGCATCGAATTTTGCCTCAATACCGGCTTTTTTCAGCAGAGCCTTTACCATCTGCACATCGGCGCTTTGTCCTACCGATGTCAGTGTAACAGGTTTTTCAAATTGCGCGGCAAACAGCGCCAATGCCGATAACAAGAATACTATAGTAATAAAGAATTTCTTCATGTGTCTTATCTCCTAAAAAGTCTAACAGTTGAGCAGCTCTAAAATCCAAGTGAATTTTAGAGCTGCTCTCTTATTTCCGGACTCTACTCAAAACTCGAGCAGATTTTAAGCGCCGCTTCATTAGAATCCGACCGCTTTTCCGTCTCTACGCGGGTCTGCACCGCCTTCAAGCGTTCCGTTAGCCTTATACAGCACGCCCTGCACGGAACCCATACCTCTGTCCCAGTCGGAGGTCTTGTTGACCTTGTGTCCCATTGCTTCAAGCTGCTTAACCGTTTCATCCGGAATACGGGTTTCCACATTGATTTTGTTGGATGTATTATCCCACAAACGCGGAACGTCGATCGCTTCCTGCATTCCCATCTTGTGATCGATTACACGGCTGATTACCTGCGATACGGTGCTGATAATCTTTGTTGCTCCCGGTGAGCCCAATACCATAAAAGGCTTACCGTCTTTTAATACGATTGTCGGAGACATGGAGCTGAGCGGTGTCTTATTAGGGGCAACGGAATTGGGATGCCCTGCACCGAGCACAAAGTCATCCATTTCGTTGTTCATAACAAAGCCGTAGCCGTCCACTACAACGCTGTTTCCGAACAAGCCGTTTACAGTCTTGGTAATTGCAACCATGTTGCCGTCTTTATCGGCGATGGAATAGTGTGTGGTGTCCTCGGATTCATAGAGCCACGGATCATGTGCCTTGCTTTCATGCGACACTTTCATATCTATTTCTTTTGCAATTTCTTTTGCATATTTTTTTGACACAAAGCCTTTCATCGGAACCGGTGTATAGTCGCTGTCGCCCATGTACTTAGCTCTGTCTGCATAAGCAAGTTTATATGCTTCGGAGAACAGGTGGAGATATTCGGGAGAGTTTACTTTCAATGAACCGACATCGAAATTTTCCAGAATATTCAAAATTTCAATAACGATTGCTCCGCCGGAACTGGGAGACGGTGAAGAAATAATTTCATACCCACGGTATGTGCCTTTAACCGGCTGGCGTACCAAGGGTTTGTAATTTGCCAAATCTTCCATTGTCTACAATCCGTCATATTTGTTGAGGGTCTTTACAATGGCTTCGGCAACTTCACCTTTGTAGAATCCGTCTTTTCCGTTCTTAATGATAATATCCAAGGTTTTTGCCATATCAGGATTGGTAAAAATATCGTCTACTTCGTAGGGAAGTCCTTCTTTGTTCAAAAAGATCTTTGCGGATTCAGGATATTTTTCCAGTTTATCGAATTGGGATTTCATGTCGTTGGATAAGGTGGGTGTTACATAAAAGCCGTTTTTTGCAAGATTAGCAGCGGGACGGATAACCTGTTCCCGTGTCATTGTTCCGTAGTTTTCCAGTGCATACAAAAGGCCGGCGACTTCGCCCGGTACTGCTGCAGCTTTTCCGCCTTCCAGCTTTTGGTTTCCGACAACCTTGCCGTCCGTACCGACCGTCCACATTTCCGGCGATGACTTTTGCGGAGCTCTTTCTCTAAAATCGATAAACACGGTTTCCCCTGTTTTTGCAATTCTGATTAGCATAAAACCGCCGCCGCCTAAGCCGGAAGAATTCGGCTCAACAACACCGAGTGCAAAACCTGCTGCAACCGCAGCGTCAATAGCATTACCGCCTTTGCGGAGAATTTCCGCTCCAATTCGGCTGGCTTCAACCTTACTGGTAGACACCACACCGATTTTGCCGGTTGCATTCCGGTCGGTTCTAATCATGTCGCCGTTTTTATCATACGGTTTCCAATTGTCTACACTGCTCTTTCCTGACTGAGCAGAAGCAGAACTCCCTTGAGATGTACTGGTACAAGACCCCAGCATCACCGCAGCCAAAGCCGATACGCACGCAAATAATCGTAAAGCTTTTAGTTGTTTCATCGCGAAGACCTCCTAAAACGTTTGTTTTTTGGCACAAGCCGGTTTTACTGTATGCTAAAGGTTATTATTTTGTCAAGATTACCCTTTTCTAGGCATCCTAAATCATAATCTGCTATCTATTTAAAAAACCGATAATCCGCTGTGCTACCAATTCCCGCTCTACATCATCGGTAACGATATGGCTGCTTTCCTCCAAAATAACATATTCGTTCGGAACCTTCAGCAGCTGGTCGATAAGCTCTTTTTCCTTAAACGGTACCGACTGATCTGCTTTTGACAAAACCGTTATCACTTTGGAACGGATATTCGGGAGCTGCCGGATAGCCATCTTCTGCAGCTTATACAAGTCCGCGGCTTTTCCGACGTAATCATAGTTGCAATAATCCTTAACGCAATCGTAATATTCGGGTTCCTTATAAAAAGTTTTCCCTTCCGTCGGAATGGTCTTTATAAAGTATCTTAAATACGGAGTTAGTTTGATCCGCGAATCGGAGGCCATAAATGCAGGTGCGCAGAGGAAGATTTTTTCCGGCTGAAACTTTGCTGCAAGGAGCGTTGTCAGCACCCCTCCCATCGAAAGCCCCCCGATATATACCGTTTTATATGCTTCGGACAAATCAAGGTATTCGTCGTACACGCGCCGCAGCCAATCCTTCCATGAAGTTGCAAGAAAATCTTCTTTATTTGTGCCGTGCCCGGGAAGGCGCGGAATCGATACGGTATACCCAGCCTTATGCAGCTGCGTACCCAACCAGAGCATTTCCCGCGGGGAGCCCGTATACCCATGTATCAATAGAACGGCTTTTTCGCCGCCTGCAAGAAAATGAGGCTTGGTAAACCGATTTATTTTTGCAGGATTATTGTCGTAGAACATCTGAAACTCCTATCTTTTTGTATGTATGCAAACAATAAACCGTTCACGTCTTTTTGTAAATATAAAGGGCATGGGGCTGTCCGAAAAGTATAAAGATATGGGAAGTTCTAAAAGCGGCAAGTAAAAAAAAGGCACCCCTAAATAAGGGTGCCTTTCTAAATATAGCAGGGAGAGGACTTGAACCTCTGACTTCCGGGTTATGAGCCCGACGAGCTGCCAACTGCTCTACCCTGCGATGTATGTGCATAAAATAAACCACAATCGGGAAAATGTCAAGGGCATCGGATTATTTTTATCCGTTTAAACGGGTACGCGCCGCGCGATGCCGAGAATGGTAAGGTCATCGTATTGAATATCCTCTTTAACCCGTTTGTAGTAAAAATATTCATCGTAAATAGGCTGAGGAACCTTATCTGAAGCGTAGATATCATATTGCAGGAAATATTTGCTCAAGAACGTGTCGATTTTTTTATCTACCTGCACACAGTCGAACGGCTGAGCGGAACTGTCTTTATACATTCTAAAGACTTTCTCTACCGAAATGAGCGCCAAAACAGCCTCTTCAATGGTTCCATTACAAGAAGAAAAATCAAAGTCCATTTGTTCATAGATAAAATCACTCTGCCGTTTTTTAAGCACAAATTTTTTCCGTGCAAAAACAGCCTCGATAATTGCTTCGACTCTATCGTTGCCCAATGTTTCACTATCGATACCCAGCAGATGACTGTCGTTCTCTTTCTCCGTCGAGAGTACAAGATCGGAATCGTCTTTTGATTTTGAAATCGGCACACGGAGCTTCCGCTTGGATTCTTCGATACCGTCCGTATAAAGGAACAAAATATCCCCGCAATTTAGGTGGATTTTTTCTACCGGATATCCTCCGTTTAAGCTTATCATCTCCGAGGAAAAAGCACCGGCAGCAGAGCCCGAACGCAGCGTATAGCTTTTGAGCCGTTTTGCCTGTTTGTCATAAATGTGGACAACATTATCGCCTGCATTGCAAAAATAGGCATCCCCTACACGCATATTGATAATACAAAGGCTGAATGCTGCAAAACGACCGGTAAATCCGTGCGATTCGATAACGTCATTAATCCGCATAACAATGCTGCTAAGGTTATACCCGTCGCGTTTATAATTCCAATTTTGGAAGTAACTTTGGAATAACGTAGCAACCTCGACCATGATGAGAGCGGCAGGCACGCCTTTGCCGGCAACATCGCATTTTATAACGGCATAATGGTAGGAATCCAATTTTCTATAATCAAAATAATCGCCTGAAACGCCATGAGCCCCTTCATAATACCCGAAAAATTCCGAATAGCTGTCGCGGTGACTACCCGTTGTCAGTTTTCTGCCGGAAGAACTGAGATCCAACGGGATAAACATTTTTTGAATCTCTTTACCGACCCGTAAATCTTTAGAAAGAGCGGCAGCGGCAGCCAATCGTTCCGTCATGTCATTAATTGTAGTACCGAGCATTCCGAACTCATCTCTCGACGTAACTTTAACCGATTTACCGGCCAGTTTTTCTTTATCATCGGTATCGCGGATAAGCGCAACATGCGCAGCCAAAAGACCGAGCGGCCGTACAAAGATTGAGCTAAGGAACCAAGCGGTAAAAATGCCCGCAGTCAAGACGACTAATGATATTTCGACAATCAGACGGATAAGGCGGTTTTGCTGTTCACTTATTTTTTCCAACAAGCCTTCCACCGAAACATCCACAAACACGATCCCTTGTACATTTTCTTGAGGATTTTCGGCATTATAATAGAGAATAGGTTCGTAAAATAAATACTCCGTCCTATTCTTTGAAAGATTCTCTATTGAATAGTCGGGGTATGACCCGAATCCTTGATCTGCCAATACAGAAAGCTGCGCTTGCAGTTTTGCTTCCAAATACCTGATGTTTGCCTGAATTTCGGTTTGGCGTTTCAGGACGTACGGATCCCGCCGCTGCATTTCAAGCCCCTGCATTTCAGCGGTGAGCAGTTCAATCGATTCAAGATGCTGATGAACAAGTGCTGTCGCTTCATTATTGATATGCATCAGCTTTTGGAGAATTTCACCGATTCCTTCAGGATGGAACTGAGACACTCCGGGAATATACCGGTTAGTATTGATAAGTTTAGTGATATCCGGATAGTCCGTAGCTAAAACATAGTGAATACCTTCCTGCGACGCATCAGGATTTCTGCCGGTAACGACAACATATTTTGCTTCGGGAAAGGTAACACGGTTCAATAGTAGAAAGTCAAAATCTTCCTGACTGGAATTTAAAAAACGATTTTGAACCCGCAGCTCAAGATTATCAAGCAATATTTTTGTTTGCAGCAGAAGGCTGTTTGAAAGTAAATTTTTATACGGACGGATAATGGCAATTGCAAGGGCAGCGGCAACACTGGTAATAACAACAAGCAAAATAGTAACGATAATTACTATAAATTTTATACGAACACTGCTCCATAAATTTACCACAGGCCTATAGTTTTTTATGTTGTCAAGTATTTTTTTGCCTGATTCCATGTTCGCTCCCGCTAAGATATCCCTGTTTTATTGAATATAACGCTAACATTATATAGCAAATATGTAACTAGCGAAAGAGGTAAGTCATAGAAAATCAGTAAAATTTTAGCAAAAAAACTCTTCAATAGCTGAAAAAAAAGACCTATCGGGCATTAGTGTGAAGTATAACTGCCGGCAAAATCCATTACGGTAACGGCGCCGTATGGAGCATTATCTTTATTATTAAAACCGATGCCGACCTTTTTAAACTCTTTCTTTAGGATATTAATACGATGCCCTCTGCCGGGAACTCCATCGTCGATTAAAAGCTGAGCAACAATTTCCCGTGCCGTAACGCTGCCGTAAGCACAGTTCTCACCACAAAGAATCCCCCACGTTCCGTACCGGCTGATACGGGTAACAAGATTTGACCCATCGCTTCCCGTATGCCCCAGCGTTCCGGTACGCGCCTGATCATCCGCAAGCCATTGAGCCGAGCGGCACAGCCCCGTTTCTAAGGATAAAGGTTCAACAACAGCAGTTTCCTTTAATACGCGTATGCATTCCTGCAAAGGGGCAATACCTTCTTGGGTCAAAAGCCGCACTTTTCCCGGTTCGGCATATATATTCCCGTCGAAGTATTTCAGCCGAGGTTCCAGTACATCAGCCGCATACCGCCGCGGATTTGTCCGTACGAAATTCAGCTCTGCTACAATTTCTTCCGCAAGCTTTCTCGTCTCGCTTATCGGAGTATCAGGCACGACAGGACTACCCGTAGTCGTACACGAAAACAAAGACAGAACCAATGCCATAAGTAAAATAAACAGTTTCTTTTCCATACGCCACACTGTATTCAATTTACCTCAAATAGGCAAGCTTCCGTAACCGCAAATGCACCGTATATTTCAAAAGGTCGAGGGAGTGTATTTTTCATGATATACCCGCTCATATAAAAACCGTTTATCTTCTTCAAAAATATCTTCAAATAAAAAACCGAGAACGGCGCTATTGCTCTTCGGCAGAAAATGACAAAATAAACTGCGCCCTTTACTGTGAATGACACGGTGGGGAAAATGCAGCACAAACCGGAGCGATTGGCGTTTCCCGATCGAAACGGCATAGCGGTCTCTGCATCCGCAGATGAGTATTTTACTGTCTATAAATAACATATACAGTCTGCCGGATGTGTAGGGGGTAAACATCATAACCGTTTGCTGTTCAAACTCATGGAGCCGGTACAAAAAAAGGGGGAAAATATCGTGTGTTAGTGTTCCCTCGACGGCAAATTGTGCGGCGGTTTGATAAGCCGAAGGTAAAAAATCGGTAAAGGCCGGCAGGTGCAGATCGGTATGGATAATCGAATCGAGCGGGAAATGTTCATGTTCCTGTGCGGTAATCGGCGGGTTATCAGGTATATGGATTTCTGCAAAGATACTGTTGGTTTGTTCGTCGGGATCGTATTTGTATGCAGTATCGGGTAAAGATAAATAGCAATTGTCGGTCTGCGCATAAATCGCCGTATAAAAAACGATACTCCGTTTTTTATGGTCAAAAAAAACTGCGGTTTTTTTTCCGATAAATTCGGGAAGCGTTTGAAAATAAAGCTTGCTGTTTTTTATTGTATAGGTTCCGGCCGGCAAAACATAAAAGAGTGCCCCCGACTGCAAAAGAAGCGGCGGTAACTCCTCCAAGAATGTTTCAAAAACATAGTCATACTCAATCCGAGAGAGCGGAATCCTCATATTCTGCCCCCTTAAAATCGAGATAAGAAATCTTCCATGCGTTATCTTCTTTTAAAACACCCAGTTCCAGCATAATAAAAAGCGGCTGTTCATTATCGGAAAAGAAATGAGGTACATCGAATATGTTCTCCGGCTGTTCTGCAATCGTGTTTTCGGCAGCCGTATCTTGCTGTAGAGCCGTAGCTTGATTTTCATCGGGAACCTGTACTGCTGTTGCCGTTTTTACAGCGAGCTGCAACACTACTATTGCACTGCCGTCCTGCTTAAAGGACGGACGACCGTAAAACGCATAAGAAAAATCGGGAAAATGCTCAAACATAAACCGCCCAAAATAAGGTAGAAAAGCTTTTTGTGTGCTAAAAAAAGAGCTGTCAACCGATTTCGCAACAATCGCAGCAGTAACAGTATCGCAAAAGCTGAGCAAATCTTCCGGAATATTCTGATAGTCCAATACACCGAGCTGCGGCAGTGAAGGGAAAATATCGCCGTCATCAATGGTGTCCGCATACGGAATAGGCCGGCCGCCTTCAATAGTGTATGGTTCGGGAACAGGCGGAATAGCTAAATCGTTTAACTCTTCCCATTGAATAGAATTAAAATACGTTTTATTTTGATCCCGCAGGGATTCCGAACAGAGCGGCAATAGTATCAATAGGAAAAAAGCTCCGCACCATTTTTTCCGCACTACTCTGTACCCCCTATATCTTCCAACGATAGTCCATAGCACTCCCCGTCCCTATCGGAGTTATACGGTTCAACATGGATAACAATATCATAAACATTTCCAAGCGTATTCCGTATAACGAGCGATGTTTTTTCGGCAATAATATGAGCTTCGCTTACCGGCATAGAACCGTCTACCTCAATATCCAAATCAATATCCCAAAGGTTTGCCATTTTCCGTATACGTGCACGATGCGGATTTTTAACTCCGGGAATGGTAGCAACGGCGCCGAAAAGCTGTTCATAGAGCTGTTTATTGGTGTTTCCATCCATTAATTCAACATTCAGCTCAATAAAAAGCGTAATAGCCGATTTAATAATCAGGCAAGAAACGAGTAATGCAACAAGCGGGTCAAAATACGGTGCATGAAATAAAAGGGAAATAATAAAGCCGATAAGTACCGACGAAGAAATAACGATATCGTTTACCATATTGCGTGCATTGGTCAGTATCATCAGGCTTCGGGCTTTTTTACCGAGGAGATATTGGTTCAATGCGAGCAGGAGTTTTCCTGCAATGGAGACTGCCGTCACAATTATCGCGATGCGCTGCGGCATCGGAAGCACTTCGCCTTTATATATCTGTATCAACTTATTGATTGATGCAATAAAGAGCTGAATACCTGCAAACATGATGATAAACGCCAATACCATAGACGCAATGGTTTCGGCACGCTGCCGTCCCCACGGATAACGGGAATCCGACGGTTTATTGATGATAAAACTGACGAGTACAGCCATTACTGCAATACCGACATCCGTTGCCGTATCGATGCCGTCTCCCAGTACCGCAAGACTGCCGGTTATAAACCCGACGGTGAGTTTTAGTACGCAAAGCAGTAAGTTACCGCCAAGGGCGATAAAAGAAGCTGTGCGTACAATCTTTGTACGTGTGTCCTGTTGTGCAGCCGTATTTTGATCGGTACGTTCCATTTATGCGTAAAACTCTTTAATCGTATCTGCAATATATTGAATATGTTCTTTTGTTATCCAATAATGCGTTGCCAAGCGGAAATACCCGTCACGATCGCATGGGTTAATTAAGATATTTTTCCCGTGCATATATTCGACAAAAGCTTCCGTATCCAATTGAGCATCTTCTTTATTTTTGAAAAACACAAAGTTAATATCTCTGCGGTCATGCGCAATATCTATTTTATCGATATCGCTTAAGAGTTTTTCGAGCATTCCCGCATTTTGATGGTCGGTATCGAGGCGGTACCGCATCTCTTTTAAAGCGATCAACCCCGCAGCGGCAAGGATTCCTGCCTGACGCAACCCGCCGCCCATAATTTTGCGGTTCCGGCGCGCCTGCTCTATAAATTTACGGCTTCCCGCTAAAATAGAGCCGACCGGTGCGCATAAACCCTTGGAAAGGCAAAACATAACGGAATCTGCATGCTGTGTCAGCTCCTTTGCTTCAATACCTAAAGAAACCGCCGCATTAAAAAGCCGCGCGCCGTCAAGATGAACGGGAATATGGTAGCGGTTTGCGCATCGCCGCACTTGCTCCATCTGCTTAACCGAAAACACTTTTCCATTTGAATGAGCATTTTCCAGGCAAATCAGGCTTGTCTTAGGTTCATGGATATCATTACCGATACGGACACGCTGCTCAATTGCTTCCGGTGAAAGAATAGTGCCCTGCGCATCGATAGTCCGCAGCTGTACCCCTGCGATGATGCTTGCAGCCCCGCTTTCGTGCTGTACAATATGGCATTGATCGTCCAAAATAACCTCACTGCCGCGCGGACTATGCGTAAAGAGCGCCAGCTGGTTTCCGAATACGCCGGAAGGTACAAAGAGAGCCGCTTCTTTTGCGGTAATACTTGCAGCATATTGCTCCAATTCCTTAACGGTAGGATCATCTTCATAGACATCATCCCCAACCGGAGCTTTCGCCATAGCTTCCCGCATTGCATCCGTCGGCCATGTAACGGTATCACTGCGTAAATCAATGTAGTTCATATTATCAAGTTTATCCCATAACCTCTTACGATGCAAGACGGATACAGTGTTCAACGGTATATTACGCTGTACAAAAGTATGCCGTACTTACGCAACATCCCTTTTTTTATTGAATATTCTCGGTTATAATAAAATAGATATATTCCGGCGCAGCGCACCGGGGTATTAAAATCTCCGCACACATAAAAGAGGAATGGCATCATGAATGTATTTGATATAATCGGCCCTATCATGATCGGCCCTTCAAGTTCCCACACTGCCGGCGCAGTACGGATCGGCCTGATGAGCAGACTTTTACTCGGTTCTCCCGCGGTAAAGGCGTATATCAAGCTGCACGGCTCCTTTGCGCAGACGTATAAGGGGCATGGTACAGACCGTGCCCTCGCCGCAGGAATTATGGGAATGCAGACTGACGATGAACGGATTAGAGAAAGCTTGAAAATAGCACAAGAAACCGGACTTGATATTACCTTTGAACCGACTGTTATCCCCGATGCCCATCCGAATACGGCGGAAATCACGTTAACTGCAGCAGACGGAAAAACGGTCTGCGTCCAAGGGGCTTCCGTAGGCGGCGGAAACATCGTAATTACCAAAATAGACGGCAGAGAAGTAAAAATAACCGGCCAATCCCCGACAATTATCGTGGTACACAATGACATACCGGGAATGATCGCCGCCGTAACGGCATTGATGGCGCAATATAAGCTCAATGTCTATAAATTCAACCTTGCGCGGGATAAAAAAGGCGGCACCGCTATCATGACATTACAGATCGACGGGCGCTCGCTTGGAGAAGATCTACACGCCGCTATAGAAAAGATACCCGGCGTTATCAAAGTAATTTTTGTCAGACCGTTCTAAAAAACGGCAACTTATAAAGGAATTCATGGCAACCGCACTAATATTATCTGACGCGGTTGCTTTCCTTTTGCGAGAAATTTTGGAAAAAATTTCTCGCAGTTTATTTTAATAAGGAGGGTAAACGCATCAGACGTGTAGACAAAATGCCGCAGAATCAGTGAGGTAGGGCAACCATTTGAGACGCGAAGCGGCGAAATTCCGGTTGAACGGCCTCAGTGATTCTGCGGGGGGACGTCAAAAATAGTCTGATACGTTTACCCAGGGGGACATATATGTTGAGTTATGAATCGATTAGCGAATTGTATAAAACGGCGGAAGAACAGCATAAGCGTATTAGGGAGATTGTCTTGGAGGATCAAGCAGTACAGCTTGAACAGCCCGAAGAAGCCTTAATCCGGCAGATGGATGAAAACTTAACAGTTATGCTGGAGGCAATTGACAACGGCAGCAAACAGGGAGTGAAATCTACGAGCGGATTAACCGGCGGGGATGCCTATACCCTGAAACAGACAATCGAAGCAGGCAAACACCTCTGCGGCGATTTAATGTCGAATGCTATCCAGATGGCGATGGCGGTCTCCGAAATAAACGCCGCTATGGGGAAAATCGTTGCCGCCCCCACCGCCGGTTCATGCGGGATTCTTCCCGGCGCATTGGGCGCTTTGATAAAGGTACGCGGCATTCCGCGGGAAGAAGTAGTGCTGTCGATGTTTACCGCCGGGTGCTATCGGCATGGTAGTTGCAAATACGGCTTCAATCGCGGGTGCTTCGGGCGGTTGTCAGGCCGAGTGCGGCACCGCGTCCGCTATGGCCGCAGCCTGCATTGTGGAACTCTTAGGCGGCACACCGGAAATGGCAGCGCATGCCGTCGCAATTACGCTCAAGTGCATCTTAGGACTTGTGTGCGACCCCGTCGCCGGTTTAGTGGAAATACCATGTATTAAACGGAATGCTTCCGGAGTAACCCTTGCCTTTACCGCTGCGGAACTGGCACTCGCAGGCATTAAAAGTGCAATTCCCGTCGACGAAACGATAGAATCTCTGAAACGGATCGGCGATGGACTGCCCGCCGCACTCCGCGAAACCGCTCAAGGAGGCTTAGCAATAACCCCGACCGGGCAAGCCCTTGAACACCAAGTATTCGGTACACGGACACCGCTTACAAGTACCCCGTGTAACACCTGCGGATCATGCGGCAGCTGCGGATAACAGAGATTTTAATCTTCGGCTGGTTTCCTCAACACACAATACGATTTATAAAAAAATCATATTGTGCAGGCGTTTTTATTATTTCGAAAAGTTAAAATAAATCTTTCTTCTGCGTGAAATTTTAAACAAAATTTCACGCAGTTTATTCTAAACGACGGCAAAACGCATCAGACAGATAGATCAAATTCCGCAAAATAAAAGAGGCTGCGAGACCATTTGAATCATCTTCAACTGTTGTACATCCGTGTACAACAGTTGAAGGCGAGTTTTGTCCGTGTACAAAACATCGCTGCTGTATGGAACCACTGCCATCCTTGGCAGTTCTGGTTGAACAGCCTCAATTATTTTGCGGGGAATATTCATAAAACGTCTGATGCATTTCCTTCCTTCTGCGTGAAATTTTATCCAAAATTTCACGCAGCTTATTTTAAAAGAGGGAAACGCATCAGATGAATAAAGCAATTGCCACAGAATAATTGAGGTTGCGAGACCATTTGAATCGCAAAGCGATTCAACTCTGGTTGAACGACCTCAATTATTCTGTGGGGGGGTATAAAAACGTCTGATGCGTTTCCCGCTTCTTCTCCTCAAGGTTTTTCTGTAAATTCCGACATTGTATCAGAAGGGGTATCAGAGATGGATAAAATTTCGGCTGCAGAAAAAATCGAACAGATCTTACAGCAGCAAATTACTGTTATAAAAGAAATATATGCATATCAAAAAGAGCTTTCCGACGCCGTGCGGAACCGTTCATGGGAAGGGGTTGAACATTGCGTACTGAAAAGTACGGAGGCTTCCAATGAGTTTTTACGGCTCGATAAGCACTGTTTTTTACTGCTCAATCAGCTTGACCCGTATAACGAAGAGGTGAGTGATTTTTACGGCTATATTGCATTGCTGCCTGCAGAAAACCAAAAAAAGTTGACCCATTTATACCGCAGTCTGCAACAGCAGGTACAGCTATCAAAAATTGCAAACGATACGCTTGACGCTTATGTTACGCATGTACAGACGCTAGTACAAGATATGATGGATGCTGCTGCAATCGGTACACGGACGTCGTTTTATACCCGCACGGGTGCGCCGAGCCAATCGAATTACAGCAGCTTGGTTATCGATACGGTATTTTAGCGGATACTATCCAAGGGGGAGAAGGAAAAAAGATGTCTACATTTGCTTCGATAGAATTGGGAAAACGCAGTTTATTTGCACACCAGCAGTCCATTCAAACTGCCGGTCATAACATATCGAACTCATCCACGGAAGGATATACCCGCCAGCGTGTGCAGCTCGATTCTTACGAGCCGCTCTACCGTCCCGACCTTTCACGGGCGGAAACTCCCGGACAAATCGGACAGGGCGTTGCCGTCAGCTCCATTACCCGCCTGCGCGACGAGCTTTTGGATCAGCGGATTGTCGCCCAAACCGATCAGCAGGGCTATTGGGAAACGCGCGATTCCTACATCTATATGCTGGAACAGCTCTATAACGAACCGGAGGATACCTCGGTACGGACGCGGCTCGATCAGTTTTGGGATTCATGGCAGGAGCTGTCTGTCTATCCCGAATCAACGGCGGCGCGCAGTGCGGTCGCTACCCGCGCAAAAACGTTGACCGATTCCGTACATCATCAGTATCGGGGCTTGCAGGGTATTAGAGACATGATCAACGGCGACATCGAAGCGCGGGTCAAGCAGGTAAATTCTTTTACCCGACAGATTGCCGCGCTCAATGAAGAGATCGTGAAGGTCAAAGCGATGGGAGACAATCCCAACGACTTGATGGATAAGCGCGACGTATTAACCGAAAAGCTCGCCGACCTTATCTCCATCTCCGTAGAGAAGGTGGATGCCGACGAATCCTATATCATCTACTCGGACGGTATGGAGTTGGTGCAAGGACGGACATTCCGCACCTTCGGACTTGAAAGCGGCACCGCAAACGAAGGTTATGCCAATGTCGTTTGGGAAGATTCCGGCAACCTTGCGCACTTTACCGGAGGCAGACTCGCCGCCCTTATCGAACTGCGCGACGGAGATGTCCGTGACGAGATCAAGAAACTCGATACGATGGCGATGAACTTTGTCGATCTGGTGAACGACATCCACCGCAATGCGATGGGCTTAAACGGAAAAACCGGTATCGATTTTTTTAAAGAACAATATTTTATCAATAATACGGTCGGAAATTTTGACCGGAACGGCGACGGCGAATACGATTCTTCGTATATTTTCCGTTTAACCGGCGCATACAGCCTTGACCCGCGTGAACAGATCGGATTGGAAGGGACATTGACGCTTTCCGCAGGAACGGGGACGGTTCAAGTACCTTATGCTTCTACCGATATGGTCGCAGACCTCGTAGACCGCATTAACCGTTCCGGCGCCGAAGTGGTTGCCTATCTCGACCAAAACAACAAACTCGTGCTTAAGGGTACGGCGGCGGAAGATACGGGGAATCCCGACTTTGTTATCAGACACGTAGAGGATTCGGGACGCTTTTTAGCGGGATACGCCGGCGTGCTTACCGGAAGCGGCGCGGAAAACGCCTATGACTGGCAACAGCCCGATGCGGTGAACGTACTGTCGCAAGAAGGCGCCCAGTATGCGGTTTCCCCCATTGCGCACCCCTCCGGTTGGATGGAAATCAATCCGGTTGTCGTAAGCGATTTACAAAATATCGCCGCCGGTTACCCCAGTCCTGAAGGCATCCCCTACCCCGGAGACAACCGCGCCGCCGTCGCTATCGCAAAGATACGGAATACGCCGGTTATGGTGGGCAACACCCGCACCTTCGACGAATTCTTCGCCGAGGCGGTTACCGATATGGGCTTAAAGGGCGAACAGTCCGAGCTTGCGTTAAATACGCAAACCGCTATCGGTAAAGAGCTCCGCGATATGCGCGACTCGATTTCCGGCGTCAACATCGACGAAGAATTGGCGGACATTATTAAATTTCAGCACGGCTACAATGCGACGGCTCGTTTTGTCGCCGCAGTCAACGAGATGCTCGACACCGTGATTAACCGCCTCGGGGTCTAACCCACGGGCAAATGTATCAGGATGATGGGTATAACCCCACAGAATAAATGAGGTTGTTCAACCAGAGTTGAATCGCTTCGCGATTCAAATGGTTGCCCTACCTCATTTATTCTGCGACCATGCTTAGCTTTATCCTAATACATTTGCCCATTTTCCCTAAAAAAATGCATGAAATTTTGGACAAAATTTCATGCAAAAGGAAAGGAGTAAGTATGCAACGGATTAGTTCAAATATGCAGCATTCGGACAGCAGCTATTCGGTGCGGAGACAGGAAAGCAGGCTGCACAAGGTAAACAGTCAACTCAGCACGCAGCGGCGCATCCAGCAGCTCCGCGACGATCCTATCGCTGCCGGACATTCGGTGCGTTATAAATCGTTGCTTACCCGGCTTGACCGCTTTGAAAAAAACGCTAAAACACTTAACGATCAATATAAGGTTGCGGAGGCGCCGATGCAGAGCGCGCTCAGCATTATGCAGCGGCTCCGTGAGCTTTCCGTCGCGGGGGCTACCGGTACCTATACCGATTCGGATCTTAAAAAGATGGCGCCCGAAGTAGATGAGCTGTTATACGAGCTGGTACAAACGGCAAACAGCTTTAGCGCAGACGGCACTCGCCTTTTTGCCGGTACCAAGAGCTTTACCGAACCTTTTGAGGTTGTGATGGGCGACATAGACGGCGCGGGTTCCGCGGTGATTACCAATGTGCGCTATAACGGTTCCATCGATACCAAACAGGTGGAAAGCGATGAGCTTTCGTTTATGGATGCAAATCAGGCAGGAAACCGTGTTTTCTGGGCGGAGCGGCAAACGCTCTTTTCCGCAACCGATGCACGGAACTTTATTGTGCAGCAGGACAGCGCCATCGAGGTAGACGGGGTAACTATCCCGCTCATCGCAGGCGATAACGTCTATGCGATTATGTCAAAGATCAACAGTTCCGGCGCAGCGGTTAAAGCCTCGCTTGATCCGGTTACCAACGGCATGAACATCGAAACCACCGATGCCCGTCAGCTTTGGCTGCGCGATGCCGGAGAGGGAACGGTGTTATCATCGCTGGGACTGGTGAAACCGCAGCAGCGGCCACCGTACAATCTTGCCGATTCCGTGCGTGTGTCGGGCGGTTCGCTTTTTGATGCGGTAATCGCTATGCGCAACGCAATGTATGCGGGCGACCATGAATCGCTCGGCGGCAAAGTGCTCGGCAGCGTGGACGGGGCTATCGAAAACCTCACGGCGCGGCTTGCGGAAAACGGTTCCCGCTATGAGCGCGCGGAAGCGGCGCTCGCCCGCTTGAATATGCAGATACCCAATGTAACGGGGGCGGAATCGCGCGAGGCGGATTTGGATTTGACACAAGCTATTTCCGATCTTAAAATGTATGAGTATACTCATCAGGCATCGTTAAGCACGGTCGGCAATTTATATAAGAATACGCTGCTCAATTACTTGAGATAGCGCACGTGAGAAAGGAAGTTTCGGTATGGAAATAAAAACAAAGGCTTTGGGTACGGTTACGATTGAAGAGGATCAAATCATCACCCTGTCTGAAGGTTTTTACGGATTTAAGAAATATCACCGCTTTGCATTGCTCGATGCAAAGCAAAAGCCCTTTATCTGGGTTCAGTCGCTTGACGATCCGCAGCTTGCATTTATCGCCATCGATCCCTTTATCTTCCGTCCCGATTATGAGCTGGATATCGATGACGCGTTACTTGAGCCGCTCGGCATTGAATCGCCTTCCGACGTACTGGTATTTGCGTTGGTAACCGTTCCGTCGGACGGGTCGGCAATTACGGCCAATTTGCAGGGACCGCTTATCATCAATAAAAAGAATAAGAAAGCAATGCAGCTGGTTATCGGCGGGGAAAAATGGAAGACCAAGCATGATATTGTCGCCGAAATGAAACGCGGAGGTGCGTCATGCTAATTCTTTCCCGAAAAACAAATCAAAAAATCCGCGTCGGCGATTCAATAGAAATTACCGTGATTGAAGTACGGGGAGACCAGGTAAAAATCGGTGTCGAAGCCCCCCGCTCCGTCAAGGTATTCCGCGAAGAAATTTACGACGAAATCCAGCGTGAAAACAAAGCGGCGCTCGCTACCGGCAACATCGACTCCCTTGCTCAGCTTGGGTTAAAGTAGAAAAGCTGCCGGTATCCGTTTAGGAGCAGTGCTTAACAGCAAGAGTTCTTTGAGCTCGATTACTGAAAACACTGTTCTCTAAACATCACTAAAAAACCGTTAAAGCCTATACCGCGCCGTTACACCGCTTCGGAAGCGGCTTCTCCCGAATGCTCCTGTTCATCTTTCAGAGTTTGCCACACCCTATCAAACGCATGGTGAATCTTTTTAAAATGCGTTACCAATAGCGGGTCGAAATGTTTTCCTGCATTATCAAAAATATATTGCACCGTTTCGTCATGAGACAAACTTTCTTTATAAGGACGCTTCATGCGCAGCGCATCATAGACATCGGCTATGGCTACAATTCGCGCGGAAAGAGGGATCATCTCCCCTTCCAGTTTAAACGGATATCCGCTGCCGTCCCACCGTTCGTGATGGCTTAACGTTATTTCCTTTGCCATCGCGATAGGATAGGATGACACAATGAGCGCTCCGTTTATCGTATGTTCCTTCATAACTTCCCATTCAATACCGGTCAGTTTACTCTGTTTTTGTAGAATATAATCGGGCGTACCGATTTTACCTATATCATGAATAGCAGCCAAAAAGGAAATATTATCAACAAAATCCGGTGTAATTTGCGGATATTGATGAAGCGAAAACAGATATTCGGCAAACTCTTGACAATAATAATTGAGCCGTTCTGCATGGTTTCCGGTATCGTTATCTTTCAGCATTGAAGCTTGCAACAAACCGTTCAGCATCAATTTGTACATTCCGGTCTGCTCTGCTGTTACATCTTCAATAATTACCCAATATCCAAGCAGGCAACGGTTTGCCTTGTCAAAAATAGGATGAAATCGCACTCTTGTATACAGCGTTTTTAGCGTGTGTGATTTATGTACCATATTACCGATCCATGACCAACCTTTTTCCGGCGACCGTATACTTTCAAAAAAGGCTTTTTCTCCAATGTGTAATAACCCGAAAATAATGTATACACGCTCTTGGTCATGTGGCGTATAACTAAATTACTGTCAAGAATCATAGTAGGAATGCTTCCCGCATTTGTTAATTCAGCGAGTTCGTGAAAATAAGCCTGCTGTCCTTCTGCTGTCCTCTCGCCTGTAATTCGGGGCTTCTGTCCGGATGATATACTTTTTTCCATAACTTAATCCTTTTCCGCATCGCTCTTCCGAATATACTGAGGCCCCGCATAGTCTGCAGCATTCTTCAGTACATTACCGTACTTTTGCATATACGTTATCATCGAATATGCAAAAGAGAGGGGATCCGCCTCAATAAACCGAAAGCGGATACTACTTTGTGAAATTGCGTCCGTATGTTTGAATGCAGACGTTCCGTAGCCGGTAACCAGCCATTCTTCGTTTTCCGAAAAGTACGGGAGCAAATCTACCGCCGTTTTGTCAAAAGCCTCCGTTACCGGCGCTCCGTTTTTAAAAAGTTGGGCATAAAAGCGTTCTCGTTTTGCGTCTATCACTACGGCAATATTTCCGTTCCACGCCTCATACTGCGATGCGATGCATGGGAGCGTTGGAATGGGGATAAAGCAGCAATTGCCGCTTAGCTGTAATGCTTTTGCCGTCGCAAATCCAAGTCGCAAACCGGTAAAAGAACCCGGCCCTTCGGGCGCTAATACCGTTTCCGTATCGGCAGCAGTAAACCCTGCAGCTGTTACGGCCGCATCGATAAGGGGAAGCAGCCGTTCCGCATGGGATGGACCGTTGCCGGTAAAAGATTGTGTAACCAAACCGTTCGGCCCTTGAGCCGCAACGGAAAGAGTCGAAGAGAGGGTATCTATTGCGAGTATATTCATGGTGCTACCTCATATTCGGTTAAGCTGTCCGTTTGATACGGCCAGTTTATGATAGTAATTGTTCTGCTTGAATCTTCTTCAGCCTTGATATGAATAAGGATGGTACGCGCCGGCAATTCCGACAGGACTTTTTCACTCCATTCGATAATACAAACGCCTTGACCGTACAGCATATCTTCAACGCCGAGGTCTAAAAAATCTTCCGGAGAGTTTAGCCGATATACGTCAACATGATAAAGCGGAAGGCGGCCGTAATATTCCGATATGATAGTGAAGGTTGGACTGGTAACGGCTTCGGAAATATCAAGCCCTTGCGCAATGCCCTTTGTCAGCTGCGTTTTTCCGGCTGCGAGTGTTCCTTGTAATGCAAGAACATCGCCGGCATGAAGCAAACGGCCTAAAGCCCGTCCAAAATTGATAGTCTCGTCTACTGTTTTCGTTCTGTATATCATATCAGCCCTAACTTTTTATTTAGTAACTAAAGAAAACATCTTTCGTAATAGTTACAACTATGAATATACTATTCCGAAATCCGCTCTTTGTATAGGCCGTCAGCAACAGTAAAACAACGGATAGGCGTCCCTAAAAAATAATTTAATATCAATAATTTTGCACCCGATGGGGGGGGGGGGGGGGGGTACTCTATAAAAAAATATACTTTTCATAATATCTTCTCCTCTGAAATTACCATAGCACTCGTATATGGGTTTGTCAAGTATCTTGTATAGGAAGAAAAAAATAACTATAATGTATCTTTATTGTTTTGAATTATGTGTAAAGAAAGTCCCCGTATCTATTTTGAAGATGATTACTGCGCTGTTGTGTATAAGCTAAACGGAGAAAACGCCCAAACGTTTTTTACACCGCTTTTTCCTCATAAACCGTTTATCGCTCCGGTTAATAGGCTGGATACTCCCGTATCGGGGATTATGCTGCTGGCTTTTTCCGCACAAGCACAAACGCTGCTTTCCCAAGCTTTTAAAATCGGTTCGGTAGAAAAAGAATATTGGGCAATATGCGAACGGACTGCGGCAGATACCACCGAGGAGGAGCCGGGTATCCACCGATTGGAGCATTGGCTCGGCTTCCGGAATAAAACGCAAAAGGCCTTTATCGGCGCAAAGCCTACCGGCATATCAAAGCCTGACAAAACCGAAAAACGGAATGATACAGCAACGCTTAAAAAAGCCGTTTTATATTGGACATTGTGCGGAAAAGGCGATCGGTACGATTTTATCCGTATCAGTCCGGAAACGGGGCGCACGCACCAGATTAGGGTACAGATGGCGGCCGCCGGACATCCCATCAAGGGAGACTTAAAATACGGCGCGCGGCGCAGCGAAACGGGGGGCGGCATACGCCTGCATTCCTACAAGCTGTCGTTTATCCATCCGGTTACGCATCAAAACATCACCGTTGAAGCGCCGCCCATGCAGGGAGACAACCTCTGGCAGGCCTGTACGGCAGCCTGTCTTGCAAATACGGAGCGGCGGCCATGAAGCGGGTAAAACAGACAAGCGGCGCAGAGGCCTTCGAAGCGTACTATGCAGCCCTTTTCGGCAACCGCTGGCCGGCACTTCGGGAGGCGCTCCTCAAAGAGACACGGCCGGTTGCTTTTTCAGTGCGCAGCGGAAAGCCGTACTATCTTGACCAGGCGAGTATCTATGCGGCGCAGGCGCTTCCGCCGCTCGACGAGGGCAGCTACTTGGACATGTGCGCCGCTCCGGGCGGTAAGACGCTGGTACTCGCTTCCGGTATGGGGCAGGAAGCGCACATACAAGCAAATGAACTGTCGCGCTCACGCCGTGCACGCCTGCTGACCGTGCTCGCGGAGCACCTGCCGCCGGACATTAGCACCCGCATCGAAGTTACCGGCTATGACGCCGCTACTCTCCCCCGCTACCGGCAGGCCTGCTGCGACCGCATTTTGCTGGATGCACCTTGTTCTTCGGAGCGCCACGTGATAACCGATACGAAATACCTTGCCTGCTGGACACCTGCACGGGTTAAAATGCTGGCACAGCGGCAGTGGGCGCTCCTTTCGGCGGCCTTTCTTTTGCTGAAACCCGGCGGCTTTTTAGTATACGCAACGTGCGCACTTGCCGATGCGGAAAACGACGGCGTCGTACAAAAGCTATTGAAAAAATACGGTAAAGAAGCCGCCATCCATAGCGGTACCGCAGCAACGGAATTTAGCGCGGCAAATTCCGAAACAGCCGGCAAAAACAGCACACCGCTGATGCTCGGCGAAAAAACGCTGTTCGGCTGCCGGTTTTTACCCGATACCTGCGGGGGAGCAGGTCCCTTGTATTTTTCGCTTATAGAAAAAATCAACAACCCCGACGCAAGCGTCGGGGTATTAAACCCTCCGCACGAATAAACCGAGAGAAGGAATAGTATGATAGCAGAGCAAACAGAACACATTGAATCAACCGATGCAGCCGGTACCCCACCGAAGGGGCGCCCCATTAGAACCTTTGTATTGCGGAAAGGACGGATAACCGAAGCCCAAAAAAAGGCTTACGCGGAATATGCGCCGCGCTGGTGCATCCCCTACGGAACGCAACAACTTTCTTTTACGGAACTGTTTGCAAACGATCATCCGGTTATCATCGAAATAGGATTCGGCATGGGCGTTGCAACAGCCGAAATCGCGGCACAGCATCCCGAAATCAACTATATCGGCATTGAAGTTTTTCAAGCGGGGGTTGGGAAGCTTTTGAATGAAATCGAACGGCGCGGCCTTAAAAATATCCGCATTATCGAACATGACGCTATCGAAGTATTGGAAAATATGATCCCCGATGCATCTATTGTAGGATTCCATATTTTTTTCCCGGATCCGTGGCAAAAGAAAAAGCATCATAAGCGGCGACTGCTCCGCCGTCCCAGAACCGACTTGCTGACCAAAAAGATGCAGAAAAACGGCTACCTCTATATGGTAACCGATTGGTACGACTATGCGGAGGACGCCTTTACCGAACTTTCGGCCACCGAAGGGCTGTGCTCAAAATATGAAGGATTCGCCCCGCCGCAATCATGGCGCCCCAAGACCAAATTCGAGCAAAAAGGCCTCAACAAGGCACACCCAATCACCGAACTGATGTTTATCCGACCTGCACACGACAGGGTAAACGCGCATCAGGCCGTTTTTTAGTAGCCCCGCAGAATAAGTGAGTCTATTCAACCAGAGTTGAACCGCTCTGCAGTTCAAATGGTCTCATAGCCTCACTTATTCTGCGCTTTTTATTTACTCTGCCTGATGCGTTTACCCGTCTGCTAGGAAAAGGTGCGAAATTTTAGGAAAAATTTCGCACAAAAAGAATGCACCGCTAAAAATATTTTTAATGCAGTTGCCCTGTCGATACCTTGCATGTTCAAATAGGACAAGTTATACTCTATCATCGATGGCACCTCAAACAGTCCGAAAACAAGTTACTATTCGTTTTTTGCATAGAACAGTGCTCTTTCTCTTTACCGTTCTCATTGCCTTGTTTGTATTATTTGTTTTAGGGAATATTCAAAATTTTTTGGATTCGAGCCAGATTATTATTCTGCAATTTCTTATCGGCGTCGGCGTTTTACTATTTTTGTTCGCCGTTTTTGCATTTTTATTTGAAATCCGCTATACTATCCACTTGAGGAAGCTCTATTACCTCGGTCATTGCATTATCAGTGTTATCGCCTGTATATTCGGGCTGGCAACCGCAATTGCAGCCGCTGTTATTCTTTTGCTTTCAAACGGTCTTAATCCGGCATAAGGAACTACAATGCTCTTTTGGAAAAAATTATACGCCGGGCGAGCTGCCGTATGTGCCCAAAACACACAGGAACACATTAAAACAGCCGTCGTTTCCGCGTATACACGCTTTTTGGAACTCAATAAATTACATGAAAAAGATATCGTCTCCCTGCAATTTTCGGTTACATCCGACATAACGGCGGCAAATCCTGCAACCTTATTGCGCTCCGCCGGTTTTGCTTCTGCAACTGTGCTATTCTGCAGTACGGAACCGAATATAGACCATAGTCCTCGCGGCATCATCCGCTTCCTTTTTTACTACTATGGGAAAAAGAAACCCGAACCGGTTTACTTAAACGGAGCGGAAAAACTTCGGCCTGATCTGTTTAATCACACAGCATGACGGGCAGTTCTCAAAATGAAAGCTTGTAGAGCTTCCCTCACTACATTTTTCTTTAAAGGTATTCATTTTTTATGAGCAGCAAAGAAAAGAACATATCGGTATGGATGGTCAGCCGCGAATATGCCGGTTTTGCAGAAGCCGGTGGTGTAAAAAATGTTGTAAAGTCATTAGCCGAGGCGGCCGCCGAATACGGATGTTCCGTTACGGTATTCTTACCCCGTTACGGTAACAACCCCGAACATCTTGATAACTGTATATGCGAAACTGCGATCCGTGTCGGCGATATAACGTATACGGTACGGTACTTTGAGCTTTTTAGGAAAAACATCCGTTTTATCTTTATCGATTCCGGTATTTTCACCGAAAAAAGAGATATTTATACATATTGTACCGAGGAACTCGACTATTTCAGAAAAAAACTGCATCGCCCCGATCTCAAAAAAGGGGACGGATACATAGACAGCCATGAAATGAACGTATTATTTCAAAAAGCAATCTATTGTTACGGATTACGGCGGCATACCGCTCCGCAGGTACTGCATTGCCATGATGCGCATACAGCTCTCCTTCCGGCATTTATCTCCGCCCGTTTTACGGGAAGACGCCTTTTCCGGCATACACGTGCGCTTATTACCATACATAATGCAGGCGACGGCTATCGGCAAACCCTTTATTCGTTTGAATATGCAGCTCATTTAACCGATCTTCCCCGGAAGGTATTGGAATACGGCAAAATCGATTATACCGTTGAACCGTTCCTTGTCGGCTCAGCTTATGCAGCTTTGACGACGGTTTCGCCGTGGTATGCACAACAGCTGGTTTCTCCAGAACAGTCGCCGTATTCCTACCGTTTTTCGCAAATACTCGCTCAAAAACATATTCATATTACCGGCATTACCAACGGCATCGATTTTGCGGCCTACGACCCCGGAAATACCGATTGTTCGGGACTTCCATTTACATTCGATATACAACAAGAACATTTTGAAGGGAAGTACGCCTGCCGTGCGTTTTTACTCGACATGCTGCAAAAAAGAGCTTGTGCGGAGCCCATGTACGGCGGCATACAGCAGTTCGGGACTATGAATACACAAGAAAGCGGCAAGCCCCTTTATCTGATGTACCACGGCCGGCTCGTTCGGCAAAAAGGAGTCGATGTGCTGCTAAGAGCAATCCCGCATATATTGGAACGTTCCCCTACCCTGCGGTTTATCGTAATGGGGCAAGGGAATCCCGAACTTGAAGCTGAAGCGGTTGAACTTGCCGCCGCGCTGCCCGGAAAATTCGTTTATTGTAAGGGATACAACCGAAAAGCAGCTCGCCTCATCACTGCGGCTGCCGACTTTATTGTTTTACCCAGCTTATTTGAACCCTGCGGTTTGGAAGATCTTATTGCGCAAGTTTACGGTACTATCCCGATTGCCAACGCCCAAGGAGGCTTACAAAAAATCATCGATGGAAAAACAGGCTTCCTATATACAATACCCAACGGCGAAGAACAAAACACCGGTCTCCATATCCGTACTTTGACGGAAGCCGTGCTGAAGCAAGCAGAACGTTTTTTTACGAGCGATAAGACGCATCTTAGCGAAATCCCGTATTTTAAAGATATAATTTTACGGGCATATACCGCACTCCATAAGAAATTTTCATGGAAACATATTTTTGCCGAGCAGTATCTTAAAATCTATTTTCCGTAGATGTAATTTGCACGAATAATTTTTTTTCTTGTTATTGAAAGCCCCTCATTTTATGCCGATATAAAAAGAGAGAAGCGGTAACAAGGGAAAAATGGAAAAAAGAATTATTATCGATTTTTTAAATGATCATTGGGAGGAATTTGCAGCTTTATTAACGGAAGCAGCAGATACAGCCGCCGCCCGTATATTTGTGGAGCATTTTCCCGATGACTTTTATGAATTTGCTGTTTTACTTTCGAAAATACTCTCCACATATCGGACACAATGTCCTGATACCCGATTACCGCCGGCGTCCCACACGGACACAAAGGGGCTATTGGAAAGGGCACAGCAATTCCGGAAAAACGATTCTCCGGATGCAGATGGAAGCCATTCTTCTATCATTGTTAAAAACGGACTTTTTGTGATTCAACCGCAAGAATACACCGAAGCATTGGATACCTCTTTTAAAAAACTGGTCGATTCAGTCCTCTAGCAAAAAATTGCAATTTATGAATAATAAATATCTTTAGTGAGAAATATAAAAATGGCAACACAGAAACCTGAACAAAACCTTAAGAAAACAGTAGGCTCCGCCTCAATTAAACGGCGCTTTGGCGATAGGACCGAAGGCCGACGTATCCGTTCGATAGACCCGATGACGGTTGTAGCTCCTTTTATTATGCCGTCCAGAATCGGTGCCCAAAATTTATTCCAAGACAGTATCAATGTAGCGGCAATTGAGCATTTTGTGCATAAAAAAAGAGCGGAAGGCCTTATCGGTTTCGGAATCATGCACGTAGTAATTGCTGCGTATGTGCGGACAATATCCCAGCGGCCGGGTATTAATCGATTTTTGAGCGGCTTAAGGCTTTATGCCCGGCATAACATAGAAGTTGTGATGGCTATCAAGAAAGAAATGACGCTGGAAGCCGAAGAAACTATGATGAAGTTTTTCTTTGACCGGAGTACAACCGTTACCGATGTGTATACAAAGATGACACACCAAATAGAAGAATACCGCAATACACGAAAAGAGAAAGAAAGCGCTTTTGATAAAATCGCACGACAACTCGGATTTATGCCGAACTTTCAGTTACGGGCGGTGGTCGCCTTTCTGAATTGGCTCGACTTTCATAATTTGCTGCCCGAACGGCTCAGACTGCTTAGTCCATTTCACTGTTCCGTAGTTTTTTCTTCGATGGGCTCGATCGGAATTAAACCGATATTCCACCATTTATATGATTTTGGGAATGCCCCTGTGTTTATCACTTTCAGCGCAATGAGGAGATCGCAAGAAATTGCGCGGGACGGCACCGTTACCAATATACGGAACCTTGACCTCACTGTTACGACCGACGAGCGCATTTGCGACGGATTTTACTATGCATCCGCTTTCCATGAATTGCATAAATACCTTGAAAATCCCGAACTACTTGAGCAACCGCCCGAACAGATTATCTATGACATCGAATAGCCTATTTATTCTGCGGGGAGATTCAAAAACATCCGATACACTTGCACGGAAACGGCTTGACACATATTAAAAAATCGGATATAAACTATTCATTGTTTTTGCCGTTGTAGCTCAGTCGGTAGAGCAAAGGACTGAAAATCCTTGTGTCGACAGTTCGATTCTGTCCGACGGCATTTTCTTATTTTTCTATTGTTTATCGATTTGCCTTTTCTTAACTTTAATTGCTTATTATAAATAACAGCCTCTACCGTTTATTTTTAGTCTTTATCCTTCAATACAAAGCAGGCATATACTTCAATATATATTATATTACTTATATATTATATTACTTTTTCTCCCTCGTATTTTTTCAACATCGTATTCTAAAGGATAAATCGATAAGTTTTAATTTTCAATTTGAAGAGTACTGTATTTTGGAAAGTGCTATATCATGATATTTTGAAAAATTCGTATATTGAGCAATGTAACGATATCAGTTATTCAGCATATAAGAAAAGTAACCAAAAAATGAAAACCGGCGAACCTCAGCTGCTCATTCGCCTCTATTTATTTTGAAATAAAAAATGGGGAGACAAGGATTCGAACCTTGGAAGGCGGAGCCAACAGATTTACAGTCTGCCCCCTTTGACCGCTCGGGAATCTCCCCATATCGATGAGCCAACTTAGGGATTCGAACCCTAGACCCCGAGATTACAAATCACGTGCTCTGGCCAGCTGAGCTAAGTTGGCATAAATATGGAATGTATCATATAGGTTTCTTTATAGTATGTCAAGTATGAAAGCGGATCATTTATCGATATAACATATTTTTGTCTCTGCATTAAGAATAAATAACTAACCGAGCTCCTTTCGCTTCGGAAAGTCATCCTGACGCCGCCCATCTATGCATCATATCATAAGACAAAGAAAGCCTCCTGATGACAATCCGAAAACGCAATATCTTTCGGCCGATATTTAGAACTGTGCAGCCCACCCGGCTAAGGAAGCTTTGTTTTGGCGTCCGTTCAAAAGCTTACCTTCGATAATTTTTGCATTCGGGGCACTTGGCTGCAAATTTTGTACCGCCTTGCCGAAACCGCTCTCTCCTGATGTAGCAAAGAGAACGATTTTTTTTTACCGCTAAAATCATAGCGTTCAAGAAAGGTATTGATAATCGTTAGGGCGATATACCACCAAATCGGAAATCCGATAAAGATCACATCGTAATCGGCAATATGAGCATCGGTGTCCGTAATTGCGGGGCGGGAAGATTTATCGTTCATCTCAACAGAGCTGCGCGATTTTTTATTCATCCAGTCCAAATCGGCATTTGTGTATGGAACTGCCGGCGTAATTTCGTACAAATCCGCCCCCGCAGCTTCCGCCAATGTACGGGCAGCCTGAGCCGTTACTCCCGACGCGCTGAAAAAAGCCACTAATTTCTTAGCCATAGTTACCTCCTGCTGGGTAAACGCATCAGTCTATTTTTTACAACCACGCAAAATCAGGAGACCGTTCAAGCAGAGTTGAACCTCTTCGCAGTTCAAATGCTTGTCCAACCTCCTGATTTTGCGTTTCTTATGTATTCTGTCTGGTACATTTACTCTTCTTTCTAAAACCAATATACAAGTTAAAGTATAGTTTAAGTCAAAGAGGGCGATGCGTTTATATACGGAGGAATCCATATCATCCGCTGTCAAAATTTGTAAACCTATGGTATAATACTTCTCATAGTGCCTGTTATCCAATCATACATATTACAGTTCCCATTTAGCATATTTCCGGTACGGTATCACGTGAATGGACTACCTCTAGCAAACACGCCAATAAACGCATATAATAATCTCTCATATTTTTTCCACGCGGTGTTTCAGTCAGAACACAGCAGCTCAGGAACAATAGTTACCTGCGTTCTGCCGTGAAAAAATATGAGATAATCCAGTGCCGAGTTGGAGGAAGCTCTATATTGCCCGGAAAAGCGGGATCGATTCCCAACTGCAAATCACGCAGAGTATAGTAATGCCAGACTCTGGAAAGAGGCACCACAACAATACGGAATACCTGTTCCGGCAGTCTGCTGCAAAAGCAGCCGATGAGTCGGCGCTTTTGCAGGATGCTTTCTATCCGGTATGCAGCTCCTTAGGGCTCTCGCGTATTCAGGTAGGGAACATTCAATTCGGACGGCAAAGAACTTTGTATTGCTGCAGATACCGGAATGTATACGGCAGGCGCTAAAGAGCGGCGAGCTTCCGCTTCCTATTTTGAAAGGAAATCGGCAGCTACCGGAACCGAAGCGCCGCAGCGTTCCTTAAACAGCGATCCGTCCTTTAACGGTAGGTCAGATTTTGGATCAGCTCAAAGAACTGCTGATCGGGAATTTAGGAAAAAAGTAAATAAATGGAAGAAACGTGCAAATATCTCTCGGTGTTAAATCCTGAACAGCTGGAGGCAGTGTGCCATACCGGTTCCCCGCTGCTGATTCTGGCGGGCGCAGGGTCGGGAAAAACGCGGGTTATTACGACGAAAATTGCGTGGCTCATTGCGGAACAGGGCGTACGCCCCGAATCGATTTTAGCGGTTACCTTTACCAACAAGGCCGCCCGGGAAATGGCGGAGCGGGCACGTGTGCTCGATGAGCGTACTGCACGGTCGGTTATCCGTACTTTTCACTCCTTCGGGGCGTGGATGCTGCGCCGCTATGCCGAATGGGCGGGGCTTTCTCCGAATTTTACGATTTATGATGATGAAGATTCCGTCACGCTGCTGATGAAGGCGCTGCCCCAGCTGAATAAGCAGGAGGCGCAGGGCTTTATGCGGAAAATATCCCGTGCCAAGGACTATTGCCTTTTGCCCGACAGCCCGCAGCTTATCACGATTGACCCTGCGCCGGAGTTTGCAACAATTTACCGTACCTATCAGCAGCGTCTCCGCGAAACCGGGAATGCCGACTTCGGCGACCTTATCATGCTGCCGGTTCGGCTGCTGCAGGAGCATTCCGCCATTGCCCGTCAGCTCCATAACCGCTTTAAGGTGATTTTGGTAGACGAGTATCAGGATTCAAACGATGCGCAATTCCGGCTGCTGCGGGAGCTGACCGGCGAGGACACCTACGTATGTGTTGTCGGCGATGATGATCAGTCCATCTACCGGTTCCGCGGCGCCGAGGTGCAGAATATTCTTACCTTTGACCGCCAATTTCCGCACACAAAGATTATCCGGCTGGTGCGGAACTACCGGTCGTACGAACCGATCCTGCGCGTCGCCGGTTCTATCGTGTCCCGCAACGAGGGAAGGCTCGGTAAAATGCTGATTGCGGAGCGCGGAACAAGCGGACAAAAACCTCATCTCTACTATTTACCCTCTCAGGATGCGGAGGCGGAGCTCTGCGTGCAGCTCGTTAAAAGAGCCGTGCGGGCGGGTGGTTCCTACTCCGATTGGGCAATCCTCTACCGCACCAACGCGCAATCGCTCAGTTTTGAAACAGCCTTTTTGCACGAAAAAATTCCGCACAAGGTTGTCGGCACGCTCAAGTTCTACGAACGCGAAGAAATTAAGGATGCGCTTGCGCTTTTGGCGCTTATCGCCAACGGCCGCGACGAAATCGCATTCCGCCGCATGGTGAATAAACCCGCGCGGGGCATCGGCGAAACCACGCAGAATAAGCTGGTTGCTTATGCCCGCGCCGCGCTTTTAGGAGCAGTATCATCCGCCGATTCACTTGCAAACACAGATACTCTTGTCTTTGCAGGTTCGCCGAAACAGGACGGCGGGGCTACTCAACAGGAGCTTACCCTGTTGCAGACCGATGCCGCTCAAACCTCGCAGCCGAATGATGTACCGCAGATACAGCCTGCTGTCGCTCAAACCCCGCAGCAACAAGCCGACTACATCACCGTGCTGATCGAGGCGGGATCAAAACTTTCAATTTCCAAAAAAGCGAGCACGGCGCTGCGGGAATTTTTGAATACGCTGTACGCGCTCCGCAGCCTCCTTGCCGAATGCAGCGCTGCAGACGAAACCGCCGCACAAGCTAATACCGATACCGATGACATAAACGGCACTTCCGCGGAAACTGATACAGATACGGCAGCAACAGCGAGAGCCGCCGATGCAGCTGCACCCGCTGCGGCAACCGGCTCATCAGCCCGCAGCGCAAAGCTCTTACCGGGGCAGGGGCTCGCAGCATTTGTGCTCACCGTCATCGAGCAAAGCGGTTTAGGCACCTTCCACCGGAACCAAGACGAGGTGATGGGCACGCAGAAAACGGCGAACCTGCAGGAACTTGCCAATACGGCCTCCCTATACCCGTGCTCGGCTGCGGGGCTGACGTCCTTCTTAGAACACATCGAACTTGACCGCAGTCTTGCGGAAACCGATGCCGGTGCCGATGCCGTGCAGCTCATCACCATCCATAATACCAAGGGGCTTGAGTTCCGCAATGTGATTATCACCGGGCTCGAAAACGGTATCTTTCCGCGCAACGATACAATCGGTGAAGATATGGAAGAAGAACGCAGGTTAATGTACGTTGCCTGCACCCGTGCAAAAGATGCGCTGTATATGACCAGCTGCGCTGCGCGGCGGATGTACGGCAAGCTTTCGTTTATGGAGCCGAGCCGATTCTTAGCGGAAATCGACGGAGATTTAGTCGATGTTGCAGGACAGCCCGTAGCGGGTTTTATCTCCCCCGCCGACGAGGAAGCCGCACTGTGGAAGTGCGGGCAACGGCTCTTTCATGACGACTACGGCTACGGCTATATCGTGCAGTCCCGGCAAAGCGGCGGAGAATTGGTTATCACCGTCCAGTTTGAAACCGGCGCCCAAAAACGCTTTTTTCCCGCCTATCAGAAAAGTCAGCTTCTCCGCGTCGACTAGACCTTTTGCAAATATACGGGGCATCTACTGCGTTGCTGCGCACAAATAAATGCTCAACGTACAGCAAGTACGTTTCTGCTTTATTTTTGCTCGCGCCTTGTATCTGCACCGTCTCTTTGCAAAAGCGCTGGAGGTGTGTGCATCTACTGCGTTGCTTAATACGCACGGCATCCGTGCCAACGTTTAAGCGGCAATGCCGCTTAAACTTGCAAGTTTTGCCCCCGGCAAAACGTTGCTTCTGAAAATGCTCAACATATCAGAACGCCCAAGGACGGGCGTGGTTGCACGCAGTAGCGAGATTTGAGCGCCGGTCAAATCTCGTCGTTGAGCAGTGTACACGGAAGTACACTGCTCAACAGCGCCATGGACGGCGGTGGTTCTACGCAGCAGCGTGTTTGCGCAGCAAACACGTAGGGGCTGTCCAAAAACTTCAGTTTTTGGACAGTTTCCTTAGATTTAGATGCGATGTTTAAAATTAAGTCATTACTGTATAGTGACTTAATTTTAAACTCGCGGGGATGTCGAAAAAGTAACCAACTTTTGAGACATCCCCGTGCCTGCGGGTGTTTTTTGTACGCTCCTAGCATCTATACCGTCTCTTTGCAAAAGCGCTGGAAGAGGGCGCATCTACTTCGTGCTGCACAAAAATATTGGGAATACAATAATGCATTTCTTTTAAGAAATTGACTAAAAAGGTCGGCGTTCCGTACTGTACCGGTAGCTGTTAATTTCTTTATATAACAAAGCCCCTAAGCAACGCTATGGGGACTGTACATTCCTTCCTCTGCCGAATGGAACATTTCGGTTTCAAAGTTTATTGCCAACGCTGTCTGTGAGATTCCGCACATACCGGCAGTTTCCGCGAAATATTCATACTATGAGTATAATAGGGATTATTTAGTCTTCCATGGGATAAAACGATTGACCCGTTTGCAATATGCTGCATATTCATTGCCGAATCGTTTGGAAAGCCATTGCTCTTCCGTCAGCTTCATAAATATGGTGAGGTATAACCAAAAGAGCGGCGGTAACATTAATAGATACCAATTCCGACAAAACAACAACGCGCCGGTACAGATAAATAAAAAAGCGGAATAAATCGGGTTACGCACGAGAGCATAAATACCATCGGTTACAAGCTGATTCGATTTTATCTTGGTGTCGATGCGAGAACCGAATACCGCAGCGCACCACAGTACGATACCGCCAACCATACACAAAATTCCTACAATTATAAAAAGGATCGGAAGGATTGCACCATGCACGTTTCCACCGGTAAATATACCAAATGCTACCGATATAATACCGGCAACGGTAAACGCAATCATAATTGCAACACACACCGGACCAACACCGGTTACCGGGAGATGTTCTTGTTCGGTTATTTTCATAGAAGAGCGCTCCTTTTTGCTCCTGATAGTACCGATAAGATGCTGCAAACTTAAAATCGGATGACGAAACAATATACGCGGGCCGCTATAGCGCATGACCGCACGAATTTGCCGCCGCATTTCCGGCTTGTAGCAATGTACGGGACAAACGTTACAAAACGGTTTTTCATGCTTGCCACGGTATCGGCATTGTTCAATTTGTTTATGTGTATATGCCTTTAATGACTCTATGTCCGGTACCGCTGCCTCAATAACTTCCATATCAGACTTTGAAGAATCATACCGATGCGCCGTTGCATAGAGATCGATCATCGAATCAACTAAGCGCACTTCATCTTCTACCGTCATCTTATGCATATCGGTACCTCATTGTTGCGTAATCGGAACAATTTATTCGCACGAAGCGTTTACGACTTCGATGCTCTGCCTTTGGGAATTCGATTGCTCACATTCGGGTACTGTTATCGTTTGGTTCCCTTTTATATGAATGTCGAGCTGTTGGAAAGGTATCTCAATATTTTCTTGCTTAAGCCTTTCATCTATTTCGACAAACAGTGAATTACGTAAATTTACAAAGTCTTCGATTTTTGTCCATGCCATAAGAGTCAAATCAATACTTGAAGTTGAAAAACTTGTCCAAAGAATTGATGGCGCAGGATCATCAATAATAAATGCATTATTTTTTGCAACGGATACAAGTATTTGCTCCAGCTTTCTTAAATCAGTACCGTAAGCGACACCCAATTCCGTCTTAACCCGTCTATACGGAAACTGAGAATAATTTATCAGGTTTGCTTTTATTATCGTCTCATTTGGAATTCTGACGTATTGACTGTCAAATGTTTTTAGGATAACCGACAATAAATTAATCGATTGCACCGTGCCGATAGTTCCTTCAACTTCAATGACGTCGTTTATTCTAAATGCTCGTTCGGTTATAACAAATAATCCGGAAATAATATTCGATATTGAAGTTTGAGCTGCAAAGCCTATTGCGACACCGGCAATTCCCGCAGCACCAAGGAGGGCCCTGATGTCTATCCCCAACCGATGAAAAGCCGTCAGCACCATAACGGCAAAACCTGCGTATCTGATACCTTTATCAATTATATGCTGTATTTGCAATGAACATTTTTTTACCGTGATTTTTTTTACGATAGAATTCAGTATTTTAAAAAAGAGAGAGATAACAGAAAGAATAAAAACAAATTGTATAATACCAAATATTTTTGCCGATATGATTTCGTTATTTTTAAAAGAATCTATAAAAGTGCTTAAGCTATTCATGGGCGACAGTTTAACATAGTTATAAAAAAAAATAAAGACAACGCTCATCATCGTTATTTCACCGGTGCTTTCACGGCATAATCAACGGCAAGAGCACCGGTTTGAAAATCCGAAGCCCGTACTTGATACCGAACATGTTTCGAATCTTCATCCATTATCCTGCCTTCAAAGTCACGTATATGATTCACTTTTACGACTCGATTCTGTATACTCATAATTATGATGAAAGCATGTATTTTTGATTTGGATGGTACATTGACCGATACCGTTCGTACGCTCGCTTATTTTGTCAACGCCGAAACAGCAAAGCACGGATTTCCCCCTGCGCCGGCGGAACAGTTTAAGTATTTTGCGGGAAACGGCGCACGGACATTGATTCATCGGGTATTGGCATATCACGGCGTTACGGATGCAGTGTTGGAAGATATGATTTTACAGGATTACAATGCGGCCTATGATGCCGATTTTTTATACTTGTGTACCTTATATGACGGCATTGCCGAGATGATTACAGCGTTGCGTAATCAAGGTGTCCAGCTGGCGGTTCTTTCGAATAAACCGCAGCCGACTACTCAAAAAATCATCAAAGCTTTTTTTGATGCGGGAACTTTTTCTGTTGTTTTCGGTCAACGGGAAGGCGTTCCGCTTAAGCCTGATCCCACCAGCGTATTTGAGATTTTAGACCTTTTACATCTCAAAAAAGAAGAATGCCTCTACATCGGAGACACTGCCGTAGACATACAGACTGGAAAAAGCGCGGGGTTGACTACCGTCGGTGTACTGTGGGGATTCCGCGACCGTGCCGAATTGGAAGGAGCCGGCGCAACGCATATTATCACAAAGCCGTCGGAGCTGTTGCCGTTTATAACCGGAATATTGAATACTCATAATGCCGGCTCAACTATAGCAGAAATGACAAATAATTAAAAATCCATTTTTTAGACTTGTTGTAATCGCACACAGAATTTCCGATGCTGTCCTAAATACAAGCCTTATGCTATAATCGCTCCGCACAATTTTATCAGAAGCAGAGGAGCATATATGAATACACCGGAAATGAAGCAGTTTACCGACCTTCCCTACACGCGCCCCGATATGGAGGCATTAAAAACGGCATTTAAAAAAGCGGAACAGCAATTTGAAGCGGCACATTCGGCGACAGAGCAAATCGCTCTTATCGATGAAGTACAAAAGCTCAAATCTCACTATCAGACTATGCAGACCCTTGCGGAAATACGGCACAGTATCGACACTCGTGATGCTTTTTATGACGCCGAAAATACGTTTTTTGATGAATCAAATCCGTTTTATATCGAAATGACCAATAGCTTTAACAAAAAGCTGCTTGCATCATCCTTCCGTAAAGAGCTGGAAACAGAACTCGGGACGCATATCTTCGCAATGACCGAACTTGATATGAAGGTGTTTTCTCCCTCTATTATGGAAGATTTAGCGGAAGAAAACAAACTTACCAGCAGTTACGATAAACTGATCGCTTCGGCCGAAATCGAATTTGCAGGAGAGAAACGTACGCTCGCACAGCTGACTCCTTTTATGCAAAACCAAGACCGTGCAACACGGAAAAAAGCGGCAAAAGCCTACTACGGTTTTTTTGCGGGGCACGAAGCAGAATTCGATTCCATCTATGATAATTTAGTCAAAGTGCGTACCCGCATCGCAAAAAAACTCGGATACAAAAACTTCGTGCAGCTCGGATATGACCGGATGGGCAGAACCGACTACAATGCCGAGATGGTTGCTGCCTATCGGAACCAAATCTACCGCGAGATTGTGCCGATAACCGTGAACTTACGAAAACGGCAGGCAAAGCGGTTGGGGTTGGAACGGCTGTACTACTATGATGAACCGCTTGAATATACCACCGGCAATGCGATTCCCCACGGCAATCCCGATTGGATTTTGGCGAATGCTAAAAAGATGTATGCGGAACTTTCTCCCGAAACCGATGAATTTTTTACTTTCATGACCTCACATCAGATGCTCGATGTACTTGCGAAAAAAGGAAAGGCAGCAGGCGGTTATTGTACCACAATTCCCGATTACAAGGCACCGTTTATTTTTGCCAACTTTAACAATACACAGCACGATGTTGAAGTAATGACCCATGAAGCAGGGCACGCATTCCAAGCCTATCAGAGCCGTAATGCCCGTCTGCTGGAATACGTATGGCCGACGTATGAAGCATGCGAAATTCACTCGATGAGTATGGAATTCTTTACATGGCCGTGGATGAATCTGTTTTTTGAAGAGCAAACCGATAAATTCCGCTTTACTCACCTTTCGGGCGCGCTTCTGTTTTTACCCTACGGCGTTACGGTAGACGAGTTTCAACACTGGGTATATGAGCACCCCGAAGCAAGCCCCGCAGAACGAAAAGCCGCATGGCGTACCATTGAAAAAAAATATCTGCCCGAACGAAATTACGACGATAACGATTTCTTAAACCGCGGCGGGTATTGGATGCGCCAAGGACATATCTTCAGTACGCCGTTTTATTATATCGATTACACGCTTGCTCAAGTATGCGCATTGCAATTCTGGGCAAAAAGCCTTTCTAACCGAAAAACGGCATGGGCGGATTACCTTCGCCTCTGTAAAGCAGGCGGCTGCGACTCATTCCTCCGCCTGGTGGAACTGGCAAACCTCAAAAACCCCTTTAAAGAGGGATGTATTGCTTCTGTTGTTCCGGCGTGTACGGGGTGGCTTAATAGCATTAACGACTCTGCCTTTTGAAAATATCCTTTTGCAAATATACGGTGCATCATAAAAAGTGTACACGGACGTGCACTTTTTATGATGCGACAACGCAGATATGCTGCATATTTGCAAAAGAGGATGTAATAAATATCTTAATAGCCGAATACGATTATGCAACCGATATAGCGGTACAACGGGCAGAAGAACGAAAAATTGCATACACTGAAGGTAAATCACTTGGTCTTGCTGAAGGTAGAGTTGAAACAGCACGACGTATGAAACAAGAGAACTACGAAATCTTGTTGATAGAAAAAATAACCGGTCTTAGCAAAGAAGAGATAGACAATCTGTAAGAGAATGCTTGCAATGCAAAAAACCATGCGCTACAATAATTTGTAATCCATAATTCATAATTATGAATTATTTTTCCTCTTGCATTCCCCTGCTTTAGCCCCTATAATATTACCTATGCCGAGCCAAAATACCGCATACCCGCAGTACCAACCGCCTCTCGCTAAAATGCACCCTTTAGTGCCGGGGCAACTGCTTCCTATTAGCCTTTTGAAAATATGCGAAGCAGATGCTAGGAGCCTAGCCGAAATAAAGCGGAAGCGTATCGGGTATACGTTGAGCATTTATTTCGGTGTAGCAACAACGCAGATGCCCGCATATTTTCAAAAGGGGCTTGACACGCGCGTAGTCGGCGGCATAATTCTCACAGCTCACAGCTCACAGCTCACAGCTCACAGCTCACAGCTCACAGCTCACAGCTCACAGCTCACAGCTCACAGCTCACAGCTCACAGCTCACAGCTAGGGGCAGTCAGTGCCCTCATAAACGGGCAACTCTTTTCCACACACATACTTATTTTTCCTCATACTCTTTTGCAGGCAGCAAAAGCAGCATTTTATTTTCTCATCATAGGGACAGCCGGCGGTATCCGCATCTGTCTCTTTTGCGCAGTAGCGCTACGACAGCGTTCTTGCAAATACTTCATCAACAAAGTTTTGTACCGAACCGTGAGCATTGCACGGTTGCATACCTTTTTAGTTGGCACGATGTGTACCGTATTCCGCCAAGGATGGCAGATATGAATATACGATATATTTTTATTAAAAGGAGGAATGAGCATGAAAAGGACTCATTCATGGAACAAGGGCGTACTGCTCTTGAGCCGGTTCGCAGGAGCGCTGCTCCTTGCGGCGTTTGCCGTAAGCTGTAAGCAGAATGTAGATACACCGAAGACGAAAACGTTTTCGGTAACATTTAGTACAAATGCAAAAGAATACGGCACGCTCACCGCAACACTTGATGATAGGCCTTTTACCGGCGGAAACGTAGCAGCGGGTAAAACCGTTACGTTTACGGCACAGGCGAACGCCGGTTATGAAGTAGAGCGGTGGACGGTTAACGGCACTGCGGTAGCGAATAACACAACCGCTTCTTATAGCCACAAGGTAACGGCGAAGGCAGATGTAAAAGTATTCTTTAAGGCAGCGGGGAACACGAAGTATACGGTACGGCATCTGCAGGAAGGGGTTGACGGCACGTATACTAAAGGTGAAGAAGAACCCAAAACGGGAACAACGGGTAAAAACACGGAAGCAACGGCAAAAACATATACAGGTTTTATAACACCGGCTACGGTTGACCAAAAACCGATAGCAGCGGACGGTTCTACCGTTATTGAAATTAAGTATGCAAGAAAAGAAATCACGCTTACATTTAATCTTGCAGGCGGTGCTATCGACGGCAAGAGTGATCCGGTTGTCCGAAAGGGAAAATATGGAGCAGAGGTAAAAGACCTACCCGAACCGTCAAAGCTTAAAAGGACGGGCTATACCTTTAGCGGCTGGAACCCTGAACTGCCTGAAACATTCCCTGCGGAAGATGCGTCTTATACCGCACAGTGGGCAAGGGAAGGTGATTACACCATCACCTACAATCTCAACGATGGAACGGATAACGGCGGAAACCCTGCTTCTTATAATGTAGAAACGGCAACCATCACATTAAAGCCCGCAGGAAGAACAGGCTATAAATTTAAAGGCTGGTACTCAAACGCGGCTTGTACCGGTACTTCTGTTGAGAAAATCGAAAAAGGCAGCACGGGCAACAAAGTGTTTTGGGCAAAGTGGGAGCCGAAGACAGACACGAAGTATACGGTAAAGCACTTCAAAGAGAAGGTAACTGGTGGATATGATGGAGTACAAGCAGAAATAGAAACCTTAGCCGGAACCACGGGTAAAAACACAGCGGCAACGGCAAAAACCTATACAGGGTTTATAACACCAACTGTTGATCAAAAACCGATAGCAGCGGACGGCTCTACCGTCATTGAAATTAAGTATGTAAGAAAAGAAATCACGCTTACGTTCAATCTTGCCGGGGGCAACATTGACGGCAAGAGTGATCCGGTTGTCCGAAAGGGAAAATATGAAGCAACGGTAACAAAGCCTGCCGCTCCGAAAAAGGACGGCTATACGTTTAGCGGCTGGAACCCTGGACTGCCTGAAACGTTCCCTGTGGAAGATGCGACTTATACCGCACAGTGGACAAAGCTGCATTTTGTTACCTTCACAGTAGAGGGTACGCCGCCCAACGGCACACTCACTGCAACACTTGATGGAAAGGCAATAGACACAGGTGCAATGGTAGCAGAAGGGAAAATCGTTGAGTTTACAGCAAACGACAATGATTATGCGGTAGAAAACTGGACCGTAACACCTCCAGCTGCACGTATCGCAGGTGGACAGCCGGGAGAAAGTACCGCAAAAGTTAAAATCACTGCTGCTACAACGGTAAAAGTAACTTTTAGCCCTTATAAAAAAGTTGCTTTTGAGAAATTGGATGAATACCTTAAAACAGCAAACGCTGCATCCGACGGCATATACTACATTGAAGTTACCGATCTTACAGCTTCCGATGTAAAAGGCGTAGATTGGAGTGATCCAAGTCCGCTCGGAATGATCCTGAAAAGTAACGCATCTAAAAAAGTTGCACTTAAATTAGGAGCTATAGCCGGTCTTACGGATATGAGCCACTGCTTTCCCGACTGCAAAAATCTTACGCAAGTGCCGATGATACCGAATGGCGTTACGAATATGCGCTACTGCTTTTTCCGCTGCGAAAATCTTACGCAAGCGCCGGTGATACCGGATAAGGTTACGGATATGAACAGCTGCTTTTACGGCTGCACAAGCCTTACGCAAGCGCCGGTCATACCAAGCAGCGTTACGGATATGCGC
>NZ_KE332514.1:0-22937 GCF_000412995.1 Treponema vincentii F0403 | reverse complement strand
CTGCTTTAACGGCTGCACAAGCCTTACGCAAGCGCCGGTCATACCAAGCAGCGTTACGGATATAAGCTACTGCTTTTACTCCTGCACAAATCTTACGCAAGCGCCGGTGATACCAAATAGCGTTACGAATATGAACAACTGCTTTTACCGCTGCACAAGCCTTACGCAAGCGCCAGTGATACCAAACGGTGTTACGAATATGCGCTACTGCTTTTTCCGCTGCGAAAATCTTACGCAAGCGCCGGTCATACCAAACAGCGTTACGGAGATGAGCAGCTGCTTTTACAGCTGCACAAAGCTTACGTCTGTTACGCTTAAGTGCAATTATCCGTCTAGTAATCCTGATGCATTTGAGGATGCGTTCGGGGACTGCAACAGCTTAACGGCAAACAGCATAAAGGTGCCGGCAGGTCAGCTATCGGCGTACCAAGGCGGTGCCGGCAATATGAGAACAACGGCAGATAGGTTTGTTGCAGAATAACGAGCGGCAGTCTCGCCCCAAAATGAACAGCCTTGTTCATTTTGGGGGTCGCCAGGGACCGTCCATAAACTGAAAGCCTAGCGTTTTTTTCCGTAAAGAAATTATTTATTATATCCGCTAAAGCGGATTGCGAAACAGTTTTTGGACAGTTTCCTTAGATTTAGAGGCGATGTTTAAAATTAAGAAGGAGAAAATCATTATGAATGAAAAGACCAATAGCAGCGGACATAAGAGTTTATACAGCATGGGAGTATCATGGTTTGTTTCTTACTGCTATTACGATAAAATTGATCGGACACATAAAAATTGGGAAAAGTATCCGGAACGAGTAAGTAGTTATACTAGAACTGCTCACTATCATCGGTTCTGGCTGGAAAAGGTTTCGGGAATGAATCCAAAGAACTTAAACAAAAATGAAATCGGCTTAACGGGAGATGAGGTAATAAAAATGGCAGAAGCGTTGTTACAGACCGATTTATGATAGCGCATACATCCTAGGCAGTTCCGGTTAAACAGTCTCAATAATTCTGCGAGAATAGTTAGAAAATCATCTGATGCGTTTGTTCGATTGACAGTTTGCCCGATTGACTCGACAAAAAAGCGAATATACGGTATGCTTTTACGTATAAGCTTTATTATTAGGAGAGCATCGTTATGAAAACTTTACACTGTGACATCTGCAAAAAAGAATTGGTTAATCCTGTAGCAGGAAGAACCTATTGGCATATCCGCGAATATGATATTTGTGAAGCGTGCAAGGACGCTATCGAAGCAAAAGTTCGACCGATCGTTCGCCAGCACGCGCCTTATTCTCAAGATTGGTATGAAGATCAACTGATAGCACTGATCGAAAAAGGAGTAGCTGCACGCCATCCGTAATAGCAGCGGCCGTACTCCAAAAAAATAGCTGGGGGTGTTTACATTCCCCCGGCGCAAAGCATTGAAAGGTTGTCCCCTCTGCACAAAGGTAGAAAATCTTAAACGATTATCTGCTTTCTCTATTACAAAGTCCCTAGCTATATGTTTGGCAGGCATTGTCTATCATATCGCTTTATGGTATTCTAGCGGCGTATGGCCATTTTACTGTTATTTTGCCTTCCGCTCATTTTTTTCTCGTATGTTTTTCAAGTAGAATCAAAAAATAAGCATATTTTTATCTTTTTTGTCGGCATCGCCGCGACAGCGTTGTTCATACTGTTGTTATCTTTCTTTTCTGCAAAAACGGATCGCGTTATCGATTCGCTAAGGAGTTATGTCTTTTATTTCTTTTTTGTAGATATCTTTATTCCTTTCTGCGTTGTATTACTCATCACGCTGATCTTCTCCGGTTTCAATATTCTGACAACCCCGGCGGCATTGTTCGGCTTCTTTACTGTGCAAATATACCACCAATTATTTCTTGCAAGTGCACATCTCCACATCATGCCTGTCGTACTCTACATAATTATGTACACAAGCGCTCTTTTCATTTTGGATGGGCTCTTACACTTTTCCGACAATGTAACATTCTATTATCCTGTTGCATGCGCTCTTTGTTTTCTACTATATATAGGTATTTTAATACTCGGCACCATTGCGCAGGGGCTCCATTATTTTAAGGGAAACCCGATAATGTATAACTCGATTTTAATGGGCATAACATTAATCGGCAGTGTCTTTCATATTATAACATACCGGCAGGGAAATGCCGCTTAAAAAGCCGTACAAAAAATACAAAAAAAAACGCTACCCCTTGTATATTTTACCTTCTCTGCCGATACTGTAGACAGAGTTCTTCATCCGCTGCGGAATTTATGCTCAATTATTTCATGTTTGGAGGATTACCGAGTTGTTTGACAAAGTTTCCTTTTCAGACTATAATGGGTATGATTTCTTAGAATATCGGCGGAAATAAAAGGAGTTGTGAATGAAACAAGGCGTTGTTATTACAGTCTTTGTTCTGATGTTTGCAGTCGTTTGTACTCCATTGGCAGCGCAGGATAGCGGTGTTAATTATCAAACGTACATGGTGGAGACCTTTGACTCCCCTGAATCATCAGAGATAACATGGAATGGTATCGGAAGCAAGTTTATCACCGAAGGTTATCCTATCTTAAAGTATTTTGACGGAATGCCGAACGCCCTACGGGTTATGCAATCTGATTCCGATAAAGAATACAAATTTTTAGGTGTGCAATTTAAATTTAATCGGCAAGGTGATAACTGGGTCGATATTTATCCGGCAAAAGGCTCAGGTGATGATGCTGCGCCGTATGAAATACCGTTGAAGGGTGTTGTCCAAAGATTTGATCTTTGGGTTTGGGGTGCAGGTTACGCTTACGACCTTGAAATTCTGGTACGCGATTGTAACGGACGGATACATACATTGCCGGTTGCTACATTAAATTACCATGGATGGAGAAATTTAGCGGTTACCGTTCCTACCAATATTCAACAGCGGTCACGCTATTTATCACAGCTTAAATACATGAGCTTTGTTGCATTTAGAATCCGCACTCAGCCTACGGAAAACGTTGATGACTTTTATGTTTTCTTTGATGAATTCAAAGCATTGACAAACACCCGTACGGCTTCTTATGACGGTTTTGAGTTAGAGAATGCCAAGTTTGATGATGCCGATTCAAATAAGGAGGGCGGAAAATAATGTCAAAAAAATATTTTACCGTAGCAGCATTATTATCAGCATTGTCGTTGTTCGCATTTGCTCAAGAGAATGCACGTGATGCATCATCATTGGATCAAGTAGATGCGTCACGCATCGGCGTTGAGTCTGCAGAACAGCGCTTAAAAGAAGTGTCAGTTGATAAGTTTGAAAATGAAGGTTCTTGGGTTTGCTCCATGTCTTCGGATGAAGGAGTTATTCAAGGACGTCTGTTTGACGGCTCGCCGAAACAGAAAAAAGCGATTCCGGAAGAAGAGAATCTCAACCTCCCCGATAGCAAAGTCTACGGTACAAAGGTATCCTTCTACCGCCGCGGTTACAACAGCTTTGAGGTTCGATCAGTTAAACCGATCCCCGTCGAAGGTATTACGAAAACCGTCAGCGTCTGGGTTGTCGGAAGAAGCTATCCGCACGTTTTAAAGCTCATCCTTGAAGACTATATGGGACAGCAGTTTGAGCTCTATGTAGGAAAACTGAACCATGCAGGCTGGAAGCTGATGACCGTTGCCGTTCCTCCGCAGAACGCAGCCGGAACAGGTATTGTACAAAAAGATTATCACTACGGAACCAGTATGGGCTTGAAGATTGTAGGTTTCCGCATTGAGTGCAATCCGTGGGAAGCTTATGGAAATTACTACATCTACTTTGATGATCTCCGTGCAGTTACCGACCTCTACGAAGTTGATCTGCGCGACGATGACGATATGAAAGACAGCTGGTAGTCTTTATTCTAAATCACATCAGTTGATGACATGATTAAAACCGGTACTTAGGCTTTAAGTACCGGTTTTTTTATATACATGATAACGGCCGGCCTTTGTATAGAAGGCTATTTTTTTACATTTTTTTAAAAACGATAGGGTATATGACGTATATACGCCGGCTCCCAATTTTCTTAAATCCGCACTGATAAACGTCTCCGGCAGTTTTTCCATAAAGAGTACGGTAAAACTATTGATACCGCAGAATTCCTCTTCCCGATGTATTTTTAACAATTTTTTATCAATAATCCGCGACCGTTTATACCTGCTGCGTCCTTTCTTATCGTCTATCTTGATAACCTCGCAGTCGATGTACAGAATTTGTATGGTAAGATTAGGGTTATCGAGGCAGTGGACAATTCCTAACAGTTCTCTAAAAATCTGATAAAAATTGCCGTGTTTTGGGCTTTTACGGCAACTCCGCTTGCTGCCGTCAGCATTAAGCGTCAGAATATACGCATTTTCTATGATAGGATATACAATCCGGATGGGATACAGCGGCAAAAGTGCTTCCAATTTAACCCGCAGCGCGGAAAGCTTGGATGTTTGAATTTCCACTATTTGCCCTGCATCGTAAATATCGCAGATCAAACCTTCCAACGGGCTTTCCTGCACGGCGCCGTTACTGCTGTATAAGTCTTTTAAGGTACGGTGCAGATGCGTTTCATTATAGGTATTGATCATTCGTTAGATGTATGCACGCAATTCGAGTGCATCCAGCTGTTCCAATATGTAATAAGTCGTCACTATGCCTCTTTCTTCACGGGTACGCTTTCCGGCTACCTGATACACAATCATCTTATTGGTCGGAAGCGGCGGCATTAACCGATTACCGTTCATATCATACAGCGAGCCGATCGCCAAGGTATTGGAAACTTCTTGCGTATCTCCGTCGGGAAATACCATATAATATTCATAAAGCGTCATAGCGACACTATAACAGTTTTTTTTATCCCCACACAAGAGCAAAAGAGTAGGCAACTGCACTAGGAATTTTTTAAACGGCTACCTTTTTTCTGTGCGAAATTTTATCTAAAATTTCGCACACTTTTTCCTAGCAGGCGGATAAACACATCAGGCTGAGTAGATAAAAAGCGCAGAATTATTGAGGCTGTGAGACCATTTGAACCGCGCAGAGGTTCAACTCTGGTTGAATAGCCTCAATAATTCTGCGAGGAATTCAAAAAAAGCCTGATGTGTTTACCCTAGCACGTAAGCGCGCCTTTCCAGAAAAACGCATTGGCAGGACGGATTTTTCGCTCGCCGATAAGCTGCGAAACAAGATTGCCGATGTCGCCGGCGCGCCAAAGCGGAAGGTTGCCGTGTAACAGGCGGATAAGCTGCGGTGCGGTGAACTTCCGTTTATTGGCAGCGATAAACTTGACAAGCTCCCGTTCGTCTTGCGGATACAACAGTGCCGTTCCGCTGCATACATCGCAGCCTGAGCAGGCAATGCTTTCGTCCCCTGCATGAAGCGGAACCGCCCGCACCTCTCCGAGCGCTTCGAGCAATACCTCGCGCCGGCAGCGCTCGCTTTCTGCAAAATCGACCAAAATTTCTGCCCGCTTCCGTTGTTTTTCCGGCATCAGCGCAATCCGAGCCTTATCGTCCGGACTCCATAGCAAAACAGCCTGTGCGGGGCTTCCGTCCCGCCCTCCCCTACCCGCCTCCTGTACGTATGCTTCGGCGGTAGGCGAAGCGTTTAAGTGAATAACGGTGCGTACGTTCTTTTTATCCACTCCCATGCCCCACGCGCAGGTTGTTACCAGTATTGCGCTGTCATGCCGGTGGAACCATTGTTCCACCTCATCTTTTTCGTCCCGCTGCAAACCGGCATGATAAAACCGAATAGCCTTATCCCGCAGCGTATAACGCAAGAACGCAGCGGTTTGCTCGGTGCCGTTCCGCGTCGCGCAGAAAATAACCATCGGCCGCTTCCGCTGCATAACCTCCTGCAAAAGGGCGGGTGCTTTTACGCGGCATTGCCGTACGTAATAGCTGATATTTGTCCGATCCGATTCCCCTCGTACCAGATGCGCCCGCCCGTCAAAGAGCAGCTCGCCGATGCGTTTCAACACATCGCTTCCCGCCGTCGCGGTAAAAGCGGTAACGGCAGGCGGCTTTAACGTTTCGATAACCTGTTTAAGCGTTTGGTAAGCAGGCCGAAAGCTGTCCCCCCATTCACTGACGCAATGAGCCTCATCTATGGCAAGATGGGCAATGCCGCGCTTCGCGATGCGGTTCAGCACCTCCTCCTGCATCAGGATTTCGGGGTTTGCAATGATAAGTTTTGCAGGAGGTTTGCCGTCCGTACCTTCGAGGCGGGCATACTGCGCGGCGCGCTCTTCTCTACTCTGACCGCCGCGGAACAAGACCGGCTCAAGATTCCCTTCGCACATCCGGCGCATCTGGTCGCTCATCAAGGCTAAAAGCGGATAGATAATGAGTGTCGGTTTATCCAATAGCAGCGCCGGTACCTGAAAACAGAGCGATTTTCCCGCACCGGTCGGCAGCAAAACAATCTGCCTGCCCCGCAAAACGCCGTCCTCATCGTACAGCTCAGTCAAAGGTTCCCCGATGCCGGCAGGAAAGTCATTCTCCTGTCCTTCGGCAACCGCAGAATTATTCAGCCGTTCAGCAGCTTCCGCAGCGTGTACGGCATCGAGGATGTTGGCAATGACAAGCCGCTGCCACGGATACAGCGCCGGAATCCCGAATACGGTCTGTGCGCAGATCGAAACGGCATCAGCCGTTTTTTCCAAGCTGTATTCGGGATTATCCGATTCAAAAACTACCGGACAGCTTTCCGTGTCGGGCAGCGCTTCGTCCTGTTCAAAAGGATAAGAATTTACTCCTTGGTAAAGGTTTGTTTCATTGATGATATTCATACCTAGTATATATATCACCAATGAAAAAACGGCTTGAAATTTTGACTATTCGGCGATAATTGCCTCAAGCGCGGTTTGCATCATCGCGGTAAATGATGTCTGCCGCTCTTCCGCAGTGGTTTCCTCGTTGGTAACCATATTATCGGAAATGGTAAGCAGTGCGAGCGCCTGCCGCTTATATTGCGCGGCAAGGGTATACAGTTCTGCGGCTTCCATCTCAATCGCCAAAAGGCCGTACTTTGACCACAGCTTCCATGTTTCAAGCTCGTCGTAAAACACATCCGAAGAAGCGATAGCCCCAACCAGCGGATTATAACCCAGCCGGACGGCTGCATCATACGCATGCTTTAAGAGCTTCCAGTCTGCGGTAGGGGCAAACTGAGTGCCGCGGAAACGGAGAGTGTTTGAACCGGAATTAGTCGCGGCGCTCATACCGATAATCAATGAGCGCAGCGGAATATCCTTCTGCAATGCGCCTGCAGTACCGATACGGATTGCTTTCTGCACGCCGTATTCGCGGAAAAGCTCGTTCGCATAAATAGAAATGGACGGTTGCCCCATGCCGGTGCCTTGTACGGAGACCTTTACCCCCTTATAGGTGCCGGTAAACCCGAACATACCGCGCACTTCGTTGTAGCAGCGAGCATTTTCCAAAAAGTTTTCGGCAACAAATTTTGCCCGCAGCGGGTCGCCCGGCAACAAAATCCGTTCGGCAATCTCGCCTTGCTTTGCCCCAATGTGAACACTCATCATATCCTCCTGTTTATCAAAAAACTTTCTTTTATTGGTAAACCTTAAAAATATCGATTAATCCTTTAATCCTTCCACGGAAAAATAAGATTGCGGATTGACCGAGTACCGACCGTTTCCCTGTCTTCCGCAAGTAATTCATCCCACGGTATTTGCTTCCGCGCAGTCTGAATCGGTATTTCAGGATGCTGCTCCATCCAATCGTACTTGTACATTCTCAACCTAAAGGCATTGTTCCACGCAAGTAAAAGCCCCGAAAAACCCGGCGCCAAAAAAGCTAAGAACGGCGTCAGTACGATAAGGATAAAACTATACAGCACCATAAACAGCGTAAATCCCGTATTGTCAAAAAACACAATAAAGCATTTTTTAAGGCACTTGCGGAAATCCGATTCAAGCCGGCTCCGTATCGGGAAGAACCATAAAAGAGACAGCTGTATCACTGCAAAAATCCATACAACGCTGACGCCGAGAAACAGCCCGAGAAAATTTTGGAATGAAAAATAGTAAGGGACAGCGACTCCTACAACCACCCAACAAAAAGTTTCGATTAATGCGAATAAAACGCCGTGCCGCCACGTATACTTTATTTCTTGGAAAACTTCTTTAAATGAAAACGATTTATAATCGGCTACCCGCGCCATTATATTGGAAATAGCCAATAGCAGGATTCCCATCAGGATAATGCACACGAATAAGCTGAATAAGGACAGCACCGGTAACGCTGAAAGCAAATAGGCAACGCCGAAAAACAAAGAGACAATCAGTATACCGGCAACATTAAAAAGGATGAGCGGAAGGAAATTATCCCATCCGTCAAAAAAATTCTTTTTAAGAAAAAATCCGATCATGCGGCGATACTACCATAAACGCCGGAATAATACTATCGGGAACCTCTAAACACCTCAGTTTTTATAAGCTTTCCTTAGATTTATTTACGGCAAAACCGGCGGTTGCATAAAGACTTCAATTATAGTAGACTGGCGCGCATAATCAAATCAGAGGAAGTGCTAAAAACAATTTTTAGAAATTCCCAAAATTCGGAGAAAGTGATGAAATTCTTTTTAAAAACAGCAAAATCGGCAGCCCAAACGGCAAAATCCGCGGCAGGAAGTCTGTTGTGCCGCACCGGACTATTCTTGTCTGCGCTCTGTTTATCAGCAATACTTGTTTGCTCATGCAGTAAGGCGGAACAGAAACCGCTAAAAATGGTTTTTTATCCCAATGAATCAAGCGAATCTATGAAAGATGCCCGCGCGGCGTTTCAAGAAATATTACGGGAAGCGGTCGGCCGGGACGTCGAAATCCTCACAACGACAGATTATAACATCGCATTGGAAGCACTCGTTTCCGGTAAAGCCGATATGGCGTATGTCGGTGCGGAAGGGTACCTTACCGCTCATAAGCGGAACAATGCCGTTATCCCCATTGCAACAAATTCAGGCCCCAGCGGCACGCTTGACGATGCGAAATATTACAGCTTTATCGGCGTACAGCACAAGGATGCCGACACATATAAAAAAGCGGACGGCAGCTTTGATTTAAGCCTATTGAGAGGTAAAAGAATGTCGTTCGTGGCGGCAAGTTCGACATCGGGTTATGTGATTCCGGCACGTGTTTTAGCCGCAGCTTTTTCGCTTGACAATACCGACGACTTGATATTAAGCGATAAGGTGTTTTCCAAGGTGTTATTTGCCGGCTCTCATCAAGGCTCACAGGTAAACCTTTTCCGCGGCGATGCCGATGCGGCGGCTTTTGCCATCCCTCAAACAATCGGGGTGTATGAACTGCTCGAAGGGGAAGACTATAAAACAGGCGCCGTATACCGCGTAACGGAAGGCGCCGACGAACCCTTTACCTCATTTGCCGGAAGTGAAATGACCGTCATTCGATCCATTCCCGTCTTAAATGCTCCCATTACCGTTAATACAAATACGGTTTCCGCTTCCGATATAAAAAAAATACAAGATGCTCTGACTTCGGATAAAACGGCAAATAACCCCGGAATTTTTAACGTCAAGGACTCCGGTAAAAAAGGTATATATCCCAAGTATTCGGAAAAGACACGGATGGTTGCTACCGATGATGCATGGTATGATGAACTTAGAAATTCTACAAAGTAATGATCCGGTATCTTACGAGAGTTAAAACCGTTGATTACCTTTAAAAATGTTTCAAAGCAATATGCGGGCGGCAGACTTGCGCTGGATTCCGTCAATGTGACAATCGAACAAGGCACGATAGTTTCGGTTATCGGGCCGTCAGGCGCAGGTAAGACAACCTTTATCCGCTGTATCAACAGACTGATTGACTGTACTGCCGGTACAATTGAAATTGACGGCGAAGCGATTCAGCAAATGAACAGTCTCCGTTTAAAACAGCTTCGTAGAAAAATCGGAATGATTTTTCAGAACTACAATTTAGTGGAACGGCTGACTGTTTTGGAAAACACGCTTCACGGCTGCCTCGGCGCTTTGCCGTTCTACCGCAGCTTATGCGGACTGTATCCGCAAAAAGAAAAAGAGCAGGCACTGGCAATACTCGAAGAGCTGGGCATTTCGGATTATCTTTATCAACGGTGTGCCGATTTAAGCGGCGGACAAAAACAGCGTACCGGTATCGCCAGAGCGTTGATGCAAAATCCGCAAATACTCTTGTGCGATGAGCCGGTATCTTCACTTGATCCGCAAAGTGCTCAGGACATACTTGACTATATCGAAAAAATAGTCAGAACACGGAATCTTACCTGCATTATGAATCTGCACCATGTCGAATATGCAAAGCGGTATTCCGACAGGATTCTCGGTTTACGCGGCGGACGACTGTTTTTTGACGGTAAACCGCAAGAACTTTCCGAAGAAATACTGCGCGGTATTTTTTCTTCCGGCTCTCATACGGAAAAGAAAGAACACCATGAAATTTGATCTTCCGACAGGCTTACCGCGGCCGTCCTTTGAATCCCGACAGCACAACCAATCATCTCCTGAAAATTTTTTTAAGAAAAAAAACCTCAGAACATTTACCATTATTTTTACCGCCGCGGTGTTATACATTGCTTCGGCGCTTATGACCGATTTTACTGCGTGGAATGCGCTAACAGGCATCCCGCGCGGACTATATTGGCTGGTACGGAACTTTCTGCCTTCGAGCCAATCGCTTACCGTACTGCCGCTCATTTTTAAAACTTCGCTGCATACTGCCGTCATTGCGGTAACGGCTTCGACTGCAGCCTTTTGCGTTGCCTGTATAGCGGCAATTGCCGGCTCCCAAACCACCGGACGCTTCCGCATCCTGCGTATTGTCTGCGCCGGCACAGCTTCTTTTTGCAGAAACATCCCGCTTCCGGCATGGTCTATCCTATTGCTGTTATCCTTTAAGCAAAATGCCGTAACGGGTTTTTTAGCGCTTTTTTTTATTACCGCCGGACATCTTACACGCGCCTTTACGGAAATTATCGATTCTCATGCCGAAGAATCCTATACAGCCCTGGAAGCGGCCGGTGTACCGTATATCCCGATTATCATCCACGGCGTATTGCCTAACGTTCTTCCGCTCTTTATCTCATGGTTACTCTACGCTATAGAAACCAATGTCAGAGACTCCGCTTTGATCGGCATTTTAACCGGGACGGGAATCGGTTTTCTCTTCAATCTGTATTTTAAGAGTTTCCGCTACCCGGAAGCAGGACTTATTATTTGTATATTGATGATACTGGTACTCTGCATTGACAGCATTTCCAACACGGTGCGGAGGATATTATTATGAAAAGACACTCCCGTACCATCCGCAACGGACAGCTCAAAGAACGATGCACACTCGCTATCGTATTTGCCGTCCTATTCGGTATCAGCATCTGGGGATTTTTTCTGCTGGCGGAAGAAACTATCGATTGGAAAGATTCGTGGCATAATTTACTCCACTACGGACGAATTCTTTTTTTACAGCCGAAACGCTCGGATCATCTTCCGCTCGGCGAACTCGCGTATTCGCTCGGCATCAGCTTTGCACTATCGATTTTAACGACAATCGGCGGCGCGGTTATCGCATTTTTCTTGGCGCTCGGTGCGGCCCGGAATATTGCCCCGCCGGCCGTTGCAAAAATTATCCGTACTATTACCGCGCTTATCCGCGCAATTCCTACAATTATTTGGGTGCTGGTTTTCTCGGTTACGGTGAATATCGGTACGGATGCCGCCGTTATCGGTATGTGCTTCCACAGCATTGCCTATCTGGTAAAGGTTTTTTCCGAGAGCTTTGAGCAGATTAACCGCGACACTATCGACGCCTTACGGGCATGCGGGGCGGGCTTTACCGGCATTATTACGCAAGCGGTTATTCCCGTAGCGGCGACTTCCATTATTTCGTGGACATTCTTCCGTTTTGAAATTAACTTCATAAATGCCGTCGCAATCGGCGCCGCGGCGGGCTCAGGCGGCATCGGATACTATTTATTCATGGCCGGTAATCTTTATTATGATATACGGGAAGTCGGCGTCATCACATATATTATTTTCGGTACGGTTATTTTACTGGAGATGCTTTCCTTACGCCTACGAAAAGGAATAAAGCAGCACTAAGAATATACCGACACTGTATAAGGAACCTCTAAAAACTGCAAGCCTATCGGCTTGTTCTGTAAGGAAATGGTTTGTCATATCCGCTAAAGCGGATTGCGAATCGGTTTTTTAGAGATCCCATAGGGAGTTTTAAATGAAAAAACATATAGCGCATATTTTTGTTTGCTTTTCAATTATATACGCCGCCGCTGCCTTAGAAATAACCGTGCCTGAATTTAACTTCGGGGTATCGGCTGCTAAGCAGCCGTCGAGCTCATCGCAGGTTACTATCGTCCAAGAATCTTCCGTAAACTTCCGTTTACTGCATGGAGAACGTTTTTACAGCGACCTCAACCTTGCGCTATACATTAATGATGTACTCGGTTTCTTTAACCCGCAACTACCGTCGCGCATACCGGGACAATTTACCTTTATAGATTTTTCCCTGAATTTTCCATTTCTCGGAGGCAAGCCGCTCTTTTTATCGATTTTTACGGGGCAGCATCAAAGCCTTACAGGTACACACTACAGCGTTGATTTTCTTAAGCATGGTATACGGCCGATAAAAATGTATGAAAACGATAGCGCCACGCTTTTTACCCCGCCCCACCCGCGTGAAGCAATCGGCATCAGCTTTGCAGGACTTACTTCAAACACCGGATACATCGGCAGCTCCATAGCCTGGAACGGCGAAATGAAAGATAAACAAGAATACAGCATATATGCGCAAGGCGGTGCTTTCTCGAATATTGCACTTATCAACACCTACCTGTCTTTTCATATTACCGATAAAGCGGCGGCACTCTCACTCGCCGCATCCGCTTCCGTGCTTTTTACCATCCATGATAATTTCGGTATCTTTACACAGCTGGGTTTGCACAAAACGAATTTTAGAAGCACAACCTTACAACAGGACGCTGTCGGGAATATCTTTGCATTTTTTGAACCGCGTGTCAGCCTTGAGCATGCAAACTTTGATTTTACGTTCTTCGTATCTAAGATCCGTGAACCGCAGCAGAACGGATTTTTCCCGGCTGCTCCGCTTATAAAGCCGTTTACCGTCTTTCATCACGAACTATACGGCGGGTTGAATATGTTCTTTGGATTCGGAAATCTTGAATTTGATAAAATGCAAGGAGGTCTCTACAGCTTCGTTGCAATGCCTATAACTCGTGCAGTCAATATGTCTTTCGTATTGCTCGCCCTTACGCCGTTTTATACGCTCAATATCGGCCCCTGTGATCTTGAGCTCCGTTGTTCGGTTTATCCGCTCCTCTACGCCACACCCTCCTCAATGTTTGAGGGCAAGATAGCGTTAAAGCGTAATTTGTAAACATGAGTGGATATAAATGTCATTTTTGTGCCGAATGCGACGGACACGGGTGCCTCGGCGAACTGCCCGGAATGGGAGGCGTATTTGAGAGCGCCAATTTCATCGATAATTGCGCCGCTTGGAAAAAGTACCGCACCGATACGATTCGCGATGATGAATTACCGCCTATTCGATTAGCGCCCATTACCGGCGGCGTTGAAAATGTCGGATACAACGATGAGGCCGCGTTCTACTTTGATTTAATAGAAGCCTGCGCCGAAGCAGGTTTTTTGCTCAGTATCGGAGACGGCTGCCCGGATGCAAAGATACAAGGCGGACTTGCAGCCTTGCAGCGCTATAAAAAAACCGGAGCGGTATTCATTAAACCCTATCCGAACGCCCGTATCTTTGAGCGGATAGATTGGGTGCGTAGCTCCGCCGATCTGATAGGGATAGATATCGATTCCTATAACATTGTAACGATGCGCAACCTTGTTCAACTTGAACAAAAAGACGCGCATAGTTTAAAAGAGCTACAGCGGTATGCAAAAATGCCCTTTGCAATTAAGGGAATTTTTTTACCGGAGAATGTCGAGTTGGTAAAAGAACTGCGGCCTGATGTTGCCGTTATCTCCAACCACGGCGGAAGGATAGAAACACGGCGCGGCAGCACTGCCGATTTTCTGGCAGAGTACGGCGATACGCTCCGTAAGTTTGCCGGTGAGGTGTGGGTAGACGGAGGTTTGCGGAGTCGGACGGATATTGCCGCTGCAAAACAACTCGGGGCGGCGCAAGTTATGATTGGGCGTCCCTGCATCACCGCACTATTGAGCGGCGGCGTTACAGGTGTGCGGGAACTGTACCGCCGTCTTACCGAAGATTAACCGATGCTGCTATTGCGGATTAACCGATGGTTGTCAGAATAGATAAAATACTTGCGGCGAACGGACTCGGTTCGCGGAAAGATATCAGGCGGCTTTTACGGAAAGAAGATTTCCGCATCAACGGTACGAGGGTAACCGATGCAGGGACGCTTCTTGACCCGGAACACGACGCGCTGTCCCGCAACGGAGAAACGCTGCATCTCCGTACCTGCTGCTACCTTATGCTCAATAAACCTGCAGGAGTTGTTACCTCCACCGCAGATCCCTTACACAGCACCGTCATGGAACTACTGCCGCCGCCTTTTTCCGCAATGGAGTTATTCCCCATCGGACGGCTCGACCTCGACACCGAAGGACTTCTCATCATTACCAATGACGGTGCTCTTACCCACCGCCTTACCGCCCCGAAATCTGCCTGTATAAAAAGCTATTACCTTGAAACCGCCGAACCTTTTACCGAAAACGCTTTTACCGCCGCCCGGATAGCCTGCGCCGAAGGATTGCCGCTGGGAAAAAACTTTACCTGCCTCCCCGCAACCTTTGAACGTACGACAAGCCAAAGAGTAAAAACGGAATGGGCATTTTTAATGCACATCTGCGAAGGAAAGTATCATCAAGTAAAAAAAATGGTAAAAGCGCTCGGAAATGAGGTTGTATATCTCAAGCGGATTGCTATGGGCGATGTTACGCTCGATCCGCAATTACCGGCAGGTTCTTGCCGTGAGCTTACCCCTGATGAAATTTCGATACTGACCTCACACAATTGATACTGTGCGCTCTGTTGTCCGCTGCCCTTCCTTTTGTTATACTTTAACCGATATTATGAATATGCAATTGACTTCCGCACAAAAAGGAATTTTGTGCATCATTGGTTCGGCGTTCTTTTTTACCGTGATGAATTTATGTGCAAAGCTATCGGGAAATTTGCCGTCTATCCAAAAGGCGTTTTTTAGGAATAGCATTGCCTGCTGCACATCGCTCTTTTTTCTGATAAAGAGTCGCCGGTTTATTTTACCGCAGAAAAAGAATCTGCCCTTTCTGATACTGCGGACTGTATTGGGAACTGCCGGCTTGATTTCAAATTTTTATGCCGTCAGTCACTTAGCGCTTGCCGACGCCTCCATTTTGGCAAAACTTGCGCCTTTTTTTACGATTTTTTTCTCATTCCTTTTTTTAAAAGAGCGTATACGGTTTACCCGCCTGCTCGCAGTGGTATGCGCATTTGCCGCAAGCCTCTTAATTATCAAGCCGGCTTTTGCCGGAGCCGGACATATCTTTGCAGCTTCTATAGCCTGCTTCGGAGGGTTGTGCGCAGGCGGCGCATATACTTGCGTCCGCTATCTGCTAACGCATAAAGAATCCGGTCCGATGGTGGTGTTTTTCTTTTCGACGGGCTCGATGTTGATTTTACTGCCTTTTTTCATCTACAGCTTTGAACCGATGAGCATGCAACAGCTCTTTTGGCTGCTTGCTACCGGAGCTGCGGGTGCAGGAGGGCAATTTACCGTTACCGCCGCGTATTCTTATGCTCCGGCAAAAAATATCGCCGTTTTCGACTATACGCAAATTCTCTTTGCCGCAGCATTCGGCTTTTTACTATTTCATGAAATTCCCGACCGCTACAGCGTCGCCGGTTATGTTATTATCTGTACTATTGCGCTTATACTGTTTTTAAAGAAAGAATAGAGCATCGCTAAAATCCAACCGATTTTTAGCGATACCCTGCTATCGTTTTTTTAAAGCAATTTATGCGGTTACCAGCGGCAGCAGCTCCGACGGTTTTGCGATGATATGCGTTGCCCCCGCTCCTTCCAATTCGGCGCGGTCGCGGAACCCCCACAGTACGCCGACGGTCGTTAAACCCGCACTTGTGCCGGTGTTGATGTCTACTGCAGTATCGCCGATGTAGAGGCATTCCTGTTTTTGGCGGCGTAAAAGCGCTAAAATTTCAAATACGCCGGTAGGATCCGGTTTGAGCGGAACCCCTTCCCGCTGTCCGAAAACGGCAGAAAAAGTACCTTCCGCAAAAAAAGCTCGGATTATTTTTTGAGTAGTCGGCTGCGGCTTATTCGAAAGAACCGCTAGTTGAATACCTCGGTTATGCAATTCGTTAATCATCTCCGCAATGCCGTCGTATAAGGTACACAGGTATAAAAAATCGGCATCATAGGCTGCGTTGTAATCTTTCAAAATCGTGTCTTCTAATGCAGCATCGGTAACGCCGTGGTATGCCAATACCCGATGGATAAGCGTACGTGCGCCGTTTCCCGCAAACCGTTTAAAATTCTCAACCGGTGCAGGGGGCAATCCGTGCTTTGCCGTTTCGGTATTAACAAAATAAGCAAGCGTGCGCACGGTATTGGTCAATGTACCGTCCAAATCAAAAATACAGGCCTTAATCATAATAGAAGAGTATACAAAATCTTTCCTTAAAAAGCCAGACGGCAGCAGGATCGATGCATAGAAGTTGAACAAGGCGTAAAACTTTGAAAACGGGATACATGCACCCAAGACCAATACATCAGTCGGTTACGTACTGCTTATAGTCTCCGTAGCCGGCGGCATCCATTTCTCCGTAGGGAACAAACCGCAGCGAAGCTCCGTTGATGCAGTAGCGCAAGCCCGTTTTATCTTGCGGACCGTCGTCAAAAACGTGCCCCAAATGGGCGCCGCCGGTTTTTGACGTAACCTCAACCCGTTCCATCCCGTGGCTGCTATCGCGTGTAAAATCTACCGCCTGCGAGGTAATCGGTTTGGTAAAACTCGGCCACCCACAGCCTGCATCGTATTTATCGCTCGAAGAAAAAAGCGGTTTTCCCGTCACGATATCTACATAAATGCCCTTTCCGTCAAACTTGTCATATTCGCTGGTGAACGGCCGTTCGGTTGCCTTCTCCTGCGTTACGCTGTATTGCAGCGGTGTCAGTCGTTCCTTGAGCTGCCTTGTATCCGGCGTTTGAAACTGTGCTTCATCGTGCAGCGGCACGGAGGCAAGGTTTAAGTTGATATGGCAGTAGCCGTTAGGATTTTTTTCCAGATAATCTTGATGATATTCTTCCGCTAAGACAAAATTCCGCAGCGGCGCTGTTTCTACCGCAATCGGGCGCGTATACCGTGCCTGCATCCGTTTTAAAAAAGCTTGAATAACCGGTGCATCAGCCTTATCGGTGTAGTAAATTCCGGTGCGGTACTGCCTGCCGATATCATTCCCCTGCTTATTCACGGAAAGCGGGTCGATAATGCGGAAATAATGTTCCAGCAATTCTTCAAGCGCGATAACGCCGCTATTATATGTTATCTTGACCGTTTCGGCATGGTCGGTACCGTGTATTTGCTGATAGTCGGTAGTACCGGTTGTACCGTTTGCATACCCCGTATCGGTCTCGACGACGCCCGCAATGCGGCGGAAATACCCCTCGACGCCCCAAAAGCAGCCACCCGCCAAGTAAATTTCTTTTATATTCCCTGCCGTTATCATAGATACACCTCCGCCCCCGCCGCTTTTCGCCGGGGATATGTTGATTCCGCCCTGCGGTTTATGTATTTCTCCTGCTTGTGCCTTTATACAGCCGCAGAGAGCCAAGGCAATACAGAGCGGTATCGCTAAATGAATACGTTTATAAATCATAATTGTGATTTTCAGCTCCTGTTTAATCCGATTGGAAATTCCCATTGGAAAGTCGGTAATCTTGTCAAAAGCAAGCGATGGTAAACAGAGAGCTGTAGTGCAAAGTTACAAATTAGTAATTATTCCTGTTTTTTCTCTACTGATTTTAATGCGTCGAGCGCAGCTTTGGAATCCTGTTGAGCAACGGCGATAAGTTCGATAATATGCGGGTACTTTGCCAAAAACTCCCCCCATCTTGTCAGTCGCTCTATTTGGAATTGTTCTGAAGCGGAATACTGAGCTTCTTTTGCGGCGGTTTCCGCCAACAGCATTTCCCGCTGCTGCTCATACAGGTTATATGCCTGTTCTGCAATCTTATAGGTATGGATATCGGGAATTGTCAGCTTTGTTAACGTAACGGCTTCTACGGAAAAGTCCGGCTCTGTTGCTTTAGAAAGTTCGTCTTTAATTTTTTCGGAGAGCGTGTGGTAGTCGGTTTTTACTTGCTGATATTCATAAGTGTTGTCGATCAGTTCCGAAACATACCGGTACATAATCGTTTGCAAGGCTGCCTGTATATGCGAATCGATATATGATTCAAGCATTTCCTGCGTTTGGATGGTATCTTTTTCTACGACCGCTACCAGCCGGTCGGATTTTAGTGTAACGAGAGCGTCTATGCCGAATGCCCACGAAAAATTATCCTTTGTATTCAATACTTTGCTATATAAATCAGCCGACGGAAGCGAACCGTCTGCCGCATAGTGTACCGGCCGCGGCGTAAGATCGAATACCAGTATCTGTGCATTTGTGGGAACAATCCGTTCCCATCGCCATGTAAAATTTCCCGGGGTAATTGCCTGCCGATAGTATCCGCCCGACCTTGACAGCATAACGCCGTATTTTCCTGCAGGAATGGAGAATTGTGTCCATCCGAAAAAAAACACCGCCGCTCCGCAAGCGAGTACAATCAGTGCCAAAATCAATAATTTACGAAATGCTTTCATATCCATCCTCTACCGATAGCTAGACTTTAAATTTGCCGACTTCTTCAGTTAAATTTTCAATGCTTCGTTTATTCTTTTGCGTTATTTCGTTTACTTCTTGAACGGCATCATTGATCTGTGCAGCTCCTGCGGCCATTTCGTTCATACCGTCGGTTATGATACGAGTTAGATTATCCAACTTGCGCATTTCTTCCGCTACACCTTCTCCGCCCTTCAGCATCTCCTCTGACCCGGCTTGTACTTCAATCGTAACCATATTGATGTTTTTAATAGCGGCTAATACTTCTTTACTGCCGTTTTCCTGTTCGCGCATTGCTTCGGTAAGGCTGTTACTCATATCTCTTACCTGCCCTGCGAAGTTAAATATGGTATTGAATTTCTCCTCTACGGTCTTTGAAGATGCGGAAAGCGTTTCTATTTCTCCGCTCAGCATTTTAAGCGTTGTGGTAATAGTCTTTCCCTGTGCTGCAGAATCTTCCGCCAATTTGCGGACTTCATCGGCAACGACGGCAAAGCCTTTTCCCGCTTCGCCCGCGTGGGCTGCTTCGATAGCCGCGTTCATTGCGAGTAAGTTCGTTTGCGATGCGATATGCTGAATAACGCTCGACGCTTCCATCAGCGAGCCGGACTCTTCGGCTATTTTTTTCGTTACGGCATTCGAGGTTACCAATGTGGCTTTACCGTCATCGGTTGCGGATGCAAGGCTCTTTACCGCTCCGTTTGTTTTTTCCAGCGTACCGGTAATAGAAGCAATATTTGCTACCATCTGTTCAATCGAAGACGAAGATTGAGCGACGCTTGCCGCTTGCGTTTGAATGCTGTTATTAAGCAGTTTAATAGTGCGGATAATTTCTTCAACGGTTGCCGCCGTTTCGGTAACGCTCGCCGCCTGTGTTAAGGCTTGCTGCTTAACACCCTCGATATTGGTACTGATTTCATGCACCGAACTTGCCGTTTCTACCATATTGTTTGCAAGTTCATTGCCGATATCTTGCATGACGGAACTATTTTCACTGATGGATTTTATCGAATTTCCGATTTTCTCGATGGTCTGATTGAAATACTCGGACATATCGGTAATTTCGTCGTTGCCTATAACCGGAAGTCTGACCGTTAAATTACCTTCTCCTTGCGAAATATCTTTTAATGCGTATACGGCAGTTTGTATGGGCTTTACCAGTTTAAGCGCAACCAGATACACGATGAGAAGCGCTCCGATAAATATACAGATACCGGTAATCATCATAGAGAGCGACATTGTATTGACTTTCCTCATAAATTCCTGATAGGGAGCATTAATAACGATTGTCCAGCCCGCTATTTTGCTTTTTGCGTATGCAGCTATTTTTGAAATTCCTTTATATTCGTAATAACCGGTAGCAGGTGTTTGCGCTTTTAAAGCAATTTGTTCGAAAGTACCAAGACTGGTAAAATTTGAGTCGGTTTTTCCCGCTTCGGAGGCATTAAAAAGCGTTTCCACCAAGGAAGTGTCTCTATCAGCAATAGTCGTTCCCGTTAACCCCATAATATAGCAGATGCCGCTTTTTCCGACGACAATATCTTCAATATTTTTTGAAAGCAGCAATCCGTCAACATCGGCCGAAAGAACACTGTGCACGTTCAGGTTTTCATCAAGAATCGGAACGGCAAGTGTAATAACAAGCGTTCCTCTTGCCCGTTCTCTATACGGTTCTGAAATAAAAGGAGTACCTGAAAGTGCTGTCCGGAACCATAACCTGTCTCCTACTTGCACGGTATTTCCGACATAATAAAATGTGCCGTCCGGATCGGTTACATCCAATTCAATGATTTTACTGTTTGTTGCAGCTTCTTCTTGTAAAAGCGCGACTCTCTGTTGATATGAATATGCAGGATCGGTTAAGAAGGGCATACGGGCAATGCCGTTAAGAAATTGAAAGAGTGCGGTTATTCTTCCGTCAATAATACCCGCAACGTCCACAGCCTTGTCCGTTAAATGCCTTTCAATTTTTTCGGTTACGGCTTTGCGTGCAATAGTAATTGCAAGTACTGCCTCGGTACTACCGGCAAACACGACCAAAAGACCGAAAACAAGAATAAGTTTATAGCGGATAGGAAACCGTTTCGATGTTGTTTTTTTCATAAGGGGGAGGCTCCTTTCCCAAGCATTTGATGCCGCCAATCTAATAGTAATTTCACTGCATCATCCGTACTGATTGTAGCCCTTTTACTTATGAGTGTCTATCCGCATTGTGCTTATGATGCCGTTGCCCTGATAGTGATAACGGTGTCGGCAATGTTGAGCGTCGATGTACGGTGCGAAACAAGCACGATCGTCTTTCCCGCCCCGGATTCCTTCATCGATTTAAGTATGATGCGTTCGTTAAGAGCATCCAGATTGCTTGTAGGCTCATCGAGGAGAAGGAAGGGTGCATCGTGTAAGAAGGCACGGGCAAGTCCGATACGCTGTTTTTCTCCACCCGAAAGGGTGTCGCCGAGTTCTCCGACCGGCGTGTCATAGCCGCCGGGCAGGGTGGTAATAAAATCGTGGATGGAAGCTTTTTGTGCTGCTGCGATAACTTCTTCTTCCGACGCATCCAATTTGCCGATTTTGATGTTGTCGGCAATGGTGCCTTTGAAGAGCTGGCTTTCCTGCGTAACACAGGATTCCATCGCCCGCAATGCGCCGGTCGGCACGGTTTTTATGTCCTCACCCGAAATGCGTATTACACCTTTCTGCACTTCCCAAAACCGCATTAAGAGTTTCAGCAAGGTAGACTTACCCGAACCGCTCGGGCCGTGTATACCGGTAATCGTATCTTTTTTGATGACGGCGCTGTAATCGCTCAGGATAGCTTCTCCCCCGTAGTTGAAATCGATATGATCGGCAGCGGCGCCTTCGAATGAGCGTTGCTTGCCGTCGGCAGGGATTTCTTCTACGAGCGGCTGTTCTTCCAACAAGCTGAGGATACGGTCGCCACTCGCCAGCGTTTGGTTTAAATTATTGGAAAGCTGGGCAAGGGCAAGCACGGGGCCGAAAGAGGCGCTCATACCGAACGTAATTCCCACTGCGGCGGCGAAATCAATGCTTCCTCGCCGGAAGAGAATAATGGAAAGAAAAAGCTGCGCAAAGGTAAAAAACAGGACGGCCGTGTTGGTTTCGACCCGCTGCCGGGCTTCCTGCATGCTTAAATACTCGCCGCGCTTTCCGAGATCTTCCGAGCGCCGCCGCAGTTCGGCACGGATACGGTCGCCTGCGCCGTATTGAATAATTTCTTCCAAGCCGCGCAGGGATTCAAGGACGAAGCTGTTCAAATTCCCGAATTCAGTTCTAAACGCAAGTCCCTCCCCGCTTGTCCGCTTGCCGTTGCGCAGCGGAATAATTACGCCGACCGTGATGTACCCTACAAGTGCGACCGGCACTGCGATAAGGCTGCGGCTGCCGAGAAAGATCAGCATACACACGGAGGTCAGCGCCGCAATAACAATCGGGGAGATGGTATGGGCGTAAAACACTTCCAAAAGCTCGATGTCGGTAGTGATCAGCGTAATCAGGTTTCCCTTGTCTTTACCTTCAAGCTTTGCGGGGGCGAGTTTCCGTAACACGCTGAATACTTTGTGCCGGATAATCGCCAAAAGCTTAAACGCGATATAATGGTTGCAGTATTGCTCGCCGTAGCGGAGCGCTCCCCGCAGCACGGCAAGGATGATTAAGCCTGTAACGATATGCGTAAAACTCAATCCGAAAAGCGTTTGTCCTACCGGTATATGGGTACGGAGCGCGGCGATAAGAGCCTCGCCACCCAGAACGGTAATAAATATCGCGCATAAAAAGCCGAGCACTCCTGCGGTAATTGCAATCAGCATAACGGGAAGGAGCGGGCGGACAAGGGTAATCAGCGAGCCCATAATGGTAAGGGCGCTTCTGCGTTGCGGTGTATTCATAAGCGGTGTATTCATAATTAAAGCTCCTCCTCTGCTGCATGAGCGGCGGCGCTTCCGTACCGTTCCAATTCGGACTGGTTTTTGTACAAAGCGCAATAGCGGGCG
>NZ_KE332513.1 GCF_000412995.1 Treponema vincentii F0403 | reverse complement strand
GGGAATTCATTTGGATTAATATTGCGGGGCTCCATTATAAAAAGAAAGTCATTGTTCATGGCTTTTTTTTCTCCGGAGGTTTCCCTCACTTCGTTCGGGCCGCTACGTCCGCTGTTCCGCTTTCGCTCCATTCCTCCACTTCATTTCTGTACGGACAAGGATGTCCGTGATGTGAATCAGAAGCGAGTTTAGGCTAACACCTAAACTCGAAGCCCAAGAATGTGCAAGGACGCACATTCTTGGGCCCAGCTCCCATCGCTAACCCTTTCAATATCTTTTTTTACGGCAAAAATCCGCAAAAGAAAATCCATCAAACAAATCTTCTAAACCAAGTATCCAAAAAATTCATTTGTTCTTCAGTATGAAACCAATGTTCTCCATTATCAAAAACCGTTAGGTCCGCATGTATTTTATTCGCAAAATTCGTCATTGTCTCTAAAGAAGTCATATCGTCTTTTTTACCGTAAAGAATGCCGGTAGGAATGTTCCATGCTATAGGATTTTTTCTAACAAAAGAAAGATATTCCCACGATAAAGGTTCGCCAAACGGAATGTTGATGACTTTCTTGATTCTAAGTTCTTCTTCAGATACCTTCGCCCGTTTCATCATGTGTAAAATGATATTTTCCATATCGACAATGGGAGAAACAAACAGTGCTTTTTTGATTGGTTTTTCCGATAAGGACAGCATAGAAAAATATGCCCCTATACTGTTTGCAATTAATAGGATTTCATTATAATTCGGAATAATGGAATCAAAGTAGTTTTGAAATTCTTCACCTGCCTGCCAAGGTAATTCCGATTTATAATTAAAACCTAAAAGCTCATAATCATCATTAAAAAACTTTTTATAATAAAGCGCTTTGTCGGCAGAACCGCCTTTTCCGTGTATATATACAACCGCATTTTTCATACAAAACTCCACCGCATTCTAAACGAAATATGGATAGCGCTCAATACTTGTGATATAATATTGGAAAAGACGAGGACAAAACGGCATTCATACAGTGGCTTGAGTAATATAAACTGTAATTCGTATAAATCGGCAAAATCGAAATCCGAGGAGATGATTTTTAGACGATGGAAACAGTGATTATACACGGACAAAATCATAAGGGATCAACATATCATATTGCGAACAATCTGGCATTGAAAGTCGGAGGAAACATAAAAGAGTTTTTTTTGCCGAAAGATTTCGGTGAGTTTTGTACCGGTTGTACAAAGTGTTTTTTAGAATCGGAAAAACAATGTCCGCATTTCGACAGACTTAACCCTATTACCGAGACGATAGACAAAGCCGATTTGATTATTCTTGCAAGTCCCGTATATGTAATGCACCCAACGGGTTCTATGAAAGCATTTTTAGATCATTACGGATATCGTTGGATGGTACACCGGCCGGAGGAAACAATGTTTTCGAAGCAGGGTGTGTGTATTTCCACTGCCGCGGGTGGGGGTATGAAATCTGCAAATAAAGATATGGCAGACAGTTTGTTTTTTTGGGGAGTTGCTGAAATTTATACATACGGCAAAGCTGTTCATGCTGTAAAATGGCAAGATGTAAGTGAAAAAAATAAAAAATCCATAGATAAAGCATTAAGCTCTCTTGCAAAAAAAATTACCGATAAGTATGGTAAAGCGAAGCCCGGAATAAAAACAAAACTGATGTTCAATATCATACGCCTCTTACAAAATAAAATTCGGAATCGGGCAGATATGGATTATTGGCAGGAAAAGGGATGGCGGGATAAAAACCGTCCGTGGAAATAATGATAAACTTTGGAAATATTCTATAGGGAACCTTTGAAAGCCAACCGGGTTTTTAGAGATGCCGCATATTAACTTGAAAGTTTAGTTGAGAAATTCAACGATCCCCCCTTTTTCTGAACTCAGCTTTCCAATATTCTCCCTATATGGCGTTTTTCAAAGAACATATCTTTGTTTGTAAAAACGATAATTACAGCGGCAACTGTAACACAGATTGTTTCGACGCATTTTCGCTACTTATAGTAGCAGGGGATGTCTCAAGACATCAATTTGTTATAAATGGCTTCATCCTGTTCGCTGAATACATTAAACACGATTTTCATTGTGCTGTTGTTTTTTGCTTTCCAGTCTTCAACCGTTGAGACGGCAATCTCCGCTGCTTTTTGAGCAGGGAATCGGAATACACCGGTTGAAATACAGCAAAAGGCAATAGATTTTACGCCGTTTTCGGCTGCGAGGTTCAGGCAGGACGTGTAGCAGTTTGCAAGCAGCATGCAGTCGCGGTCGGTAAGTTGACCGCTGATAATCGGCCCTACGGTATGCAGCACATACTTGCACGGTAAATTGAACGCAGGCGTAATCTTTGCGGTTCCGGTCGGCTCTTCGTGTCCTTGTTTTTGCATGATGCCGGCACACACGGCGCGCAGCTGCACTCCCGCGAAGGTGTGGATGCAGTTGTCGATGCACGCATGGCAGGGCTGCCAGCATCCGGTCATACCGCTGTTCGCCGCGTTCACAATCGCATCGACCTTAAGCGTTGTAATGTCGCCCCTCCACACATACCAATCCCCGTTGCCCCGTCCGGTAACCGGTTTTAAATCGGCAAGGCCGGTAATGCCGCGCTGCCGGATCGCTTCTTGTAAATAGCTGTCCTGTATGTGCAGGAACTCTTCGCTTGTATGCTGCGGCAGCCGAATGTTCATCAGAGAGCGGAGCAGGTTCTTCTGTTCATCCTCATCATCCGGCATCTGCACATCGCGATAGTTGGGATTTTCCCTTAAAAGATATTCGATTAAAAAAATACGCCGGTCATTTTGTGTCATCTTTCCCTTCCATAAAATGCAACAGTTGAACAAAGTTTCAACTTTGGAAACTGTTGCATTGGTACGCGATAGCGTACATACAATAAGTAAGTTTTCGGTAGAAAACTTGACGGTTAACGAGGCTGCGCAATGTTAGCAGCCGAAGTTATACCTTCTGATAAACGCATCAATACTTTAGAAATATACGGCTCGCATTCTACCGCTGCTTACTATCGCCCCATCCGTGCCAATGCCCGTGTATCGGGATCTACATCGCATTGTATTTCTTCATAGAGATTATCGTCAATGCAATGGCGTTCAATCATCTTTTCAACGATTCTGTTGCGGCAGAGGGAGCATTTCATGTTACGATACAGTATCCGGAGAATATCGTTAAACACGGGATCTTCGGCTAACGCCTTTGACTCTAGAGCCGTATATTGTATCTCATGTATATCGAAGATAGTGCACAGCTCAAGCAAGTTAAAAAGCTTGGTCTTTTTGTTTTCAGAGTAATATTTCAAGCAGACTTTTATAAAGGCATTTCTGGTATTGTCGTCATACCGGTCTTTTAAAAAATCATAGACGGCAGGATCATTGAAGGGAACAAGTGCTTCGATAATATCTTGCCGAAACGACTTATTTTCAGTTGCTTCAAAAGAATCGAAGAGTACCTGTGCAGGAATTTTGATTTGCCGTTCTTCGAATAATCGGATAAGTCTTTTTTTCAACGGCAGTTCAGCTTCAAGAAATACATTCGAAAGTTTTTGGATATCGGCTTCGCTTGCACGTCTTCGTACCCATCTCCAAAGGCTGATACGTTCCAGTCGGGTTGGGGAGGGTTTTCTTTTCAACAGTGCAATGGCTGTATCCGCCGTATACTGTTTTTGTTTTTTCCTTCGTGTCTTTCGTTTTATGTGCGCGATTGCGAGATAGCGGTCGATTGCCGCATCATGTTCGTTGCGGAGCTTTTCTGTCAGCTCCGCTTCAGTGTATCCGATATCTTCCGCATATATATCGTAAAAAGTAGAGTCGATAAACTCTTTTTTATTATCTTCTGTAATATGGGTACCGAAATAACGGGCGAGGTATACAACCGCCTCATATTTATCGAGCAGTAGTAAATCGCTCAAGCCGATCATGCCATTATACATATCTTCTTCGGCATACTGTTCGAATTTTTTGTACAGCTCGGTCTTATCGAACCGCCTCGACTCGGCGAGCTTCCGTACAAATCCGAATACCTGCAATTCGCCCCAATCTCTATCGTCCATTGTGTTAAAATATGCGATAACGCGCTTGTCGATTTTTTCTCTGTGCGGATATAATTCCAAGAGATCGTACAGATATTCGGTGCGGCTGCCTTCACATTGCGGATCGTAGGCTTTGTTTTCTATAATGTTAGCATATAAGATTTCTTCAATTTGCTCCGAAGGTTGAATACAGCCTTTTTTCAGCAAAAGATACGGTACACCGGTACCCTTCTCAAGTTCCTGTTCAAAAACGGTAATCATAGTTACTCCTATTTTCAATACTCCAATTGTGTAATAACCCCGACATCAACATTGAGCCCGCGGATTTTCAGTGCATTAAAAATGATATTTTCCACATCTACTGAATATTTTTGCGTAAAAGCGCAAAAAATTCCAGTAGCGGTTTTGCTTATTCTATAAAATCTTTCCTATTTTGTCTCTTTTCTTTCTCAATAAGGCTGAAAAAAAAGCCGAAAATCATAAAGACGAGAGTTTATTTTCAGCCGCTGAAATAGCGCGGCTGAAAAACACTGCGAGTTTGCTTTCGCAAACGTCGTAGATTATATGCGTGCTGTCGCGCATGAATGCAGCAGCCTCCAAAGTTAAAACTTTGTTCAGCTGTTGCATTTTAAGGAACAAGTTTATCTATAATTTATCTATCTATATAGAAGCAAATTGGAGGTTCAATACATGCAAGCACTTGATGTCCAAAACGATATGCAGCCGGTCAATTACACGGATGCAGTACAGTCAAGTAATCAGGATAAAAAAAATGCAAAAGAACCTGATGTGAAGGGCTCATCCTTTATGGATATAATAAAAAAGCTGATGGCGGAGGAGACTAATGGCCGCACTGCGGGAGAAGGAAAAATATCCGGCAGCGCCGCGTTGGCTCAAGAAGCGTCGGAACAGACTGAGCGTAAAAAAAATGCTGCGGCGCAAACCGAATTATCCCGGTTAAAGAACAAAACGGGAAAGCAAAGCGATACGCGCGCACAACACCTTGCCGAAGCAGATGCACGGGAAGGGGAAGCCGCCGAAGCGCTTGCAGATGCGGATGTTTTGCTTGCCTTTGAAGACGGGATCGATGTAAAGAATGCGCTCGAATCCGGTACGAATAAGCAGCTGAGGGGTTCAATGCTTGCACAAGCGGAGACGGAAGCTGTGCCGGAGGAAGCTGCAATATTGTCTGCAGAAGAAGCGGTGCAGGCAAAAAAACAGAAAAACGGCAAAGCGGAACCCGGCTTGGCGGCAGGTATTTCAGTCTCGGGCACGGCAGAGCTGTCCGGGAAGCAGAAGAAAAATACCGATGGGAATGCAGTTGATGGCGCTCTCGAAAAGACTGCGAAACCGCAGCAGGTAAAACAGCACAAGCCCGTATTCACGGTGATAGATGAACGCACGGTACACGCCGCGCCGGTTACTGCAGACGGTTCCGTACACGAAGCGGGTGCCGCCGTGCGGGTTACCGATGCGCCGTCGGTTGATATGGCGGCGGACTTCCGCAGTATGGCGGCAGGTTTGGGCACCGCTGCAAACGGTACACAGACAGCACAGGAGAGCGGCGCACCGAGTTTTGCCTCGTTGGTAGCGCAGCAAGTGCAGGATATGGCGCCCGACTTTGTGCAGGCAGGGCGGATTGTGCTGCAGGATAACAACGCAGGCGTCATCCGCTTGCAGATGCAGCCCGCACATCTCGGCAATGTCAGAATCAATTTGGAATTGGCAGGCGGTAAGAAAATCGTCGGCAAGATTATCACCGGCTCAAAAGAAGCGTACGAGGCCTTTAAGGAAAGCATCGAGCAGCTTGCAAAAGCCTTTGAACAGGGCGGCTTCGCAAGCGCACAGTTCGATGTCAGCTGGTCGGGCGAAGGCGGCAGTCGACAATTTGGCGACGAAAACGGTCAATTTAACGAATTATTTGCACAAAATGACCGCCTTGAGGTAATGCAGGATAATCGTTATGCCGATACTCAAACTGTCTACGCTTTCGGGCAAGACCAAGCGGTGAATGTATTTGCATAAAATGGGGGATAAAGAGATATGAATATCGGTTCGGTAGCGCAGGGAAATGGAGTTCCGATGCCTTCTTTTGAAATGAGTCCGGAAGAAAAAATCCGGCTCAACATGGAAGTTGACACAATCAATAAACAGAATTTTCCGGAAGGGAGAAAGCCTAAACAGGAACTGGGAAAGGACGATTTTCTACAGTTGCTCGTAGCGCAGCTGACTCATCAGGATCCTACCAGTCCGATGGAAGACACTCAGTTTGTCGCTCAGATGGCGCAGTTTACCTCCCTTGAGCAGCTGACGAACATGAACCAGAGCTTCGGAACCTTGAACAGACTAATCGGGGATTCTTCGGCGGTCAATGTGGTCGGCAAGCAAGTCGATATCGAACAAAGCGGCGGTACCGTTTCGGGAACCATTACAGCTGCAACCCGCGGCGAAAATCCGCAAGTGCAGGTCAACGGCAAATGGTACGCGTGGTCGGATGTACAAACCGTCTATGCGAATAATTAAGGAACTAATTCCTATACACTGATTAGAGAGGAGATTACAGATATGATGCGGTCGTTATTTTCCGGCGTTTCCGGAATGCAGAATCACCAAACGAGAATGGATGTTATCGGTAACAATATTGCAAACGTGAATACGACGGGCTTTAAGCGCGGACGGGTTAATTTTCAGGATTTGATTTCTCAGCAGCTGAGCGGAGCGTCCCGTCCTACCGAAGAAGTAGGCGGCGTTAATCCGAAAGAAGTAGGACTCGGTATGATGGTTGCAAGCATCGACACCGTGCATACGCAGGGCGCTTTGCAGTCAACCGGTATCAATACCGACATCGCTGTGCAGGGAAACGGTTTCTTCGTTCTCAAGTCGGGCGAAAAAAGCTTTTACACCCGCGCCGGAGCCTTCGGTGTCGATAGAGACGGCACAATGGTGAACCCCGCAAACGGTATGCGTGTTCAGGGCTGGATGGCGCAGGAAGTAGACGGTACCCGGCTTATCAACACCTCCGCACAGACGGAAGACCTCATCATCCCGATCGGGCAGAAGATCGACGCCCGTGCGACTACCTCGGTGAACTATGCCTGTAACCTCGACAAGCGGCTGCCGGAACTTCCCGAAAACGCAAACCGTGCCCAAGTGCTGGAATCGACATGGACAACCGAGTTCAAAGTGTACGACACCTTCGGCGAGACCCATGAACTTAACCTAAGCTTTTCGCGCGTCCCGGGCACTCAAAACCAGTGGCTCGCAACGGTCAATGTAGACCCCGAAAATGCAGAAGCAACGGCAACGCGCACGGGTGTTGGTACTACCGAAGGCACCGGTAACACGTTCACCGTTACCTTCGATAACTACGGACACCTTGCATCGGTTACCGATACGGCAGGCAATGCCTCCGCCGAAGCGGGACAGGTACTCGTACAAGTTTCCTATAATGTTCCCGGTGCGACGGCCGGAGAAGACGGAGCCCCCGTCCGCCACACCTTTGATATTAACTTAGGCGAGATTGGAACATCCCGCAATACCATTACCCAGTTTGCCGAACGCAGCACAACCAAGGCTTACGAGCAGGACGGATACGCAATGGGGTATCTTGAAAATTTCAAGATCGATCAGAGCGGTATTATTACCGGCGTGTATTCCAACGGCGTCAGCCACGAAATCGGACAGCTGGCAATGGCGGGCTTTGCAAATCAGGGCGGTTTGGAAAAAGCAGGGGAGAACACTTATGTGCAGTCTAACAACTCCGGTATTGCAAATATCACAACTTCAGGTGTAATGGGAAAAGGGAAACTGATTGCCGGCACTCTCGAAATGAGTAATGTCGATTTAACCGATCAGTTTACCGACATGATTATTACCCAGCGCGGGTTCCAAGCAGGAGCAAAGACCATCCAGACGTCCGACACAATGCTTGAAACCGTATTGAATTTGAAGCGGTAATAAGGTAATATAAAGGATACATTATGGTAAAGGTTACGCGGCTTAACGGCACACAGTATTGGATAAATCCCCATCAGATTGAAACGATAGACTGTAATCCCGATGTAACGTTGCACATGTTGTCGGGCAAAAGTTTTGTGATAAAAGAAACGCCTGAAGCACTGATCGACGCTATTGTCGCGTACCGTAGATGTATCGGTATCTTTAAAAACGAAATGTAAGGGAGCTGTCTTAAGTTATGGATATAGCATCATTTATAGGTATATTCGGCGGTATCGCTGTCGTTATGTTCGGCGCTTTTATGGGAAGCTCGCTCGGCGGACTTATCGACGTTCCTTCGATGTTCATCACGATCGGCGGTTCGTATATGTGTTTGTTCTTAACCTATCCGCTTTCTTACGTTATCGGTATTTTCAAGGTTATGGGCAGGGTGTTCAAAGTTGCCGACTATAAAGAGAAAGAAATGGTACAAAAACTCGTCGCCTTGTCCGAAAAAAGCCGCCGTACCGGTCTTTTGGCTCTGGAAGAAGAAATTCAGGATTTTGAAGATGATTTTCTTCGCACCGGACTGCGCAATGTTATCGACGGTATCGACGGAGCTGCCATCCGTGTGTCGATGGAAAATGAATTGACGCAGATGGAAGAGCGCCATAACAAGTGGATTTCGCTTATAAACGCATGGGCAACCCTTGCTCCCGGTTTCGGAATGTTGGGAACGGTTATCGGTCTTATCGGTATGTTGCTGAACATCGAAGACAAAAGTTCGTTAGGTCCGAATATGGCAGTTGCGCTGGTTACGACATTTTACGGTTCTATGATGGCAAACTGGCTGCTTATTCCTATCGCTTCCAAACTTGCGTACCAGAATAATCTGGAAGTGCGGTCAAAGGAAATGATTATTGAGGGGATACTCGGTATTCAATCGGGCGACCACCCGCGTATCCTTGCACAGCGGCTGCTTACCTATCTTGATCCGAAAGACCGTAAAGTTTTGGAAGCTGAGGTTATGAAGGAGTAAGCCGTGGCACGGAAAAAGAAAGGCGCAAACGCACCCGGCAGCGGATGGCTGACAACGTACGGCGATATGGTTACGCTGATGCTTTGCTTCTTCGTCATGCTGTACGAACCGAGCGAAGTTGACATTACCCGTCTACAGGCTCTATCGGCGTCTATAAGCGGCGACCCGACCGGCGGTTCCATTTCTTTATCGGCCGGTAAACTTGCGGATCTCGGTAATACCATCAGTTCAATGCCGGCAATGGAAAAGGGAAAGTTACTCGGTACCGCTTTAAAAAAAGCCGTATCGGTTTTCGCCCCTGAGATCAAAACAAATAAGATCGCCGTTACCAGCGATGAACGGGGTATTGTAATTTCTCTTGCGGCGGATTCCTTTTTTGCGCGCAACAGTGCGGAATTAAATATTGAAGAAAGCCGCGAGACATTATTGAGGATTGCGCAGTTTTTATCCGATAAAGAATTAGCGGCACGCCGTTTCCGTATTGAAGGGCACACCGATTCAAGCGATGCGCTTTCGGGAAAGTGGACAAGCAACTGGGAACTGTCGGCTGCCCGTGCAATCAATGTGCTGCATAATTTAACGGATTTCGGTGCACAGGAAGATAAGTTTTCGATTGCCGGTTATGCAGATACTCGCCCTGTCTATTCCAATGAGACTGCAGAAGGGCGTGCCTATAATAGGCGGGTTGATATTATTATTTTGGATGATGCACATTTTTAGTGCTTCCCTAAAGATTTACTTGAAGAGAGAGGAGTAACCACAATGGCTGACGAGCATACAAATTTGACTGATGAACACGGAATGGATGAAAACATCGGTGTCGATAATCCGGTAAAAGCTAAAAAAGCGGGGCTTATTCCGACGCTTCTGAAATACATTGCCCTTGCGCTCGCTGCTTTAATTTTTATTGTAACGGTTGTCGTTATTACGGTTAATCTGATGTCAAAAAGAGGGCAGTCGCAGTCCGAATATCCTATTGCGGAAGAATACCGCGATTCGCGTGAAATGCTGCAATACTATTCTGCAATCGGGGCAGTAAAAGCATTAACCTCCGATGTTGTTCCGGCGACCGTTGTTGCCAACGTTGAACTCGGGTATCCGCAGAACGATAAGACAACATCGCAGGAATTAACGGCACGGTTGGTTGAATTGAAGGATTTTCTCCGTTCATACTTCCAAAATAAGACTGTTGCGGAACTTCGTCAGGAAGAAAAAATCAAGATTGAAATACGCAATGAAATCAATGACAATATACTATCAAAGTCGAAGATAAAAGCGGTTGCTTTTACTCAATATGATATTATAGAACAATAGGGATTGTATGACTGAAGTATTATCGCAGGACGAAATAGACCAGCTTCTCACTGCAATCAGCTCAGGGGATACCGAAGCGGAAGAATTTAGACCGGTTAATGATACGCGTAAAATCAAAATTTACGATTTTAAGCGGCCGGATAAATTCTCTAAGGAGCAAATGCGTACCGTTTCAATTATGCACGAAACCTTTGCGCGTTTGACTACCACCGCTCTTTCTGCTCAGCTGCGGAGTATGGCGCACGTACACGTTGCCTCTGTCGATCAGCTGACGTATGAAGAGTTTATCCGTTCAATCCCTACGCCGACTACGCTGGCTGTAATTAACATGGATCCGCTGAAAGGGAATGCCGTTTTAGAAATAGACCCTTCCGTTACCTTCTCTATAATAGACCGTCTTTTCGGCGGTACGGGGCAGGGTACGATGGTACAGCGGGAATTAACCGATATAGAAGCCTCCGTTATGGAAGGGGTTATCGTGCGTATCTTAGCAAATATGCGCGAAGCATGGACGCAGGTTATTGACTTACGCCCCCGTTTAGGGCAGATCGAAACGAATCCGCAATTTGCGCAGATTGTACCTCCTTCAGAAATGGTCGTTTTGGTTACGCTGGAAACAAAGGTCGGCGAAGAAGAAGGGATGATGAACTTCTGTATTCCCTATATCACGATAGAGCCGATTATTTCCAAGCTGTCCAGTCAGTTCTGGTTCTCGTCCGTACGCAGAAGTTCGACGACTCAGTACATGGGCGTATTAAAAGAAAAACTTTCTACGGTAGATATGGACGTTGTTGCCGAAGTAGGTTCATTAAGATTGCCGGTGCGGGATGTGTTAAATCTCCGTGCAGGCGATGTAGTGAGACTGACCGATACAAGAGTTGGCCATCCGTTTACGCTGAGTGTCGGCAGTAGAAAGAAGTTTTGGTGTCAGCCCGGCGTTGTGGGAAATAAGGTAGCCGTACAGATATTGGAAAAGATTGAAGATATCAATCAAGATGAATTTGAAGAGTTAAGTGCTGATCAGGAGGAATTATATGAGTGATGGTTCCATTTCTCAGAACGAAATAGACGCATTGTTGTCGGGTATGAGCGGCGGTTCCGTCGGCGCTCCGGCAGGCGGAGCGTTTACACCGGCGCGCCAAGAAGCGTTACAGAAATTTTTTGACGGGAATGTTCCCGCACTCGCTGCAAATCTGGATTCGATGACGGGTAAAACCGTTTCCGTATCCAATCCTGTTATCGAGTTAAGCAACCGCGAAGCTCTTTTGCAGAAAGTTCCGGATATGGCGGTTGCCGTTACGATCGATTTTGAAGGAGCGCTGACAGGCGACCATCTGTTTGTGCTTGCTCCCGAATTTGCGGAAAAGCTGGTCAGCCTTGTAAATAATGAGGAAAGTGTTAAGATTGACGATATGGCGCTTTCCGTTATCAGTGAGACGGTTGCGCAATATGTCGGAAAAGAAATCAGTGCTTTCGATGGCCAGAATATTAAAGGCGTTACCAATATGCCGGCCGAAGCTCATCACGTGCCCAAGGCAATGGTACGGCTTTCGCAGGACTTTGCACTTTTAACATATTCGGTTACAATTGATGATGCCGTCTTTGACTTATGGGAAATTATTGCAAAAAAGACAGCGGAACAAATTGCCGATAAATTAAGTAAAACGGAGAGTGCTCCGCAGGCAGCGCCTGTGCAGCCTATTCCGGCACAGTCTGCTCCTGATCAAGGAGGCGGAATGGGAGCAATGAATATGCCGATGAACGGAATGAATGGAATGCCGCAGATGGGACAGCAACCGATGGGTATGGGAATGCAAATGCAGGGAGGCGTACAGGCTCAGGGCGGAATGGTGATGCCCGGTATGAATCCGAATGTACAGTCCGTGCAATTTTCTCCTCTTCTCAACGGTGTAACCGAAGCGGAGCAGGGGAATATCGGGTTGATTATGGACGTGTTCATGGAGATGACCGTCGAACTCGGACGTACCCGCAAGATGATTAAAGAAATTTTAAGCATGGGTGAAGGGCATATTATCGAATTGGATAAGCTTGCCGGTGAACCGGTGGATATATTAGTTAATCATAAGCCGATTGCAAAAGGAGAAGTTGTCGTTATCGATGAAAATTTCGGTGTCCGTGTTACCGAAATTTTGTCACCGGCGGAACGCATTAGCGATACATAGCCGATTGATCGCGGCATTGGGTGGGGACATGCATAAGGATTTGTATAAAGTAATACTCTTCTCTTTCCTGTTGATGTGCAGCGCAGTATGCGTGTTTGCAGATGATACGTCTGCAGCGGGGAGCAATGCTTCAGCTGCCGCGCCTGCAGAAACGGCCATTGTGTTACAGACGGATGAGGCGGCCTTGCCGGTTCAAGATGTGCCTGCGCCGCGTGCGGCAGGAAGCTCAACCGTTTCAATGCTGTTTCAGCTGATTATTTCTCTGGCGGCAGTTTGTGCACTCATTTACGGCGTGCTGTATTTTATCCGGCGTTCAAAACAATTTACCGCCGGTGATGATCCCTTTTTAAAGAATGTCGCAAGTTTGCCGCTTGCACCCAATAAAACCCTCTACATTGTAACCCTTATCGATAAAGCCTACTTGATAGGAACTTCGGATGCTTCGCTGTCGTTGGTTGCAGAGATAACCGATAAAGAGCTGATCGATGCAATGAACCTGCAGGCGGCGCAAACGCCCGGCCCGAAGCAGAGCTTCAGCTCATTACTGCATACGTTTTTTCCTGCTGCAAAACCTAAGGAAGCGGACGCCAACCCTTTCGACTCGTTTTTGGCCAAGCAGCGGGGACGCCTGCAAACCTCAGGCGCAGCACAGGAAAACGGAACTCCGCAAGATGCGGAAAACGGTGGCGCAGGACAGATGCGGACGGCACCGAATAGCGGCGAGGGGAGGGAAGGCCGATGAAAAAACTTGCACTGTGTATTGCGTGCATTTGCCTGTTTTGCATCCCTGCAGCGCTGGTTGCTCAGAGTAATACCGGTACGTCGCAAACCGGCCGCACCGAAATAGATGCAACCCGTCAGGCCGGAGCTATTCCCTTTGTCAACCTGAATATCCGCGAACCTCAAAATAATCGGGAAGTAGCGTTTTCCATTCAGCTGCTCCTATTAATAACGCTGATAACCCTTGCGCCGAGCATTCTCCTTTTGATGACCTCGTTTTTGCGGCTCAGTATTGCGCTCGACTTTATTAAGCGTGCCCTGTCGCTGCAGCAAGTGCCGCCTACGCAGGTACTGAACGGGATTGCGCTCTTTTTGACGATTTTTATCATGTGGCCGACGTTTACGGAAATATACGATAAATCGTTTAAACCGATGGCAGACGGACAAATCAATATCGAAACCGCCTATACGGAAGCGGAAAAACCGCTGCGCCTTTTTATGTATAAGCAGATGGCGCATGATCCCTCTCATATCAGGCTCTGTATGTCGCTTGCCCGTATGGATAAGCCCAATACACTCGCCGACGTTCCCACTCATGTGTTAATTCCCGCATTTATCCTGCACGAGCTGACCGTTGCCTTTCAGATCGGCATTTTCCTTTATCTGCCGTTTATCATTATCGATATGGTAGTAGCGAGTATCCTGATGTCGATGGGTATGATCATGCTGCCGCCGGTACAAATTTCCATGCCGTTTAAGTTGATTCTATTTGTACTGGTTGACGGTTGGAATTTGCTGGTAGGCCAGCTCTTTCAGTCGTTCTTGTAGATCGTAAAATAACCAATTAAAAGGAGGAAAACGATGAGTATCGGGATGATTGTCAATCTCTTGCGCGAGGGCATTTTTCAGGTATTTATATTAGCCGCCCCCATTCTGCTGGCTGCATTAGTTGTTGGTTTAATCGTAGCGATTTTTCAAGCGACAACCTCCATTCAGGAACAGACACTCACCTTTGTGCCGAAAATTTTGACGATTTTGGGGATGCTTGCATTATTGGGCGGCTGGATGTTCAGCGTATTGCGGGATTATACCATCCGTCTGTTCGATATGATTCCTCAGCTGGTACAAGGTTAGGTAACCTATAGGCGGCGCGGATAATGGATCCCAACCCTTTCTCCTTTTTGCTGGTTAAAGCTCCTCTCTTTTTTTTGGTATGCGTGCGGATATTCGCGATGATTTCTACCACGCCGCTTCTTTCGACAAGGGCGGTGCCGCGCATTGCAAAAATCTCGCTTGCGGGCTTAATCGGTTTTTTAGTGATGCCGGTTGCCTACGGTTCCCCGCTGGACGTGCAGGGGTTTAATCTCGACTATGCGCTGTTGGTTGTCGGCGAGGCGCTGCTCGGCGTACTGACCGGTTTTTTTATCAGCATTATCTTTGCCTCGTTTAGTACGGCCGGTCAATTTTTTTCGTATCAAATGGGGTTCGGCGTATCGGAAGTGTATGATGCGCTTGCTCAAATTGAAAACCCGTTGATGGGACAATTCTTAAACTTTATTGCGGTGCTGATCTTTTTGCAGATTAAGGGATTCCAAACCCTGTTTTTAGGCGGCGTGCTCCGCAGTTTTCAGTCGATCAATTGCTTTATGTTTTTGGAAAAGCGGGAGTTGGTAGCGTCCTTTCTTGTAACGAACCTCGGCAGTCTTTTCTTGAATGCGATGATGATTGCGATGCCGGTTATGGGCACCCTCTTTTTGGTACATGTTTCGATGGGGCTGCTGTCAAAGGCCGCTCCGCAGATGAACCTTTTATCGGAAGGATTCCCGATAACTATTTTGTTGACCTTCTTCCTTTTGACCGTCTCGCTGCCGTTTATGGCTAATTTCTTTATTCGGATTATGGAAAACGGATTTGCGGCCTTTGAGTCGCTTTTAATCCGCGCTAGCGGAGGTATCTAGGATGCGGAAATTCGTGACAGAAGCTGCAAGCGGATATAATGAGCGGAACTTTTTCATTGATTTACAGTGGTTCGCCGCAGAGGATGAAGGGCGTACCGAAGACCCAACCGACTATAAAATACGCAAAGCGCGTGAAGAAGGGCGTGTCGCAAAAAGTCAGGATATTAACGCGGCGCTGGTGCTGTTATTTCCCGCCGGTGCATTGATCTTTCTTTCTTCTTTTTTCTTGGAAGAATGTATGGAAATCTTGCGGTTCTTTTTTTTGCGGAGTACGCAGTCGGATATCAACAGCGGCATTTGGTTCGGTATCTTTGTGCAGTACTTTCTAAAACTTGCGCTCCCGCTTGCCCTTATCGCAATGCTTGCAGGTGTGATTGCCAATATCCTGCAAAATAACGGGTTCTTATTTTCTACCAAACCTATTCAGCCTCAATTCAATAAGATTGTCCCAAATTTTATGCGCTTTTTTAAACGTGCGCTCTTTTCCGCCGAGGGTTTGTTTAATTTTGCAAAGTCGCTGACGAAGGTTGTTGTGCTGGTGTTTGTCTCCTTTTTGATGATACGGGCAAACCTTCCTCATTTTATCGAATTACTGTCGGTGAGTTTTCCGCAGGCGGTTTTTTTTATTGCGGGGCTTGGAGCAAAACTGCTTGCAACGGCAGCCTTGCTGCTGTTAATCCTTGCAATTCCCGATTATTTTTTTCAGCGCAAGCAATTTATCGATTCGCTCAAGATGACGAAGCAGGAAATAAAAGAAGAATACAAGGAGTTGGAGGGAGATCCCCAAGTTAAGGGAAGAATCCGGCAGCAAATGCAGGCAATCCTTTCGCAAAATGCAATCCGCAATGTGCCTAAGGCCGACGTTGTTATTACGAACCCGACTCACTTTGCAATCGCAATGCAGTGGGATTCAAAAACAATGGCGGCTCCGATGGTGCTGGCTAAGGGCGCCGATGCGATGGCGCAGCGGATAAAGGCGATTGCCCGTGAACATAATATTCCATTAATAGAAAACAAACCGCTTGCCCGCGCGCTCTATGCTAAAGTTCAAATCGGTGATATAATTCCGGAACAGTACTATCGGGCGCTTTCGTTAGTGTTTGCAGAAGTATATACCCTCAACAACAAAAAACAGGAATTTTATAGAAGATAGTCATGGCAGCAAAAAAGTACAATATCGATATAGCAGTTGCATTTACCGTCATCCTCATGGTGCTGATGTTTATTATTCCACTTCCCACCGTGCTGCTTGATTTTTTTATGGCGCTGAATCTGACGTTTAGTCTTATCGTATTGCTGATTGTCCTGTTTACTGCGCGCGCTACCGATTTTTCAGTTTTCCCTTCATTGCTGCTGCTTAGCACTATTTTCGGACTGGTGCTGAATGTGTCTTCAACCCGCCTTATTCTTTCCAAAGGAGAAGCGTTTGACGGAGCAATGATACGGGCGTTCAGTTCGTTCGTTATCGGCGCTTCGGGCAGTCAAGGTCTCGTTATCGGCTTTGTTATCTTTATCATCCTTATTGCGGTGCAGGCCTTTGTTATTACAAAAGGCGCCAAGCGTGTCGCCGAAGTTTCCGCCCGTTTTAAACTGGACTCTCATCCGACCAAGAGTATGTCGATCGATGCCGAATACAACGCCGGCATCATCACCGACGAGGAAGCCCGGCAGAAAAAAGAGCAGCTGCAGCGTGAGGACGACTTTTACGGGGCGATGGACGGAGCAAACCAATTTGTGTCCGGAAACGTAAAAGTCGGTATTTTTATTACGGTTATCAACGTTGTCGCCGGGTTAATTATCGGGATGATTTTCCGCAGGGAACCTTTTTCCAATGCGCTGCGTACCTACACGACGCTAACCATCGGAGACGGACTGCTCGCTCAGCTGCCTTCGCTCTTTTTGTCGGTAGCGACCGGCTTGCTGGTTACCCGCATGATCGACGAAGGTTCGTTCGGTCAGGATATTAAAAAGCAGTTTTCTCAAATCGGATGGATTTACTTTGTTGCCGCCGGTACGCTCGCGATTATGGGTGTGCTCCCCGGATTCCCGCATGTTGTTCTGTTTATTATCGCGGCTGTTTTGGCTGTTGTCGGCTGGAAAATCGTTAAAGAAGAACGGACGTTTAAGGCTGCAAAAGAAAAGCAGGCGGTTCAAAAGCAGGGCGGACAACAGCAGCGGGCTGGGGGCGGCGGGGGAGAACCTGCGCCGGGAGAAATTGCTCCGATTGTGCCGCTCGATCCGCTGTCCTTGGAATTGGGTTATGCGTTAATTCCGCTTGTCGATAAGGACAAAGGTGCCGAACTGCTTGAACGTATTACAAGAATCCGGCGGGAAGCGGCGCTTGACCTCGGTTTGGTTGCCCCGCGTATCCGTATTATCGATAATATGCGGCTTGAACCGAGCGAATACTGTTTTAAGATTAAGGGTGTCGAAGTGGCGCGGGGCAAGATCCGCATGGGCTGGTACCTCGGAATAAATCCCGGCGGAGTTTCGGAAGAAATACCCGGAGAGCGAACCGTCGATCCTACCTTCGGCTTGCCTGCCGTGTGGATATCCGAAGAAAACCGCGACCGCGCCGAACGCGCCGGTTACACGGTGGTAGACCCGCCGGCAATTATCGCAACACATCTTACCGAAGTGATTAAAAAACATGCTGCCGAAATCCTCGGACGGCAGGAAGTGCAGGGTATTATGGATGCGCTGCGCAAAGACTATCCGGCGGTTATCGATGAAGCGGCAAAGGTGTGCAGCCTCGGCGAGGTGCAGAAAGTTCTGCAGGGGCTTTTGCGTGAACAGGTGTCTATTCGCAATACGATCGTTATTTTGGAAACGCTTGCAGATTTCCGCCCCATTACATCCGATGTTTCTCTTCTTGTTGAAAAGGTACGGCAGGCGCTCGGCAGGCAGATATGCTTGCAGTATGCCGATGAAAATAAAACACTCCATGTGCTGACTGTTGAACCTGCACTTGCTCAAAAAATTATCGACAGTAGAATAGATACGGTGAATGGGCCGATGGCGGCTCTTGAACCTTCCGAGCAGCGGATGTGGATACGCTCGCTTATCCAAGCGGTTACGACCGTGCAGAAAAACGGTTTCCTTCCTATTGTACTTGCGCCCGAAGCATCCGCCCGTATTTTGATTAAAAATTCAACCGATAGGGAAATTCCCGATCTTGTTGTGCTGTCCATCCCTGAAATTGCGAAGGATATACAGGTTGAAGTTATCGGTGAGATTAAATTGGAACAGGACAAAAACTAATGGAACTTTTTGTTGAGCAAGATTCGACGTATGACAAATGTGTAAAAAAGATTACGAAAAAACACGGCGACGACTTTACCATCTGGAGAAGGAAGGATGCTAAAATCAGCCGGCTTTTCGGGCTTTTAGAAAAAGATGTGGTAGAAGTAACGTTTACGGTAAACGATAAAATGTCGCAGCGTCCGTCTTTGCTTACGGAACAGCAGCCCCCTGCTAGACCGGCGCCCAGACTAACCGGTGCGAGTAATTTGAACGACGAAGAAGAACGGCTTAAAATCGTAACACGGTATGCAAGCAAAAATCCTGCTGCTGCGGATGAGCTGCGTCAATATGTCAACCTTACACCGAAAAAAAATCCGGAAAAAAAAGCTGTCTCCGCGCCTACGCCGGAACAAGAAAAGTCTTTGGACAAGCTGGCGGAGACGGTTGAACGGCTTGTGGCGGAAATGGAAAAAAAGAATGCCGCGCAAACTGACGTTGAGCACACGCATATTGTTAAAGTACAAAAACTACTCGAAGAAAACGACTTTTCTCCTTCCTACATCAAAGAGCTTTCCGCCCGCCTTAAAGACGAGCTCAGCTATACCGAAATTGAGAATTTTTTGACGGTGCAAAAAAAGCTTTTTGAACTGCTTGCCGAATCGATCAGCATTAAACCTGCTGATGATCAACCTAAAACACGGGTGGTTTTATTGGTCGGGCCTACGGGGGTAGGAAAAACGACAACGCTTGCAAAAATCGCCGTACAGTATATCCGCAAAAATTCCGAACATCCGCTGCGTGTTAAAGTTATTACGATTGATAACTGGCGTATCGGAGCTGCATACCAGATGAAGCGTTATTGTGAATTGATGGGGATTCCGCTGATGGTTGCCTCGAATCCTGCAGAGGTACGTAAATATATGGCATTGTACCGCGAAGAGGCGGATGTTATTTGCATCGATACAATCGGCAGAAGTCCGAAAGACCGCGAGAAAATTTCCACGATGCAGAATTATTTTGCCGAATTAGGCGATGATGCGGAAGTTTATCTGACGGTATGTGCCGGAACGCGGATAAACGACATTCGGGAAATTATGAAAGAATATGCGGTCTTTAAATATAAGTCGCTGATTATTACAAAGTTTGATGAAACCTCATATATCGGTAATTTATTCAGTATTATTTCCGAAACTAATATACCGATAACGTATATAACCGCAGGACAGGAAGTCCCGCAGGATTTTATGCTTGCCGATATCGAAACCTTCTTAAAAAAATTGAAAGGTTTTTCGGTAGACGAGGAATATATCAGTCAACTCTGTAATAAAGATAGAGACCGGCTTCTCAAGGTTTCTGCCGTGTAGAAGCTCGGAACACAATCAATCCGATACAAACTCAAAATGTGGAGAAAAAAATGGGTGATCAAGCTGATGGATTACGTCTCTTAATGAAAGAAATACATAACGCGGCCGACAATGCCGGTGCAAGTCACGATACGGCGCAAAAGACCCGTATTATTGCCGTTACCAGCGGAAAGGGCGGGGTAGGAAAAACCAATGTCGCAACCAATATGGGTATTGCGTATGCGCAGATGGGGAAAAAAGTTATCGTTCTCGATGCCGACCTTGGGCTTGCCAATGTCAATGTTATTATGAATATCATTCCGCAGTATAATTTATACCATGTCATTAAAAAGCAAAAGAAATTATCGGAAATTATTATCGACACCGAATACGGTATTAAATTAATTGTCGGCGCTTCCGGCTTTGCAAAAATTGCAAATATGGCAGAAGCGGAGCGTGATGAATTTATTAAAGAGATGTATACGCTTTCCGATGTCGATATTATTATTATCGATACGAGTGCGGGCGTTTCTAAGAATGTACTGAGTTTCGTTGCGGCTGCCGATGAGGTGGTTATTATCACAACTTCCGAGCCGACTGCAATTACCGATGCGTACGGTATTATTAAGGTCATTGCCACAGAGGTTGATAACATGAATCTCAACCTTAAAATGATTATCAATAGGGTAGATTCCGCTGCAGAAGGAAAACGGATTGCAGATCACATGATAAAAATAGCTGCGCAATTTTTAAATCTTAAAATCGAATATCTCGGATTTATCTATAATGATCCTTCGGTAACAAAAGCCGTTTTAAAACAAAAGCCTTTTATTATTGCCGAACCCAACGGTAAGGCCTCAAGCTGTCTAAAGCATATCGTTTCCCGCATGGAAAAAACCGAAATTCCCGAAACCGGCGGTTTTTCCCGCTTTGTAAAAAAATTATTCGGACGTAGATGGGAAACGGAATAGAACAAAGGAATAGGGGCGGCCAAAAACCGGTTCGTCATCTGTTGTAAAGGATATCAACATGATAACGCTTATAATCGCCTTGTTCGATTGGATTATCATCGGACTTGGCGTGTATTTTTTTTGTCTTTCTGTCAGTAATGCTTTATGGTTGACTAAGGCTTCTCTCCCTGCCGATTTAACCGATGGGCCGCTCGCTTCGGTGCTGATTCCCGCCCGTGATGAAGAGGGGTGCATCGAGCGCTGCGTTCAGTCGCTCATGAACCAAACCTATATGAATTATGAAGTGCTGGTTTTAGATGATAACTCTACCGATAAAACCGGCGATATACTTACGAAACTTCAAGCATTATACCCCGATAAATTGCGGATTTTTCAAGGTGAACCGTTGCCGCGTGATTGGCGGGGTAAACCGTTCGCAATGAAGCAGCTTTGCAAACAGGCAAAGGGAAAATACTGGCTGTTTACCGATGCCGATACCGTCCATTCACCCCGTTCCATATCGTTTGCCGTTACCAACCTTGTTTATCATAAAGTTGATTTTTTATCAGGGTATATTACGCAGAAAATGGAGACATTCGGTGAAAAGTTAACAATACCGTTGATGTATTTACTAAGCGGTTTTATTTTACCGTTGTGGATGTGCAAGCGGAGCAGATTACCGGTTTTTGCAATAGCTATCGGGCAGTATATTTGTGTTAAAAGCAGTGCGTTTATGGAGTGCGGCGGATTTGATTTGGTTAAAGACAAGACGACGGAAGATGTCTTTATGGCTCGGACAATGAAGCGGCATGGATATAAAACCATTTTTTTAAATCTGCACGATGCCGCTTCGTGCCGTATGTATACATCGTGGCAAAGCGCTGTGGATGGAATCAGCAAGAATATTTTTGACTTTATAGATAAAAACGATACCATCCTCTTGCTTGCAATGCTTGGTATTTTTCTTTTTTTAACTTTACCGCCGGTTTTAACAATCGGATTAACGGTATATACTATCATCGCTGCAAAGACCGTATCATTTACGCTTGCCGCATTATGGATTAATTTGATTTTAGTAGGCGGGACATGGGCAGTTGTATTTAGGACACAGTGTATCGACAGAAAGCTTATATTTCTATATCCGTTACTATTCATCAATCTGCTGTACATTGCGCTTGTTTCATGGATTCATTCCGTACGGAAACAGGGATATGAATGGAAGGGACGAATAGTCTATTGATGGAGAATGCTTATATGACGATGTCCGCACGGTTTAAGGCGGTGTTTTTTGATAAAAAATTTTTAACAACGTTATTTACAATAGCTCTTCCGATTATGCTGCAAAATTTCCTTAGCGCCTTTGTCAATATTCTTGATACGGTGATGATCGGCAAGCTCGGCACAATAGAACTTGCCGCAGTTGGTTTGGGAAATCAGCTCTTTTTTTTGCTTAATCTGATTCTGTACGGTATCGGGTCGGGCAGTATGGTGTTTACGGCGCAGTTTTGGGGCAAAAAAGATTTTAAGGGATTACAGAAAACGTTCGGTATTTCTATGATAGTGGCCGTATCGTTTGCCGTTTTATTTACGGTTTGCTGTGCAACTTTGCCTAAGGAAATACTGGCGTTGTACACAAAAGACAGTGCCGTAATTGAAACCGGCGTACAATACCTTAGAGTGTCGGCATTTTGTTTTATTCCCTTTGCGGTAAATTTTATGCTGATGATTACGCTGCGCTCCATCGAAAAAGTAAAAATTGCGGTTGCTGCAACGTTGGTTTCTCTGGTGGTGAACACGGTGCTCAACGCCGTTTTGATTTTCGGCCTTTTCGGTGCTCCGGCATTAGGTGTCCGCGGAGCCGCTATCGCTACCGTTGTCGCCCGCTGCGTCGAACTTTGTATTACCTTTACTGTAACGAAGTACCGGAAATATCCGGTGTTAGGAACGCTTAAAAGTCATTTCAGCTTTGACGCTAAATTTTTAAAAGTGTATTTTTTAATCGTGCTGCCGGTACTGCTTAATGAATCGCTGTGGTCTTTCGGCATTACGTTTCATCATAAAATTTTTGCCGGTATTAATACATTTTCGTATGCCGCTTTTAATATTACCAATACCATTTCGCAACTGACATGGGTTATCTTTATCGGATTCGGAAACGGCATCAGTGTTTTGATCGGGAAAAAGATAGGCGAAAAACACGATAGCGAGGCTCGGCAATATGCTTCTAAAGTCCTGTTGTTTATTCCGATTGTTGCGATGTTTATCGGCGCCGCACTTATCCCTATTTCTTACCTTGTGCCCTTCATCTTTAATGTGGAACCGATTGTATTGTCGACGGTTAAAAAACTCTTTATCGTATTAGCTTGCTGTTATCCGCTTAAAGCGTGCAATATGTGTATTTTGATCGGCCTTGTCCGCGCAGGCGGCGATACCCGATTCGGTATGATCTGCGATACCTTTATTATGTGGCTTATCGCCATCCCGCTTGCATATTCCGTATCGCTTTATACTGCGCTTCCGCCGTGGGTTATTTATATGTGCCTTTTCAGCGAGGAACCGCTTAAACTGCTCTTAGGCCTTTGGCGGATTAAATCCGGCAAATGGCTCCATTCAGTTACCGACTAACCCCTAGGGCAAACATATCAGACGTTTTGCTGATTGCCCCGCAGAATAATAGGCTGTTCAACCAGAGTTGAACCTCTTCGCGGTTCAAATGGTCGCCCAGCCTATTATTCTGCGCTTTTGATTTATCTGTCTGATGTGTTTGTCCTTTTCCTGAAAAAATTTGTGCAAAATTTTAGATAAAATTTTGCACAAAGGGAAGGCAAACGCATCAGACGAGTAAATATAGATCGCAAAATCAGGATGTTGTTAAAAATATACTTTCCGTTAGCCTTTTGAAATAGACGACACAAATGCTAGGGCTGTGGCGGTTCTGATACGTTGAGGATCTTCAGTAGCGGCACGGATGCCGCTGGTTTATATCAGAAGTGATGTTTCGGCTGCTGCCGAAACTCACAGTCAAAACTATACACGGATGTATAGTTTTGACGATGCGACAACGTAGATGTGCCGTATATTTCAAAAGGGGCTGGAATCATCAAGTCAGATTCTATATACTACCCCAATGGATGGGACAGTACACAATTCATTGAGGCAAATTCAAAAGGCATTTAAAAAGACACTCTATTCACCTAAGATACCGTTAAGCACTATTCGAGAAGAATATGATGCTTTTTTTTATTCCCCCTATCTGCCGAATAATACGGATATTGCGCGCGACACTATCGGTTCGGTGCCGCTAGAAATATTGGAACCGGAAGTTGCAGCGGCAAACCGTGTTGTTCTTTATGTGCACGGAGGATCCTTTGTTAACGGTTCTTGCAGGGCTGCGCGGAATTTTTGCGCTTCATTTGCCCATGAATGCGCGTGTAAACTTTTTTTACCGGAGTACCGGCTTGCACCGGAATATCCTTTTCCCATAGGCTTGGACGACATTGTTGTTTCGTATAAGGGAATGTTAAAAAAATACGGCATTTCTTCGGCATCGGTTGTTATTGCAGGGGATGAGGCCGGAGCTGCATTAGCAGTAGCGCTTATCCATTACTTAAAACAGGAACAATTACCGCAGCCTGCAGCGCTTGTGCTTATTTCTCCGTGGGCGGATGTTTCCTGTTCAAATGAAGAGATTCATGCATTACAAAAATCCGATAAATTTTTGCTGAAGGAAGCACTCCAAGCGGCGGCAGGACGCTATACGTCAACCGATAATTTTCATAATCCGCTTGTCTCCCCGCTTTACGGTTCTTTCGAGGGCTTTCCGCCGGTCTTTATTCAGTGCGGCGGCAAGGAAATTCTTTCTGCAGACGCCAAGGTTCTTGCGCAGAAGATTGAAGCTGCCGGCGGTCATGTTCAGCTGGATATATGGCCTGATATGTGGCATCTTTTTCAGGCAATGGATGCTCAAGCAAAACAAGCTCACTTAGCGGTAGAAAAAATGGGACAATGGGTACAGTCTCTTTTTATTGAGGAAGAATGATGAATATGATGGAATTGGTAGCCCCTGCCGGAAATCTGGAAAAGCTGCACTACGCATGGGAGTATGGAGCCGATTCCGCCTACATCGGCCTTAAAAACTTTTCGTTGCGGGTAAAAGCCGACAATTTTTTTACCGATGAGTATAAAACCATCCGTGCGCTTAAAGAGCAGTATGCAAAACAAGGCAAGCCTAAAAAGCTGCTCTGCGCATTAAATATTTCTTTTCATAATGAAGATATTAAGGCTTTTTTGGCGGAAGCCGATTATTTTAAACTTTATCCTATCGACGCCTTTATCGTTCAGGATATCGGAATGGTTCCCGTACTACGCAAGCATTTTCCCGATACGCCGCTACACTTAAGCACACAGGCAAACTGCATCAACTATGAAGCGGTGCGGGTATACCGTGATCTGGGATTTAAGCGCGTGGTGCTTGGCAGAGAAGCCTCGCTTGCGGACATCGCCGAAATAAAAGACAGGGTGCCGGAGATGGAGCTGGAATGCTTTGTACACGGTGCGATGTGTATTGCGTATTCGGGGCGATGTCTTATCAGCGCATATCTTACCGGCCGCAGCGCGAATGCGGGAGCTTGTACTCATTCCTGCCGGTGGGACTATTCGCTTGCGGTTGAGGAGAAAGAACGGCCGGGTGAATACTTCCCCGTAGAAGAAGGCAGCGGTTACACGGCGCTTTTTTCGTCTAAAGACCTCTGCATGATAGACTATCTTGCAGACCTGAAAAAAGCGGGGGCAGATGCGCTTAAGATAGAAGGAAGAATGAAAAGCCTCTATTATACCGCGCTTGTTACCCGTGCTTACCGGAAACGGCTCGACGCCTTATTCGGTAAAATCTCCCCCGCCGAGGCGGAACCCTTTGTAAAAGAGCTGTACAACACGGCGCACAGGGCATTCGGTACGGGGTTTTATTTTTCAAAGGATGATGCAAATAAAACTACCCGCGGGGAGTCCAAGTCGCCGTATATCATGGCCGGCACCATCGGTAAAGAGCTCGGAAACAACCGATACGAATTTATATCCATGAATAAAATCACCGCGGATATGCCGCTTGAATACATCGGCCCGGATATCTGCGCAATCGAAGACCGCGATTACACGCTGCTCGATCCCGAAACCGGCGACTCCTGCGATTGGGTATGCCACGGACATCCTTGTGTTATTGAAACGAGCGTATCCCTGCGCAGCGGTTTTATTGTACGTACAAAAAGCAGTGGGGAAACATTGGAAACTTCTAAAAACTGATTCGCAGTCCGCGAAGCGGATAACTTAATGAATTTCTTTACAGAACAAGCCGATAGGCTTGCAGTTTTTAGAGATGCCCAATTAATGTTTCGGTTTCTTCTTTTATAAATCGATAAGTTGGAATCTGTTAGAAAGGGTTGACATTTTGATCGTTTTTTGTAACTATAGGGTTACATTGTAAAGCTGTAATCCGGCTGCATGAATAGTAGGTTATTCCTCCCGAATAAGTGTTAGAGCGGTCTTATATGTCCCCATAAGGCCGCTCTTTTTTTATGCGGAAGCATTTGTGCCTTCCTGCCGATTTAATACCATGGCGCTCTGCATCGGGGTTATGGATTATAGAATCTGTCAGCAGTAGTTGACATTTTTTACGATTTTTGTAAGTATAGGCAAACATTAGGAGGTTTAGATGTTATCTAAAAAACATATCGTATACGGAGCGGCAGTATTGCTGCTTACCGTATTTTTTACCGGATGTAAATCGACATCCGCGGCTGCAAAGCTCGAAGCGGGAAATGAACTTTCTGCGTGGAAGGGCGAATGGCAATCCTTTAGTGCGATTTCCGGCGCGACTCAGCTGAACGACGCATATAGAATGCAAGCGGAAAAGATGCCGTACTATACCGAAGACGGATTAAAGGCAGCAGTTTCCAATATGTTTGCAACACCGATTGCAAAAGTCAAGTTTGACGGTTCTAATACCGTATTGTTTACCGTAATGGACAAAGACGGTAATGAAAAACAAATTCCGTGCGAATACCGTTATACCGGAATGAAACCCATGCAAGGGTTTGAAGGCCATTCATGGTATGCATTTGAAGCGATCAAACCGGTACAAGGCTTAGCGGAAGCGCAATATTTTATTATCGTACCTCCGCATCGAGATTCCGAAGACAGCTTATTGCACTGGCATGCACGGTTCGGCAGCAGAGACATTAAGTCGCTGGTAGAAAGCGATCCGCTCTGGTGGCCGACCTACGCCGATACGGCAGTCTCGAACGAAAACCTGTTAAAAGAAATGACCGATACGATTAAAGAAGTTGCGGAGATGTTGCCGAAAGCTCCTCTTATGCCGTATACGGGTAAATGGATCAACACTGCACTTATCTATGACGATCCGCGTCCCGCCGTTCAGGAAGCGTACGCAAAGCTCATTAAAGAATTTTCCGGAAAGAAAGACGGCAGCGACTTTACCAAAGAAGAAATCATTAAGATGGCAAAGGAAAGCTACGGTACTGCTTCCGATTTTACACACCTTGAATTCGTTACCGGAAACGATAAAAACGAAATGGTTGTATGGAAAGGTATGACCGAACTTTCGAGAGTTGCTTACAGCCGTGACGGCGCTAATAAACTGCGCGCTACGGCAAATGCATTTGTTGCATCCGACCGGCAAAAAGCGGGAAAATTCGCCTTTTTATCGATGACGACACCGCACGGCAGTCCCGCACACATGCATGTATGGTACGGTATGAAGCCGAGCGAAATCGAAAAGACGGACGGTAAAAAGCCAACCTGTATTCCGGCAGACAGCTCTGAAGAACTGGTTGCAAAGCGCGTACTCGATACATGTCGTAAGCTTTTAAGAGAGGCGACAAAATAACCTGATGAAGAGTAGGAATTTATTCCTCCCAAAATAAGTGTGAGAGCGGTCTTATAAGTCCCCATAAGGCCGCTCTTTTTTTACTCGGCGGTATTTGTGCCTTCATGTTGAGTTAATCCGCTCTGCGCGGCAAGCATCTCAAAGGCGGCGGCGCGGGCTTTTTCCAACAGCGCAAAATCACGAATGGGATCGCCAAGTTCAAACCCGCAATAGCCCGACTGCTCAACACCGCCGATATCCCCCGGCCCCCGCAGTTTTAAATCTTCTTCCGCAATGACAAATCCGTCTGTGGTGCTTGCCATCACCTTGAGCCGCGCCATGCCGGTTTCGGTAATATTTTTTCCGTAGAGCAAAAAACAATAAGCCTGATCGCTGCCCCGTCCGATTCTGCCTCTCAGCTGATGCAGGGCGGAAAGACCGAACCGGTCGGCGTGCTCTATTACCATGCAGGTTGCGTTCGGCACATCGACGCCGACTTCAATAACGCTGGTTGCCACCAGAATGTGAATAGTGCCTTCACGGAACTCCTGCATGATAGCCCGCGCTTCGTTCTCCGGCACCTTGGAATGCAGAAGCGCAAGCCGGTGATTGGGGAAGTCTCTGGTCAGCTCCGCGAACATATCTTCCGCCGATTTCAGGCTGAGCGTCTCCGAATCTTCGATAATCGGGTACACAAAATAGGCTTGCTTTCCGGCAAGGATATCTTGTCCGATAAAATAATACACTTTTTCAGCCTTGCTCTCGGGGGCAACATAGGTAATCACCGGCTTGCGCCCGGGAGGCATCGTTTTGATGACGGAAATGTCGAGGTCGCCGAACATCGACAGCGCAAGGGTGCGGGGGATGGGGGTTGCGCTCATCATTAAAAAATGAGGCGTCTTGTTTGCGCTGTCGATACCTTTTTGGATGATTGCCGACCGCTGGAGCACGCCGAAGCGGTGCTGCTCGTCGATAACAACCATACGCAGATTTTTATAGGTTGTTTGCGCGGAAAACAGAGCATGCGTACCGATGATGAGGTCGATATTACCGGCGGCAAGCTGCTGCAATAGTTGAGAGCGCCCCGCAGCCTTGAGGTTGCCGGTTAAGAAAGCAAGCTGCACACCGAGCGGTTCCAAAAGCTTTGCCGCGTTATCTGCGTGCTGACGCGCCAGCAGCTCGGTAGGCGCCATCAGCGCTGCCTGACCGCCGCCTTCGATAACTTTTAAACACGCTAAAAACGCAACGAGGGTTTTACCCGAACCGACATCCCCCTGAATAAGACGGGCGGCGGGTACCGTTCCGTCAAGGTCGGCGTTAATTTCTGCCGTAACGGCTTGCTGGTCTGCGGTCAGCGTAAAGGGCAGGCGGGCCAGAAGCTCTTTTTGCAGCGGGCTGTATTCATACCCGTAAGGAGCTGCCCGTGTTTGGCCGTCCACTGACATCCCTACCGATTGGCCGCCTGCTTCTGCCGCCCTTGCCGCGTTGACACCGGTCTCCGCCGATGATACGCCGGATTCCCCTGCCGGTTTTGCAGCGGCAGCCGTTTTTTCCGTGCGGGGCAGCACACCGCGCCGTTCGAGCGCACGCATACCGACAGCCGCCTCATACAGGAAAAATTCTTCGAAGATCAGTGCGGTACGGGCGTTCTCCGCCTCCTGCATGGAAGCGGGGCGGTGCATTGCAAACAGCACGGTCTTCTTATCGGGATAGCCGTATTTATTCAATACATCGGCGGGAAGTTCCGAATCGATTCCCCGCGCATACGAATTAAGCGCCTGTTCGATGAGCTTGCGCAGCTTTGTCTGCGTTAGCCCCTGTGTCAGCGGATATACCGGTAAGATGCGACGCTCCGCCGTATCGCTTTTTTCAATATCAAAAGAACTCGATTGGATAGCGCCGTATTTAACGGCAAAAGCACCGTATACCAGCGCCTGCGTACCTTCGGGAAATGCCTTCTCCAAAAAAGGGCGATTAAAACAAATCAGCTCGCCGCGGACACCTTCCGAATCGGAAACAATCAGTTTTAATGTTTTCATACGCCCGTAGCCGAACCATTGGTGGGCAATAACCGTTACCGGCACATTCAGTTTATGAAACTTGTTCCATTCGCTGAGCGTATTATACCTGCTGCGGTCTTCCCATAAACGAGGCCAAAACCGCAGTAAATCGCCAACCGTTGAGATGCCCAGCCGGTTAAGCTGTTCGACTGTTGTCTTACCTGCGCCGTAAAGATTTGAAACGGGTGTTTGAATTTCTCCAATCAGCATAGGGTCAGTATAGCACAAGCAAAAGCCTTACGGCGAGACTATTCCCTTGATTTTAGCTGCGTTTGCCTGCCCCGGCTTGTTATTCTCCAATAGCCTATCAACAGTCATTCTGCAACGCATTGACCGCACCGCATAAATTTTGTACTATGATGCGCAATGAAGGTACTGTATTTAGGTGAAGAAACGCTCCGGCAGCCCTCAAAGCCGGTAGAGCATATCGATGACTCCTTGCATGAACTGATACGGGAAATGTTTATAACGATGGATACGGATAAGGGTATCGGTTTGGCGGCTCCTCAAGTGGGAAAAAACATAAGACTGTTTATCGTAAAAATCGATGACGGTGTGGAACGGGTATTTATCAATCCGCTCATTGTCGGCACTTCGGAAAAACAATGCAGCTACGAAGAAGGCTGTTTGAGTATCCCTAAAATGTATGCGGACGTTATCCGCCCCGAATCCGTAACCGTCCAATATCAGGATATTAACGGGCGGCGCAAGACAATAGAAGCAACCGGTTTGCTGGCACGGGTTATTCAGCATGAGTATGATCATCTTGAAGGAATCCTCTTTATAGACCGGTTGTCCGAAAAAGAGCGGGACGAACTTGTCGCAAAGTTTGCTCAGCAGCAAGAGCGCAAAAAACAGCGCGAAGCAAAAAAACGGGCGCGCGCATAATGAATGTTTTTTTTGCAGGAACCCCCGAATGTGCGGTTCCCGCTTTACAGGCAATTGCAAAAGCATATCCTCTTGCCGGTGTGCTGACGGCTCCGCCCGCCCGCGTAGGGCGCGGTAAAAACTATACGGAATCCACCGTTGCGCAAGCGGCTGCCGAACTGAAAAAAGCCGGTGTTATCGCTCAAGACGTACCGGTATTGACGCCCGAAAAATTAAATGCGGATTTCCGCGAAGCCGTTGCGGCGCTCCGTCCCGATATAATGGTCTGCTTTGCGTACGGAAAGATTTTCGGCCCCAAGACGCTGGCGCTCTTTCCAAAACATGCCCTCAACATCCATCCTTCTCTTCTGCCCCGCTGGAGAGGACCGAGTCCGGTACCGGCAGCAATCCTTGCAGGAGACAGCATAACCGGTGTAACCGTTCAGTATATGGCGCAGGAAATGGATGCGGGTGACATCATCATTCAAAAAGAGCTGCCGGTTGAACCGTCCGATACGACCGAAACACTCTTAACCCGCTGTGCAGAACTCGGCGCTTCGCTCATCGTGCAAGCGCTTAAAATGGTAGAAACTGATTCCGTCAATGCCGTACCTCAAAATCACGAGGCGGCATCGTACTGTACCCTGATACAAAAAGACAGCGGATTACTCTGCTGGCAAGACGATGCTGCCGCAATAGACCGAAAAATACGCGCCTATACTCCATGGCCTGGCGCCTTTACCTATTGGGACGGGACAAAGCTTTCTATTCTGCAGGCTCATCCGTATACGGGGAACGCAGTGGCGGAATCTCCCGAAACACCGGGGCTGGTACTCGGTGTTGATAAACGGGACGGTATATTGGTACAGACAGGGAAGGGAATTTTAGCGGTTCAAATCCTTCAAAAAGAAACTAAAAAAGCAATGCAATGGAAAGATTTCCTAAACGGAGCGGCAGGCCTTATCGGAAAAACCCTCCGCACGAATAAAAGATAAGGAATAAGTATGAGTATAGGTGATATTGCTGATGATATCAGCGGAAACGGAAAAACAATTGTTATTACATCGTTGGTGATGCTCATCGTTTTTGTTGCGGTTTCGACGCTGGTCTTTTTTATTTCGCTAAAAAGCGCCGAACAGGTGATGGTGCCGAATGTTGTCGGTAAAGATTTGCCCGAAGCGCTGCTCGATTTACAGGCACGTGAACTCTATCCGCGTATTCAGCTCCGCTATTCCCAAAGAGCGGACGAAAAGGGTCTCATCCTTGAACAGGATCCCAGCCCGGGTGCCATTGTTAAAGGCGGCAAACGGATCGAACTGGTGGTAAGCCAAGGTACCGTTATCGATACGGTACAGAACTACATCGGAGAGAATATCGAAGACGTACAAAACCGGATACGCGAACTGTTTACCTCCGGCACCCGCCAATACCTCCAGATTAAACAGCCGTATTTGACAAAATACAGCGCCGAACCCGCGGGAACCATCCTTGAGCAGGAACCCGCAGCGGGAACTCCGATTGCGAATAATATGGAGCTGACCTTTGTAGTAAGCAAGGGAACGCAAGCGGAAACAACCCAAGTTCCCGATATGGCCGGCGCCGATCTAAAAAAAATATATCAGGTAATGCAGAGAGCTGCGGTAACTTTTGCTTTTACCGCAGGCAGCACAACGGGAACGGATATTACCGTACAACAGCAAAGCGCCGCAGCACAGAGTGAAATTCCGGTATTTTCTCCGGTAATACTGACCGTTTCTCTACCGGAATCGGCAGGCGGCATGGTATCAGGCATCCTCAAAACAACACTGGCGGAGTTTCCCTACCCCTTTACCGTTTCGCTCTATGCAGCGTATCCCAACGGGGATAAGGATCTCCTTACCTCATTCCGGCATCCGGGCGGCGCATATTCCGTACCATACACCGTGCCGGAAGGAACAAAGCTTTCACTGGAAGTACTGAATAAAGAGGTTTACACCGAAACGGTAGGCGCAAATACGGCGGAATGAATAAGCGGTGTTGAGGCTTTGAGTTGAATACTAAGCATTAGACTGCTGCCGATTTTACGCCCGCGTTACAGATATAGCCGAGTTCGTACTTGTGTCCGTTGAAGTAACGATACATCTTGGAGAACATTGCTCTGTTTTCTTTCTTGAGTGCGCACCGGATAATATGCAGCGTATTCCACAAGCCTTCATCTCGGAGCAAACCGTGGGGGCTGAGTAGGGTCATCATTCCGCGCTTCTGCGTTACGGTAAATCCGTTCCGGGAAAAAAGGCGCTCCCACCCTTCAGCATCGAGCGGCTCAACATTTACATTGATAGTCTTGCTTAAACTCATTCTGAGTTCCTGTTGCTGTGCCGCATCTTTAACGGTAAAAAAAACATCCTGCGTTACTACTCTACCGCCCGGTTTAAGCACACGAAAATACTCTTTGAGAGCTTTGTCTTTGCGGTCGCCCACCAGCATGGTCAGCATTGCTTCATTGATAATAACATCAAAACTATTATCTTCAAACGGTAATGCTGTTGCATCGCCGTGTATCAGCGTAAGTTTATCTTGTAGATTATTTTTTTCGATATTAGCTTTCGCCTTTTGTAAGGCATTTTCATCAAGATCGACACCCGTAACGGCGCAACCGAATCTCTGTGCCAACTGAATCATGGTTCGCCCTCTATTGCACGCAACCTCAAGAACCTTTGTCTCCTGTGTTATTGCAGCCTGATCAATCAGCCATTCGGTAGCTTCAATACCGCCCGGACGGAGCGTCGTTTTACCGATTCTTGCTAAAAAAACATGTCCAGCTTCGTACATCATAATCTCCTATTTTCCTGCCCTCACTTCAAGCACGGCAAGCCGATTATTCATCAGCTTAAGCTTAGGCAAATTACCGAAAAACCAACCGCGGAAAGTATCTTCTAAAACACAAGTTAGATCCTTAGAAGATGCCTTTTGTGCTATTCGCGAATCAGCAGCAACGCCATTTTAAATTTACCCACTGCTTTTACATAGTGTCTGCCGTCTTTATCGAACTTGAAGTTTTCACCTTCATGTATGCGGTATTCCTTGCCTTCATAACCGATGATAGCTTCACCGTCAAGCCCGAATACAATTGCTTCCCCGGGAGCTGCATGGGGCTGCAGCTCCGTACCCACATCAAACGACATCAGCACAAATTTTGTTTTTTTGTCATCAACAAGATCCATGCTGACGATATTTGCTTCCTTGTATGGAAGCAATTCTTTTAAGACAAAAAGCTCTCCGCCTTTCAAAATTTTGTTCATAGAACACTCCTTATTGAATATGATTTCCGAATATATACATCCGCCGCTGCTTTGTATGCCGACCGGAATATTTTCCGGCACCACAAACAGCTCGCCGTACTGCAGCGGCTGAGTATGCTCACTAAGATAGATAACATCTGCACCCCCCTGCTCTATCTTCCAAAGTTTAGGATAGTTATAAGTTTCGGGGCTGATATTAGTCTCCGCTGCAATAGAAAATACCGACATACTGCACATACTGCCTTGCAATAATGCCTCTGACGTTGTACACCCCACTATCGGTTTATGCTCTTCTGCAATGGAAAATATTCGTTTTTCTTTCATCTTATCTCCGTTCAAGTTCATAAATATCCATATAGTCAAATTCACGGTATGTCTGCTCTGCGCCGAGGGCAGTCTTCAAATACGTTTCCTTGTCCCTAACCGAGGTACTGAACATATAGTTATACCCTTGTTCAAAAAAGTAGTCGGGACAGAGCTCGCAACTCGGTCCGTACAAGCCTACAATTTCCGCATTGGTTCCCGCTTGCCGCAATGTCGTATATGAATTATTCACAATAGTGCTGCCTGACATAATGATAATATCAAGCGTACTGAGTATATCGCAAAAATCAGCAGCATTGTGTCCAAGATGCCACTGTATGCCTTCCGGAAACCGCTGCAGCCCGTTTTTATAGCGATAACTTAGAATTGCTTCCGGTTTCCGTAAATCGAAGACATGAAATTCTTTACAGCGGTTCAAAAACCGGTTGATATAAACACCGAACCCGATAAGCCCGATCTTTTTTCCTTCCGTTTGATACCGGAATTGCATACCTTCCGTCCTCACAATGCTGCGCTTCGCCAAAAGTTCCGCCGTATTGAGCGGCTTACTCATCAAACTGCTTAAGCTTACGATGAGATTCCGTAGATGAGGATCATGCCGTTTAAGCAGCAGTTCGATACATACGTCTACCGGTTTACCGTAAAGCTCCGCTGCAATTTTCGCATATTGTTCAGGGCTTATATTTTCTTCAACACGCAGCGCAAGGCTTATATGTGAATCGGTATCAGCCGTCATAATCCAGCGGAAGCCTGTAATAAGCTCATCAAAAATCGGCAGCGGTAAGCCGAATCTTTTATACAACGCACGGTTTATATCCAAAATAGCCTTTAAATCTTCCATACATTACTTATACCGGATTTATCCGTTTACCGTCTGTTGCCGGTGCAACAAAAACTTGATCTGTTTCCCCTCAATTATGATAATACCTTCGCGCTGCATACGGCTCAACTCCCGCGATACCGCACTTCTATCAGCACAAATAAACTGCGCCAGTTTTTCCCGCGTAAAAGGGATTGTAAAAACATGAGAGTGCTGCGAGTCATGCATTACATTCAGGTAAAACAGCAGTTTATCACGGAGTGTCGGCTGCGAAAGAAGCTGAATTTTCAGATTCAGATATACTGCATCACGTGCAACTTCCCTGAGGATATTCTCTAAAACAGTCATCTTATACGGACAGGTTCGGCACGTCTTATTTTGTGCAGACGGCACTTTGATAAACAGCACCTTTGATTTTTGAGCACTTACCATACGTAAAAACGGATTTGTCAACCCTAAACAACTGAGTTCTGCGCCGAATAGGTCTCCCCTTTGCACTTGCTTAAGCAGTATGATCTTCCCATCAACACCGATTTGTTCTACATGAATGCAGCCGGTAATCACAATGCCTGCGTAAGGGATAGTATCAGCTATAGGATGTACTTCCTGTCCGCTTTCAAGTAACCGGTAAAATCCGTGAAGGCAGGAAACAGCTTTATCAATTTCTTGAGCGGGGATACCTTTAAATACCGCAGAATGCGCTAAAAAAGCTGTGCAAAAATTAAGCATTTTTTCCTTCTTTGTTGCAACGGCAACAGAATACATGGTTAGTTTATGCTAACTTTTTTTCAATGTCAACAAGAGGTAACAGGGTAAACACATCAGGCCGTTTTTTAATATCCCCGCGGAAAAATTGAGACTATTCGACCAGAGTTGAACCTCTTCGCGGTTCAAATGGTCTCACAGTCTCAATTTTTCCGCGATTTGTACCTACTCTGCCTGATGCGTTTACCCATTCGTTGGAAAAAATATGCGAAATTTTATGCAAAATTTCGCACAGAAGGAAGACAACCGCTAAACATATTTTTAATGCGGTTGCCCTGGAAGGGTAACAACAATGATAGGAAATAAACAGCGGACATATTCTATTTTATTTGGCTGTGCCTTATTTTTAGCACCGCTTATTGCAATGATGATCAGCCTCTCTATCGGACGGTATTCGGTGCCGGCAAGTAGTACTATTCGCGCAATTATACAGTTCATTACACACAATAATATCGCATTGGCAAAAGATAATGTTGAAGCCCACATTATTATCGGCATCAGACTGCCCCGCATCCTGTTAGGGCTGCTCTGCGGCTGTGCATTGGCAAGTGCCGGAGCGGGGTTACAAGCGCTGCTTTCCAATCCTCTGGTTTCACCCGATACGCTGGGAGTAGCATCAGGGGCAAGTTTCGGTGCCGCACTGGCACTGCTGGCAGATCAACGCCTGCTGATTGTACAGCTAAGTGCCCTTGTTTTCGGTATCCTTGCCCTATACCTCACCTATCAAGCAGGAAAAATAAAGCAGCAGAACTCCATTGTTATGCTGGTGTTAGCAGGCGTTGTGGTGTCTGCGCTATTCCAGGCAATGGTATCGCTCATCAAATACACGGCAGATTCTGAAGAAAAACTCCCGACAATTACCTATTGGCTGCTTGGGAGTCTGAATAATGCCACATGGAAAGGTTTAGCCGTAGGAGCGCCGATTATTGTAACAGGAACGGTAATCTTAATCCTTGCACGGTGGAAATGCAATATTCTCACCTTATCTGATGATGAAGCAAAGTCTATGGGGATCGATCTCCGAAAAATACGCTTACTGATCATTATCGCATCGGCGGCGGTTATTGCTTCCAGTGTTTCTATGTGCGGACAAATCGGCTGGGTAGGGCTCGTGGTGCCTCATGTATGCAGGATGCTCTTCGGAAGCGATAACCGGCGGGTTATTCCTGCAAGCGCCAGCATCGGTGCTGTGTTCATGCTGCTGTTAGATACAGTCGCCCGCAGTGCAACGCAGTCGGAAATTCCCCTTTCTATTCTGACAGCCCTTGTAGGAGCTCCTTTCTTTATCATACTGCTAAAACGGACGGGAGGCGGCTGGAAGTGATATTCGCGGTTCACAATGGGACATTTACATTTAAAGGCGGCACACCGGTTTTACGGGATGTTTCTTTTTCGATAGAGAGCGGGCAGATATTATCCATCCTTGGCCCCAACGGTGTCGGAAAAACAACGTTGCTCCGCTGCATGATGGGGATGCTGCAATGGAATTCCGGCACCACTACGGTTGACGGACAAGATATTGTAGAAATTCCTGCACAACAGCTGTGGAGGCGTATTGCCTATGTTCCGCAGGCAAAATATCTCCCCTTTGCTTTTACCGTAGAGGAGATGATTCTATTGGGACGCAGTGTACACATCGGATTGTTCGGCGTGCCGGGAGAAAAGGATAGACAATACTGTGAAGAAGCGATGGAAGCAGTAGGCATTTCCCATTTACGCGGCAAGTATTGCAACCGTTTAAGTGGTGGGGAATTGCAAATGGTGCTGATTGCCCGGGCACTGTGCAGCAAGCCGGAGATGCTGGTGCTGGATGAACCTGAATCAAACTTGGATTTCCGCAACCAGCTTATCATTTTGGAAACGGTTCACCGGCTTGCAAAAGTTGACGGCTTATGCTGTGTGTTCAATACGCATTACCCCGCCCATGCCCTACGTATTTCCGATAAATCGCTCATTCTCTCCCGCAGCGGAGAAAGTATATTCGGGCAATCGGAGACGGTTATTAACGCAGAGATAATGGAAGATGTTTTTCAGGTGCACGTTGATATTCTTCAGGCTTCGCATAAAGGGATACCGTACAGCGCTGTAACGGCGGTATCTTTAGCGAAATAAAAACCAAACTTACCAGAAGGAGTGTAAGGTATGAAAAAACTACTAATAACGGTATTGTTTTTTTCTATTGTGTTGGGCGGTGTCTACGGCGCCGGTAAAAAAGATGAACCGGCAAAGACAGCCGGAACCGCGGCGATGAGCGCAGCAGCAAGAACTCACACGGTTGTAGACTTCAAGGGAAATTCGGTAGAGGTTCCCAATAAGATCGAACGGATCGTGGTATTAGGTCCGCTGCCTGCACCGACCGTTCTAACCGTGTTTCAACAGGGTAAGACCGACAATATTGTCGGAGTCTCTCCCGATTCCGTCAATGGGGCAAAGTACAGCATATTTTCAAAATATGCCCCGGACTTCCAAAATATTTCCTCTGCGTTTTATACCGGCGGAAAGCTCAACTTGGAAGAGCTGATTAAGCTCAAGCCGGATGTTGTCTTTTATATGGATGCATCGGTTGCCGCACCGCTCCGGCAAGCCGGGATTGCTGCTGTAGCCTTAGCACATCCGAGTACCGGATGGGATGCAAGCCCGCTTGTAACCCTCAAGTCGTGGATGGATACGATGGCTCAAACGCTGCAAATGGAAAGCCCTGCTCAACAGATTATTGCCTACGGCGAACAAGTTGAAAAGGAAATTAAAGCTCGAATTGAAAAGCATCCGCTTCCCTCTCCGAATAAGATTCTGTTTATCAGTAAGTATTCGGACACAACTATCGCCTCTGCCGGAAAAAAATCGTTCGGGCAATACTGGGCGAACTTGCTGGGCGGAATAAACCTTGGAGGGAAGGCAACTCAGGGAGCTATCAATATGGAACAAATATATGAATGGCAGCCTGATCAGGTCTTTATCTTAACCTTTTCCGATAAGACACCGGATAATTTATACAACAACACGGCGGCTCCCGGTCATGATTGGAGCGGCATTAACGCAGTCAAAAACCGGCAGGTATTTAAGTTTCCGTTTGGAATGCACCGTTGGTGGCCGCCCACAACCGATACCCCGCTTGCTATGTGGTGGTTTGCGAAAACAGCCCGACCCGACCTTTTCAGCGATATCGATATGAATCAAAAAATAAAAGAATATTATAAACAATTCTATAATATGACGCTTACCGATGCCGATGTAGAATGGATTTTGCATCCCCGTGCAGAGGCAAAACGGCAGTATTTTTAATTCAGTAGTACGGATCGTTTAATCCCCCTGCATTCCGTGTCGGGGGATATTGAAGTCTATACCGAAACGGTGGGGGTAGGAGAGTAAGCCTTTACTTCAAATACCGCCAGCCTATTATTCAGCTGCTTGAACTTAGGCAGATTACCGAATAGCCAGCCGCGGAACGTGTATTTGCTCATTTCCAGGTTAAAACTTTCTTCTTTAAGCAGCTGCAGCTTTGGACACAACTCTTCAAGTTCGGTACCGTTATCGATTCCCCATCGGAATACCGCACCGGTATGTTTAACGGTATCATGGTGTTTTGAAAATCCTGTTACGGCTCTACACATCAGCTCAGTGATAATCCGTGCACCGGGAAAAGAGTTTGCAATGATGTCAAAGGTCTTTTTAACCTCTGTTTCCGTCAGATACATGAGGAGTCCTTCTATTATGATCAATACATAAGAGGGTTTCTTGTAGTTACCGGAACTCTTTACCGCAGAAACCCATGCAGTATCAAGTACGGATCCGGTAATCATCTTTCTCCGGTCGGTATCGGAAAAAAATGACCGCCGCACCGCCATACTATCGGCAAGGTCAAGATCGAACCAGCGGATAGTTCCGTTATCGACACGGGAGAATCGGTCATCCAGCCCGCACGCAAGATTCAGCACAGTACAATCAGGATGCGCTGCAATAAAAGAGGCAGCTTCCCGATCAAACATAATCGTGCGTGCAATAACTCCCTCATGACTCATAAATTTGTCGTATTTTGAAGTATTGCACTGCAAGGCCTCAAGGATTTTTACAGCGGTATAATCTTTAATTCTCGCATTTTTCCGCTGAGTTTCAGTTGCTTTTATCGTAACCGGTATCAGCATCGTCTCTTGTATAGCACCTAATTGCAGAGGCGGAGTATGCTTTTGTTCATTCATCATCATATCCTTTTATAGTTTCTAGTGAAAACTTTATTGGGTAAATATTTACAACAGTTTATATAATTGTATTAATTCCTTTTTATTTTTAGACAAAACGTCATTATCAAGAACAGTAAATCCATTTTCTATATAAAAATTTATCAATTTTTGCTTCTTCTCAGATTCAAGAAATACAGTCTTTCCGCTTAATAATGCAAGGATAGTTTGTACTTGATGTAAGGTAATTGCCATTAAATCTGTTCCCGGAATTGACAGCGATTCTTCACTGAAATTTCTTCCAAACTGGGCAATAAGAATTGCAGGGACTTTATAAGACTCCGAGTCGTCATCATAATAACCGAATCTGCTTATTATTCTTATTGAAGATTTTGACAATGAAGATTTCTTTAGAGTAAGCATCTTCATCGCTAGCGAGAAATATCCGACTAAATCTATCTTAATAGCAGATCGCTCTACATATACAAGATATGTAGTTGCTGTATTCAATTTTGTTGCTTGTACTGCTTTTGTCTTGAGAAAACTTTCAACATCTTTATTTTGAGATTTGAATACTTTCACAACTGAATTAAAATATGCCTCGCCGTTTTCTATTGCCAGTAATTCCGATAGTCTGTGAATTTTATAGTCAGTTGTTTTTGCTAAGCTGTGCATTAATTATCTGTGCCATCTGCTCACAAGGAATCGAAGATACATTTACTTCCTTTATAGGTTCAGGAGGATTTTTCATAGAATTTGCAAACAGCTTTACAAACGCATCGGCTTCTTTTTTTGAGTTTATAACAAATGATTTCTTTAAACTTGATGTAGCCATATATGACCTCCTTTTGATTATTATAACATGAATCTCTAAAAACTTCAGTTTTAGAGACTTAAGTGATCTAACTATACAAAAATTCCGACATATCGTCAATCAAAATGTCAAGAATCAACAACCCCGACGCGAGCGTCGGGGTATTAAACCCTCCGCACGAATAAAAAGATGCCGGTTAATTCGTTTCTGAATTAACCGGCGTTTCAAGGCTTTAACAAGAATTGCTGGGACAGAGATTTCCTTACGCTTGCCCGTTCAGCTGTAAGTATATTTGATCGGCAAGGCCGAGTCCTGCGTTTTTGGTCATCGTGCGGGACAGCTCTTCGTACATCATGTCGTCGTACATTTGGCCGGCAAAGCTTTCTTTTCCGGCAAGAGTATTTTTGCCTAAGGTGCTCCGCATAGAGTCGAGCATTATTTTGACAAAATAGGATTCAAGTTCAAGCGCTTGCTGATACAGTTGAGAGGTTTTATCGATAACGGCTTTCCCGCCGGCCTGCGCTGCTGCAGCGGCGCCCATGCCCTTAGGCTGTGCGGCACGGTCTGCATCGGTGGGATTGACGATTTCAAATGAGCTTAAATACTCGCCCGGCAGCCGCGTCGAGAGGTTGGAATGCGCGGCTTCCTGCGCTGTAGAAAAACGGGCGGATTCGGTCTTTAAGGAATCGAGCAACTGAGAAAAGCTCTGCGTGTTTTTTGCAGCATGTTTGTTTGCCGGATGCTGCGCCGTGTAGATATTTTGCGTTACCGCCTCAATCATCAAATCCGCTCCTTTCAATCAGGGCAACCGCATCAGACTGCTTTTTTAACTCGGTCTGATGCGGTTGTCCGCTTTCTACAATCAACATACCCCGACGCAGGGCATCGTGGTATGTTGTTCTCATAAGGTGGTTGCAGTCGGCTTTAATACCCTTTGTTACGACGCAGAGCGTCGGGGTATTAAACCCTCCGCACGAATAAAATATGCGAAATTTTAGACAAAAATCCGCACAAAAGGAATATTACCGTTTTAGGCCGACTGCGGTGCCGAGCATATTATCGCTGGTTTGGATCGCCTTTGAGTTAAACTCGTAGGCGCGCTGTGCGACAATCATGTTGACCATTTCGCTGACCGTAGATACGTTCGACATTTCCAAAAATTTATGTTCGGTTTTGCCGAAGCCGTTAAAACCCGGCCGTCCTGCAATCGCTTGACCCGAAGCCGGTGTTTGCCGGAACAAGTTGCTCCCTTGTGCGGAAAGGCCTACAGGGTTTTGAAAGCGGTACAGCTCTATCTGTCCTACTTCTACCGGATCATCCTGTTCCCCAACCCGTACCGACACACGGCCGTCCTGACTGATTGCGATTGTGTGGGGCAGATAGTTTTCAGGGAAAATAATTTCCGGCAAACAGCGCAGCCCGTTTGAGGTTACCAGCTGACGGTCTGCGTCGATTTTAAAGGAGCCGTCGCGCGTATACGCATACGTGCCGTCATATTGCAGCACGCGGAAAAATCCTTCTCCCGCAATAGCCACATCGGTGGACACTCCCGTTTGCTGCAGCGAACCCTGCTCAAAATTCCGCTGTGTTGCCGCGAGCTTTGCACCGTGCCCCATCTCCACACCGACGGGCGTAATCGTATCTTCGGTTGCAGGTGTTCCCGCTGCCCGAATGGTCTGATACAGCAGGTCTTCAAACTCCGCCCGCTGCTTTTTAAAACCGCTCGTATTTACGTTTGCAAGGTTGTTTGCAACCGTATCGATATTTGCTTGCTGACTGTTCATGCCGGTTGCGGCTGTCCATAAACTTCTGACCATCTTCTTCTCCTGCTTTTAAGGCCGTTAAGGAATACCGATTATTCGTTATTCCGCCGTATCACTAATTTTTTCTATTTGACCTTCGCAACTTCATTCCAAAGCTTACTCATCATCGTATCTTCGGATTGAATTGTTTTTTGATTTGCTTCATACGCACGGTTCACCTCGATCATCCGCACCATTTCGTTGACTACCTTAATATTTGAGGCTTCAACAAAACCCTGCACCACAACAGGACGGTCGCCGCCTTCCGCAGCGATTGCAGGCCCCGACACCGGCGTGTCGAGATAAAAACTTGAGCCGTGCTTTTTCAGATAGCGGTCATTTTCAAAGGTAACGATTTTAAGCCGGTCGACGAGCGTGGAATCCGAATCAGGTTCGGTCATCGGTCGCGCATAAACCTCTCCATTCTGATTCACTTTGTATTCTTGATCCTGTAAAAAAATACGGCCGTTTTCCCCAAGAACGGGATAACCTTCTTTGGTCATCAGATAACCTTCGACGCCGACAGTAAAGTTTCCGTTGCGGGTATACCGTTCGCCGTAAGGGGTTTCTACACAGAAAAATCCTTTGCCTTCAAGCGCGAGATCTGAGGCGGTATTGGTCTGTTTTAAGGAACCTTGTTCAAATTCGGTAAAGATTTCGTTCAGCTCCACCCCAAGGCCGAGCTTTCCGATAATGGGCGCAACATCGGAAGAACCGAAGGGATTTTTAACCACGCCGTCATCGTTTAAGCGCCGTATCAGTAATTCGGGAAAATTTTTATGGGTCGCAACGTCCCGTTTATAGCTTGTCGTATCGGCATTTGCTAAATTCTGGGCGATAACGTCCAGCTGTTTTTGCTGAGCATTCATGCCGCTTGCCGCAGTGTACCAACCTCTAATCATAAGAACCTCTCTACTCAATATCGGCACAAGGGGAAAAATATGAAGAGGTTTTTATTGAAGCAATTATAATTGGAAGTTTAGTGATTCCATTGCACTATCGTATGCATGTATCGGCGGCGAAATCCGCATCGGTGATGAGCGAGTAGGCATAGCCTTGTTCCGCAAGGAATTTTTGGCGGTGGTCGGCGCATTCTTCTTCGACCGAATGGCGCGTTACGAGCGTGTAAAAAAACGAATCCCGCTCTTTCGGGCGGAGAATACGGCCGAGCCGCTGCGCTTCTTCCTGCCTGCTTCCGAAGGTACCGGAAATTTGGATTGCAACGGAAGCATCCGGCAAATCGATTGCGAAATTCGCTACCTTGGAAACTACCAGTACGGAAATATCCCCCGCTCTGAACGCATCGTATAAAACTTCCCGTTCGGCATTCGGCGTTTTTCCGGTAATGAGCGGAGCTTGAACCGCTTCGGCTATTTTTTTCAGCTGCGTAATGTATTGCCCGATAATCAAAATCTGGTCGTCCGTATGCCGTGCAAGCAGCTGCCGGACAATCTCGTTTTTTGCTTCGTTCTCGCTCGCAATCCGGTGCTTTTCGCGCAAGGGGGCGGCGGCATACTCAATCTCCTTAGAGACCGGCAAAGGGATGCGTATCTCCGTACAATAGGCGTGAGCAATCCAGCCCTTTTCTTCAAGCTCCTTCCACGGCACATCATAGCGCTTCGGGCCGACGAGACTAAACACATCCCCCTCGCAGCCGTCCTCTCTGATCAGCGTTGCCGTTAAGCCGAGCCGCCTAATCACTTGCAGCTCCGCGGTAATGCGGAATACCGGAGCGGGAAGCAGATGCACCTCGTCATAGATAATCAAGCCCCAGTTCCGTTCACGAAACAGTTTAAAATGCGGAAACTCCGATTCGGTGTCCGGCCGCCATGTTAAAATTTGATAGGTTGCCACGGTAACGGGCTTAATCTCTTTGGTATCGCTTGAATAAATACCGATGCTATCGGGTTCCAATCCGGTTTTATCGATTAACTCGCGCTTCCACTGATGCACGGCGGCGGTGTTAGTGGTTAGAATCAATGTATCAGTGTTCAGCATCGACATAACCAGCATACCGACAATCGTTTTACCCGCGCCGCACGGCAGCACAATCGTACCGAAGCCTGTTCCCGGTCCCTTATCGCCGGTAAATGCTTCCGCCGCTTCCCGCTGATAGTCGCGGATGATAAAATCTTTTTCTTTTTTCGTCTGCGTACGTAAATCAACCGCAAGCGGCGCACCGTCTTTCAATGGTACCTCATCACGTACCGGCCAGCCCATTTTCAGCAGCGCCTGTTTTACCGTACCGCGGTTCAAAAGCGCAATTAAAAACGAACGCGGTTTTTCCGCCGCAACCAGATACTTTGCAAGCTTCGGCGAAGCTTTTAATTCTTGATATATCCGATCGTTTTCCGCCGTCAAATACAAAAACGAATCATCTTCACACTCGGTTAGTTTAATCTTTCCGTACCTGCTGAACGTTTCTTCCACCCAATCGAGTACCGCAGGCGGAATATCAAAACGGGAAAACCGCTTGAGCGTTTCCGTAATTTTTTCGGCAGTAAAGCCTGCGCTTGCGGCATTCCATAAAGATAAGCCGGTCAAGCGGTAGGTATGCAAGTGTTCGGGAGATTTTTCAAGTTCTGCAAAGGGGATAAGTGCAAAGCGCGCATCCGTTGCTTCCGGCGCATGAACGTCGAGCAATATAGAGCGGTCGCCTTGAATGATAAGCGGTTTTAATGAAGCGGACATAACGGATAATTTTACGCCATCCTTCCTTAAAATGCAACAGTTGAACAAAGTGTCCGCTTTGGAAACTGTTGCATTGGTGCGCGGAACGTGCACATACAATCCGCAAGTTTGCCCCGCAAACTTGACAGTTAACAAGGCAGCCTTATTGCGGCTGCCGAAGTTATACCTTCGTATTTAGTCAAATCTTGTCATGCTATAGTAAGGCAATAGTATGCAGTACCAGCATCGCGGAGATGCGGGAAGCCTCCTTTGAAAATTGCTGATACGAGATTGCCGCAGGCTCTCCCGCATTGTCGGAAATACACCGCAGTATTACAAAGGGCACTGCGTTCATTACACAGGCTTGAGCGACCGCGGCGCCTTCCATTTCAACGCAGTCGGCTTTAAACGTTGAAATAATGCCCTGTTTTACGGCAGGGTCGACAATAAAGCGGTCTCCCGAAGCAATGCGTCCCGCAATCATACTGTCGGTATGAGCAAAATCTTCCGCACAGTCTGTTTTAAGCTGCGTAAATGTTTCCATTATTTTGGCACGCAGATTATCGTCCGCCTTCCAAAAGGGCGACGGCGTACCGGCAATCTGCCCCTTTGCATAACCGAATGCCGAAATATCCACATCATGCTGTACTGCGTCGGTCGACACTACCAAATCGAATACATGCAATGAATCATTTAAACCTCCGGCAGTGCCGGTATTGATAATTACCTCTGCATGGAATTCCGAAATTAACAGCTGCGTACAAATCGCCGCATTCACTTTGCCGATTCCGCCGCATACGCTGATAACCGTATGGGTACCGTGTTCCGCTTCATAAAACGTAAGCCCTGCTTTTTCGGTCTTTCGGCCTTGCAAACTTTGCTGGATGTTTTCAATCTCTTGCTGTTCCGCCGCAAATATACCTATTCTCATCTCTATCCCCGGTTGTTAAAACTCTTCGACGGTTCCGTTGGCATTGCTTAAAAATACGCGCGGAGGCTTTTGAGTAAAAAATCCGTTTTCGATAATACCCGGTATGGCATTCAGTTCGCTTTCCAATTTTACCGGATTGATTTTTGCATTGAGCGGCCATTTTATATCCATGATGAAGTTTCCGTTATCGGTGATAATGGGGCCTTTTTTACGTATGCCGTCACGGATAATCATTGAAACTCCGTAGGATTCAAGTTTTTTCATAATACTAAGCCGCGCTTCCGGCACTATTTCGATTGGAAGCGGAAAGTTTACCCCCAAAGCTTTGACGCTCTTGGTTTCATCGCCGATAACGACAAAAAGTTCACTATTATACGCGATAATCTTTTCACGCAGCAACGCTGCTCCGCCTCCTTTAATAAGATTCTTTTTAGAATCAATTTCATCCGCACCGTCAATCGTAAGGTCTAACACTCCGTTGATTCGTCCCGAACTGAGGGAAAAAATCGGAATATTATACTCTTCACATGCTATCGACGTTTGGAAACTGGTAGGAACGGCGGCAATATCTTTTAATTCTCCCTTTGCAATATACTCCGCCAAACGCTTTACGGCGGGCATTGCGGTAGAGCCCGTTCCAAGACCGATCTTCATGCCTGAGTGGATGAGCCCCTCCGAAATCAGTTTATCGATGGCGGTATGGGCAACCAATACTTTCTGATCTTCAACACTTATCGTATTCTTCATAGGAACCTCCTGTAAATAGTTCAAATTGTTTATATGCCTGATATCTAAGCATATCGTATCCGTTGCAAATATGGCAGCCGGCAGCTTCCGCGCGTTTTAAGAGCGTAGTTTTTTCGGGAACATAGATAACGTCAAATACTTTTTCATTGCCCGAAAAGCTGTAAAATTCAAGCGGGTCTTCACCTTCGTGCATACCCACAGAGGTGGATTGGATAATGATTTCGGAATATTTTTTCAATATACGGACGGAGGCCAAATCCAAAATTTCCCATTGGAAGTTATACCGGTCTGCCAGTTTTTTTGCTTTTTCTGCAGAACGGCCGAAAACACATGCTTTTCCATGCAGTTGATGTACGGCATTGGCAATCGCGTGCGCCGCTCCTCCGGTTCCGATAATGGCAACATGCTTAAAGCGAAGGTTTCGGACATGTAAAAATTCTTGTAAAGCTCGAATAAAACCGTCTATATCGGTATTCAATCCCTGTCGCTTTCCTCCGTTAAATAGAACCGTGTTCACTGCACCGCAGGCTGTTGATACGGGACCGAGCGAATCTAAAAAAGGAATAACATCGAATTTAAACGGATGGGTAATCGAGAGCCCCGCTATTCCGGTACATTTGGCAAATTCAATCACTTCTTGAATATTTGTGCCGGAAATCGGAATGTAAACTGCGTTGAGTTCTTTTTTCTCAAACCCTCTATTGTGGATAGCAGGGCTTAGGCTTTTTGTCGTATCCGCACCCGCGACTCCGTATATACCCGTTTGGTCATTTATGGCGCGAAAGCGGTACAGCTCAGTGAGCGTAATGGGATCGATATATTCCTGTTCTAAATGATACTTTGCGATATACTCCCGAGGCATGGTGTATACCAAGGAGGAGTGGAGTTTCGGTGCTAAAATACGGGACGGAATACCGTATTTGCCCATCGCAATTAAGGTGTTTTGCCCGTTAAGCTGCTGCGCTTGTTTAAAGAGCGCCGTTACCTCCGCAAGGTTATCAGCCTTGTATGCAATTTTTACGATTTCTTCATCCGTGCGCCGAATTTCCCGTATTTTAGCGGCAATATCTTTAATCGGCGTTTTGATACTGTGGATACTGCGGATAATGCCGATATTAAAGGCTTGTGCCGCTTCTTCCAGACTCGGCGCCTGTACGTCGGATTCGAGATCAAGGTAAGCAAAATTATCAAGAGGATCGGTATCTGCAAAGGCGAGTCCGCGGGCAAATAATGTAATGCGTGAACCTTCGCCGCCTTTAAATTGTCCGCCGTCCAGAAACCTGCGTACGGTTAAAATAACCGGTATATGTGCGATTTTCGGAAAGGTGCGGATATGCAGCAATTCTCGCGGATCAAGAAAATCAGCCCGCAGCTCGACAATATCAATCCATGGCCGATACCGTTCAATTAACTGAATATTTTTATCGATAGTGTTTTCCGTCAACACGAGGCATACTTTAGGCACCATACCGGCAGTATAGCATAAAATACTAAGAAGTATAAATAGAGGAAGCTTGTTTTGCCGATGCCGTCCGAATGAAAATTAAAACTTGCAAACCGGTGCAAAGGGGTATATAATACAGGCATGATAGCAAGAGTTTCTGCTTCCCAAGAAGATTATTTAGAAGTTATTTACGATTTGTCGCACGGTTCCGAGTCTGTCCGCTCAATTGACATAGCCAATTTGCTCGGTGTGTCACGGGCAAGTGTAAACAAGCGCTTAAGTTTGTTAAAGGATTCCGGTTTTGTTGAACACGAACCGTACGGACTGGTGCGCCTCACCGAAAGCGGATGCGCTGTTGCAAAAAATGTCCGCGAACGGCATAATACACTGTATAAGTTCTTAACCGATATATTGGGCGTTCCGGAAGAAACGGCAGACCGTGAAGCGTGCGAAATGGAACATGCGATCAGTCAAGATACTTCGGATAAGCTGTACGCGTATCTCCGCAAACTTGATAAAGCGCCGGGTCCGGAAGATAAAATATCTAAAACCCAACGAGTTCAAAATTCCTACGACCGTCTTATTAAATAGCTGGGAACCTCTAAAAACTTCAGTTGTTAGAGATGCCAGCTAATTAATTCTCCATTTTCCGTGTTGCTGAAAAAAACGCTGTGCAGGTATGGAAATTACTCTACCGTCGTCCCCTGAAAGCACAATAATGCCGGTGATGAGATTTATTTCACTGATGCGGAACAGCGTATTATCGTAGTAGAGATTGGTGCCGATTGACGGCAGCTTTTTTCGAGTTTCGATGTACCAATCGTACTCATAGGAAAGACAGCAGAGAAGCCGTCCGCATTGTCCCGAAATTTTAAGCGAATTTAAAGATAGATTTTGCTCTTTTGCCATCTTGATGGATACCGGCCGCAGCTTGTCGGTTACTGCATGACAGCAAAACGGTCTACCGCAACAACCGATACCGCCCGCCATCCTCGATTCATCGCGGACTCCGATTTGCCGCAGCTCGATACGGAGACGCAGAATGGCTACCAAGTCTTTAACCAGCTTGCGGAAGTCGATACGGGTATCTGCCGTAAAAAAGAAGATTACTTTCGGGTCGTCAAGCAGGTAGTGGCAGTCAACCAGTTTCATGTCAAGCTTATGGGCGAGAACTTTTTCTTTAAAAAGGATGCTTGCTTCTTTTTCTTTTCCAAGATTTTCTTTTGCATGGAGAAAGTCTTCTTCCGTCGCTTTTCTCGTAATCGTAACAATATCTTTAAGCGTTGTTCTGATGGGGTGTCGTACTAAACCCATTACGCAAGCCATATCGTCCCCGTAACGTGTCGGGGTAATAACATAATCTCCGCTTTGCAGGTTGAGTTCAGCTGTTGTTGCGTAAAAGGTTTCTTGTGAATATTCGAGTTTTAACTGATAGAGCGGGTAGGGGAATGCGCCTTCTTGAATAGGTTCTTCTGTTTGAGGCACATCGGTATCCTCCAAAGCGCTTAAATCATCTATTTCTTCATATTCGGAATATGTATCTTCAAATTCAATCTCCATTTTTTACTCCTATTATGTAATTAAATCTATAATCAAGCCGTATATTTCCTCAAGCCGTTCAAGAATAAAAAGCTGGCTTTTTTGATCGCAGAGTAATTCACCGGCAAATTTATCAAGCTTTTCGTTGATGATTACAATTTGGGTAAAAGAACGCGGCCGTAAATGGTTGGTTCTATCTCGCCGTAAATGAGTCTTCGTTGTAACCGTATATGCTTCGCGGGCAACATAGCCGATAAAGTTTTTAACTGCCTGCTTATACCGTAAAATTGTTTCCGGATTTTGGCGTGTCCGTAATGTATCGCCGGCAGATCGGACATTGTCTTGCAGCAGCGCTATCGCTTCTTCCGGCGGCAATTTGCTGAGCTGTTCAATAATGTTCGCTTCATTGTTCGGCTCGGCTTGGGGTAAGACGCTTCGCAGCATCTCTTTAAATTTATTTAGTTTTTTTTTGTCTTTTTCGGATTGTGCCGTTTTGGTTTGCAGGGACGGCGGAACGGTTACCCCTGCCGTATAATTTGAACTCTCTATCTGATTTCCCATTTTTCTCCTTTATTTTGAGTAAGAAAAAGTGGAGGAATGCAGCGCTTGCCGATTTGAATATTTCTTTTCCGCTTCTTCAAAGCTGTTCTGGTCTCCAGCCGCAGAGCAGAAACCGTGCAGAATGACATCATCATCGACTCGCAATTTTTTTGTCAGAACCGATCCGATGACCATCCCCGATGAAAGAATCACAACATAATCCGGCGCGATAATATCGCCCTGTACAACCCCGCCGACACTGACGGAAGCTGCACGGATATTACCTCGTATCCGTGCTTCCTCTCCGATAATGACACGCCCTTGAGTTTGCACATTGCCGTCTATATCGCCGTCTATCCGTAAAAATCCCGAAACCGTTACATTGCCGGTTATCATCGCTCCCGGTCCTATAATGGTATTAATCGAAATATCATCGATGAAGTTTTTTTTTGCCATATTTATTGCTTTGTGTTGGAAGCCTTTATGTTTAAATATTTAATCGGGTCTACAACATCGGAACCTATATGTACCTCATAATGGAGATGTGGCCCTGTCGAAATGCCTGTTGTTCCGATATACCCGATAGTCTGCCCTTGCTGTACATATTCGCCTCTGCTTACGCGGTATGATTGAAGGTGCGCATAACGGGTATAAAAACCGTGCTTATGTTTGATGATAATATAATTTCCCCAGCCGGGGTCAAATTCTACGGTAACAACCTGGCCGTCGGCCGTTGCAACGATAGGATCTCCCGAACGGTAGGTGGAAAGGTCTATCCCTTTATGAATATACCATTGTCCGGTAAAAGGATGCCGGTTTTGACCGAATGGCATCGAAATATGTCCGATTCCGCCTTTAATCGGCCATAAACTCGGAATATCGGAGAAAAGCGTAGTCTGCATATTAAGGAGTTTGCCCATTTCCTGCACAGGTAAGACGGCATCGTTAAGGTATGACGTTAATTGCTGCAGCTCCGCCGCTTCTTTCAGTGAGCCTTCCGCAACCTCATGCATGTTAAATAAAAAGGATAAGTCCCCATTTGCCGTTTGACCGGCAGGAGCGGCCGTCTTAAGGCCGAGTGAAGAAAATGTCGACGTAAGCGCAGCCTGAAAATTCCGTGCCGTTTTTAAAAGTTCGTTTGTCTCATCCCGTAATACATCCAAACTTGCCTGTGCTTTACGGGCTTCTTCTTTAGTTGCGGAAAGATCCTGTACCGATACGGCTGTTTTGTGTGCAAACCAAAAGAATGATGAAAAAAAGCCGATAACGGCAATCAGCGTAAAAAGCAAGCTGAAAATACTTGTCTGAAAGTTCAGTATTTTTTTCTGTGAATGAGGGACGATCATAATAGTCAGTTTTTTCCGGCCGCCTGCAATGATGCGCTGAAAAAAATGCAGAACCGCTTCCGCCGCTTTTTTTACCTGTTTTGAGATATATCGTACGATATTGTTTTCAGTTTTCTTATATCCTCGTGTTCGAGACATTTTTGCCCCTCTTTCCCCTTTATATAATACTAGAAGTTAAGTATATCAGTTAACGCCTTACCTGTCCAGCTTTTTCTTGTAGACGAGCAAACACATCAGGCAGAGTAGATAAAAATCGCAGAAAAATTGAGGTTGTGAAACCATTTGAACTGCGAAGCGGTTCAACTCTGGTTGAACAACCTCAATTTTTCTGTGGGGGTCGTAAAAAAACAGCCTGATGTGTTTACCTCAGTAGGTTTCTTCCATCTGCATAAATTCGGCGCGGACTTTGGTGAGCCGTTCCAATTCCCGTGTTATTGTGCGTTCATAGTTGAGTTTTTTTTGCGCAATCCGTTCCCGTTCATCTTCCCAATTCTGTAAATCGGTTAAAAAAAGGAACTGAAACTTCCGTACATTTGCTTTTTCCGCCCATAACGCCGCTTCTTTCCAATAAAATAAGGCGGTATTATAGCAGTCTTCCGCCATTTTTAAGCTTTCGATGTTTTGTTCTTTCCACGGTGCATTATAAAAGTATGCAACCTGCTTGTCGTATTTCATCCCAAGCCTCAGGTGCTGTTCGACCATTTTAAGGTTTAAGTGCATCATAAACAGGTAGCGGTATTTTTCCCAATCCGTTTTATCGTTGATCTTGCCCAACGCATACAACGGGTTGCAGAAATCCGCATTGATAGCCTTTTCAAGCCAATAGATATTCTCGAGCGTATCGTCGGGATACTGCTGATAATGAATATGGTACAGCTTATAATACTGCTCTTTATACGTTACGAAATATGCAGGCAGTAACGCCGTTTGGGCGAAAGAGAAAAAAAGTAACACTGCGGATAAGCAAAAAAGCTTTTTCATCCTTCATACTATCGGCAGATTGCAGACAATTCTCCAGATGTTTTCGTGAATTTCCTCTATTGTTTTTGAAGCATCGATGCGGAGAATCCGCATATCGGGAGCCGTTTCTGCATAATGCCGGAAAATAGCTTGATATTCGGCAGCGACCTTTTGCTGAAAGGTTTCTTTTTCGTATATTTCCCGCGGAATATTCCGTTTTTCAATCCGCGCCATTGCCGTGCTTGCCGGTAGGTCAAAGAAAAAGAGGTATTCGGGGAGCGGGAACGGTGCATTGATTGTCTGCGCAAGCTCTTTTCCGGCATCGAGTCCCTGATACGCAAGGCTGGAAAACAAGTATCGGTCGGAAAATACCGCTTTTCCCGCCTGTAATTGCGTTAAAATACCGCTTTTACCGTAGACATGCTCGCAGCGGTCTGCGCCGAAAAGGTAGGCAATCGTCTTTGCGTCGAAACCTGCGGCTCCGGAAAGCGCTTCGCGGATTAACTTCCCGATGGAATCTCCGGTAGGCTCGCAGGTAAAATATACGGTATCTTGCAGACCGCGGGTAGTAAAGGCTTCCCGCAACAGTCGAAGCTGACTCGTCGTCCCCGTCCCGTCAAGCCCCTCAAACACCACAAAATTTTTCAAAATCATCTAAAATTTTTCCTTATTCTTAGCAAGAGGATAATCGTATCAAACAAATAAATCAAATACCGCAAAATAAATGAGAGTATGATGTTCGAAAATAATCTTTCCGTTAGCCTTTTGGAAATATGGGAGGCAGATACGAGGCATGAACAAAAATTACCCACAGGCGTGCTTTTGCACGTCGAGGACTAATTTTTGTGAAATAACGAAGTAGATGCCCCCATATTTTCAAAAGGAAAGGTTGAACGGCCTCAGTATTTTGCGGGGATATTTAGTAAAGTTCTGGTATGCTTACCTTCCTTCTGTGCGAAATTTTAGATAAAATTTCGCACATTTTTTCCAGCAGGCAGACAAACACATCAGGCAGAATAGATAAAAGCGCAGAAAAAAATGAGGCGGTGAGACCATTTGAACTGCGAAGCAGTTCAACTCTGGTCGAACAGCCTCATTTTTTTCTGCGGGGAAATTTAAAAGGCTCCTGATGTGTTTGTCTAGCATGCTTATCTATCATAACAATTTTTTTTTTGATATAATAGCCCCTCGATGAAATCTGCCGCCCGGTCTAAAGTAGAGTTTTTACTATTTTTATGTATCCTTATCCTCTCCTTTGCGGTACTTCGTCCTCTGATGCAGACGCTTGAAAAAAAATTGTCGGCGGTGCGCAATCTGATCCTGACGGAGTTGGAGGAAACGTATAATATACGCCTGTCGTATGAATCGCTGTCCCCTTCAATATTGCGATCCGTTTCATTGCGGAATGTAAAAGTTTATGACGCCGAACAGAATAGGGAAATTGCTTCGTTCGCTGATTTTTCCGTCCAATACCGTTTTTGGGCGCTCATTTTCGGCAATAGCGCAGAGATTATAGATTCCGTCAATATCGCCGACGGTTTTGTCGATATAGATTTGGTCGAAAATAAAACGCTTGCCGAAAAGCTTAATACGATACTGCAAGCTCCAAGTTCAAGTTCTGTGCAGCCTTCTACAAATACCGGACAAGGCCTTTCATTTTTCTCCTCTCAATTGCTCAACGTCCATATTAAAAATGTCCGTTTAAGATTTAAGAATAGCGTACATGATATAAATGCACGGATAACGGACGGATATCTTGGTATCGATTCGGATGCTATAACGGTAAGCCTTACCAGCACCGCTGCTTATCAAAATGCCGGCTATACGGATATCGGCCAAGCTGAAACAGCCTTTACTATTGAAGGAAAGTTCAACAAAGATTTAACCGCCGGTTCGGCAGTTGCCGATTTTTCTCATATTTCCGCCGAACGGTTCGGCCTATACCGGCTCAAGCTGTTTGCGGATTACCGTGATAAGGTTTTTACATTCAACACCATGCAGGATTTTCAGCCGATTGATTTGACTGCAAGCTGGAATGTCGAAACAAACGATATAACCGGAAGATTCAGCTGTAAAGATTTTATGCCGCTGCAGTCTGTGACGGTATACAATGCTCCCAAAAACCTTAGGCAATTTGCTTCATTGACGATGTCGGGCGACTTTCAGTTTACGTTTTCGGAACAGCAGATCCGGTGGAATACCGATTTAAATTTTTCCGTTCCTGCACTGGCATTTTCTTCATATCGTTTCGCAGCGTCTCAGTTGCGGCTTACGGCGGAAGGAAATAATCAAGGCATCGACGTTTCGCGGCTTTCATTATCGGGAAAAGATGCGGATATTTTTTCAAAATTTGCATTTAATTTCGATACAAAGTTCCCTATCGGCATAGTATCCGTAAAACGGTTTAATCTTCCGTCCGGCGCTTCGGTAGCTGCAGATTTTCAATTTTCTAAGAATGGAAAAGCACTCCTCTGTAAAATACCGGAGCTTATCGTCGGAGAAGGTTCGCTTCATAATATTACCGTAGCTGTTAATCCTTCAAACCAAAAAGCCGATTACACGGTATCTGCCGAGGACGGGTACGGAAAGTATAGTTTTGACGGCTCATATATTTATAATGAAGGAACTACTGCCGGTTCACCGCATTTTTTAGAGCTGCACGGAGCATTGGATGCCGTCGGTATCGGTACAATCTGCCGCTTTATTCAGGCAGCAGTTCCCGGAGTGGACATACCGCAAGCGGCTGTTGAACCGCTGCAATGTACGACCGAGTTTTATGTTTCGAGTGATTTACGGAGTTTCTCGTATAACTTTATCAGGTTTGTTTTAGCTTCAAATACAATAAATGATTTTTATGCACTGTTGTCGCTAAAAGGAAATCAGTCCTCCTTTGCACTGACGGATATTGAGTTTTCGTATAATAATATGTCCGTCCGCGGAAATATTAATGCCGATTTTGAGCGTTTAAGCGACATTATCTTTACCGGTTCTTTAGTTATTAATTCAATCGGGTATCAGGTGCAGGGCTTTTTTTCTCAGAATGTTCTAAATATTTACGGTGATTACGGCCTTGCAATCAGCGCTCTTTATGAAAAAGATACGGGTTTTAAAGGAACAATTAAAACCGAGGAGATGCCGTTGCCTTTTTTGCCGCTCTTTTTAACCCTCGATTCGGAGTTTCAATACCGTAACGGTACAGATTGGAACTACATTATTGAAGACGGCTATGTCAGTTACGGTTCTCCCGCCTCATTAGCGCGAGCTGCAATTGGATTTAATTTTCGGGGAAAAGCGGATCCTTCGGGACTGCTTTTGTCTGAAGTAAGGCTCGGTAATGAAGAAGCTCTGTCCGGTGTGTTAGCATTGACGGCGCCTGCAGCCGATAATGATGATGAAAAAGATTATACGGTTGAAATGAACCTTGTTTCTCCCGATGCTGCCGAAAAGCTGGAACTTACGGCAAAACTTAATCTTTCCGGCCAAGGCATCTATACCGACGGCTCTCTTAAAATCGACAATATTTCCTTGGCACGTTTTTTATATACGCAGGGAACAGCTCACAAGGTATCGGCGGACGCCGTTTTTTCAACTTCTCCCAATTCTTTTTCATTTCATTTTAATTTGCCGCAGCTTTCAATGTTTGTACAAGGAGAAGATCTCAATACTTCCGGCTCCCTCATAATCGAAAATGAAAAAGCGGAATTAAAGGTTGCACAGCTTGAATGGGGTGCGCACAAGATGTCAGGTATTGCAGGAACCTTTTCATTAGCTGATATGACCGGCAGCCTGGATGCCGATTATGCCGGAGCGGTTGCAGATAAGCAAATGGGTGCGCATATCGCTGCCGTATATACCGGCGTACAGCCGAATGAAAAAACAAAAGATGCGCTGTTTTCCCGGTTGAAAAGCGTCATAGAGCGTTTTACGATTACAACCTCTTTGAGTAATTGGCAGTTCGGGGATACAAAAGGAGAAAACACAGTACCGCTTTCTGTTATCCGTGACCCGGGCGTTACCGCATTTTATGCCGGAAAGAATGATGATATAACCGGCTTTATACTGGATGACGGCGTAGTTTCGCTTCAATTAGCCGAATCACTGCCGCTTAAATTGAATTTGGACGGTACCGTAAAAAAAGATGCTTTAAACTTACAGGTAACCGGTATCCGTGCCGATTTTAAACGGATTTGGGATATAACAGGCTTGGATTATGTGCTTTTTTACGGCGGAACACTTACCGGAGATTTAGCTATCGGCGGCAAACCGATGGAACCGGAGTTTAACGGAAAATTAACCGGACAGAATATAATCGTCAATTCTCCCCGGTATGCGCCGGAAAAATACGGTCCTGTTGCATTGGATATTATTGCTGACGGTACGGGCTTGGAAGTACCGTATACCGTATTAAAGGGACCGTCGACGGATATTTGGGCACGGTGTACCGCCGAATTTTCCGGCTGGATTCCGGACGATGTTTCAATCCAATGCGGGACGCTCGGCGCCAAGATGGGGGTGCTTAAAACCGATAATATCTTGTTCCAAGCGGACGGTTTTGCCGGTTGTACTGTTGAAATAAAGATCACGCCGGCGCTTGTCGGGGTATACGGTTCGGCAACCTTTGATTCGGGGTACTTTGTATTTAAATTCAACGATCTGGATAAATTCAACGCTAAGTATAGCGGAAGCAGCGATATGGCGTTTGATATGAAGCTCGATTTACAGTTCGGGCATAAGGCTGAATTCCGCTGGCCTACCGCAGATTTTCCCATTTTAAGGACGCTGGTGCCTACCGATTTACCTCTTTCGCTGGTTGCCGATGCCGGAACCGGGAATTTTACGATTTCCGGTGATATAAAAATGCGCGGCGGCGAGGTGTTTTATATTAAACGCAGTTTCTATATCCGTGAAGGTAACATCACTTTTGCAGATGTTGCTAAGGAAATCGAACCGTTGGTAACATTAAGAGCGGAAATCCGCGACCGTGATAGCTCAGGCGAACCGCTGCGGCTTATTTTGACGGCAAAGGATCAGCCGTTGTTTAATTTTAATCCGACTCTTAATTCAGATCCGCCCCGTTCGACCAATGAGATTATGCAGTTATTAGGACAAGTCGCTATCGGCGACACGCAAAAAGATAATGTATGGCAAAACCTGCTGGTTACCAGTTCGGATATCTTGGCTCAGGTCGGTTTTTTGAAAAAAACGGAAAGTAAAGTAAGGGATTTTTTAGGATTGGATGCGTTTTCTTTCCGCACGTTGTTGCTTCAAAATGCTATTTTCGGTAACCTGTTTAGTACAAGTCAGAATACCACTTTAACTATGAGTAACTATCTTGATAATACAAGTGTTTATATAGGGAAATATTTCGGTTCTGCTATTTATGCGGATGCGCTGCTGCACTTAAGCCACTATGATTCAAAATCGCTTAAAAACGGCGGTTCACAGCGTCCTGTATATAACAATATTTTATTTCAGCCCGAAATCGGTTTGGAGATGGCAACTCCCTTCTTTTTGCTTCGTTGGTCGGTCGCCCCTACAAAACCGGATACTTTATTTGTAGGAGATGCGGCATTGACTTTTTCATGGAAATATTCATATTGAACGCATATCTGAAAAAGGGACTCCCTGTACAGTTCAGAGAGATCCGGGCGGTAATGCTATTGTATAATATAAGGTAAATAAGATAGAGGAGTCTTTAATGTTAAAAAAGATGATAGCCGTAACGGCATTCATGGTATCCGTGTGCTTTTTATGGGCACAATCTTCCGATAATTGGTATGAAAATAAACCGATAACAAGCATTGTTTTTCAGGGATTAAACAGCGTATCGAAAACCGAAATGGCCGGTATTTTTGATTCGTTTAAGGGTAAACCCTTTTCAGATGAAATATATTCGGAAATTTTACAAAAATTATATGCCCTTGATTATTTTTCCAATATTGTACCTAAAGCTGTTCCTGCCGATATGGACTATCAGTATGTGAGGCTTGAATTTGAAGTAACGGAGAAGCCTGTTGTTACATTGATAACGATAACCGGTAATCATCAAATTTCACGTGGTGATCTTTTATCGAAAATATTATTGAAAAAAGGCGACATCTATAATGAAATAAAAAAGAATGCCGACGAGCAAACCATTAAAAATTACTATATAGAAAAAGGTTATGCATCGGTTGTTGTAAATTCAAGTGTATCCGATAGTCCGCAAGGAGGTGTTAGCCTTGAATTTACCATTAACGAAGGAAAGCAGACAATCGTTTCGGAGGTTGCTTTTCAAGGTAACACCGCTGTGGGGGAAAAGGCTTTAAAAGGCGTATTAGCTACCAAACCGGCAAAATTTCTTGTAAAAGGAATTTTTCAAGAGCGTCTGCTGGAAGAAGATAAGACTGCTATTCAGCAATTCTACGGTGAACGGGGGTATATCGATGCCCATGTCGAAAATATTGTGCAGGATGTAGATTCAGAATCCGATCCGCAAAAAAATATGGTAAAGCTGACATATATCATCATGGAAGGGGAGCAGTATTTCTACAACGGAACCTCTTTTGAAGGGAATAAGATTTTTTCTACGGAAGATCTAAGTGCAAAAATAAGACTGACGCCGGGCGGTGTTTTGAATATGACCAGATTTGAACAGGGCTTTCAAGCAATCGCCGATATGTATTTTGAAAACGGTTATACATCAAATTATATTGCAAGAGCGGTTCAGCGCGATTCGGCAACGAAAAAAGTGTCGTTCGTTATTACGATTGTCGAACGGAGTAGAAGTCATATCGAAAATATTATCATCCGCGGTAATGCACGCACAAAAGATTATGTTATAAAGCGTGAACTTTTATTTGAACCGGGCGATGTGTTTTCAAAGTCAAAATTTACAAATAGTTTACGAAACTTATTTAATCTCCGCTATTTTTCGACTGTTGTACCGGATGTACAAGCAGGTTCAGAGCAGGATCTTATCGATGTTATCCTCAATGTTGAAGAGCAATCGACGGCCAGCATCCAATTCGGTATTACATTTTCGGGTATTTCCGATGCAGATAGCTTCCCCCTTTCGCTGTTTGTGCAATGGCAGGAACGGAACCTTGCAGGGCGGGGAAATGAATTATCGGTTAATGCTACGGCGGCGACCGATAATCAAACAATTCAGCTCGGCTATGCTGAAAACTGGTTCCTCGGCTATCCACTAACGCTTGGATTCGATCTGTCGCTGACGCACAAATCTTTGTTCGATTATCAAGATATGGTATTCCCCTACGGCCCGTTCGCGAGTAAGAAAGAATTTGAAAAAAATCAAGACTTGGCAAATGCATACCGAATGCGCTATGACCGATTTGAAACGACGTTCGGTATTCATACCGGTTATCGGTGGTATCCCCAATTCTGCATGATTACATGGCGCGGCGGGGTTAACTTTTCGCTGGTAAAGAATTTCTATGATACTTCATTATACCGCGCAGCAGACCAGACCGTACGGCAGCAGCAGGCAAACTGGCGGCTCAGCAACTCATTCTGGACACGACTCTCCTTTGATGGACGCGATATCACGTATGATCCTTCAAAAGGCTGGTTCTTGAGTGAGCAGGTCTCTTTCTTCGGCATCATACCGAAACTCGAAGATGAATACTTTTTCCGTTCCGAAACCAAAGCGGAGGCATATATTACACTTGTCAATTATCCCGTTTCGGAAATTTGGAATTTAAAATTCGTACTGGCCTTCTATACCGGATTTTCATTCCAAATCCCCATGCCGAACAGCCTTATCGGCGACAGCAGCAAGCTTGCAATTGACGGTATGTTTACCGGCCGCGGCTGGATGACACTCGGTTCTTCAGGCAAGGGAAATGTACTGCTTAACCATTGGGTGGAGTTTAGATGGCCGTTAGCTCACGGTATCCTTTCCTTCGACTTTTTTGCCGATGCTGCTGCAGTCAAGAAAGATTTAGCCGATCTAAAGACCTTTAAAATTGACGATTATTATTTCAGCTTTGGTCCGGGATTGCGTTTTGTTATTCCTCAATTCCCGCTGCGGCTAATGTTTGCAAATACCTTTAAAGCGGAAAACGGAAAACTGGTATGGGGTAACGGCAAGGGCGCCGACTGGCGTTTTGTTTTGTCGTTTAATGTTCCCAATTTATAAAAGGAGTACAAAGATAAATGAAAAAACATGTTTTTATATTGATTTGTCTTTTGGCGGGAGCCGGCGCATTAGCGGCACAGCAGATAACCCGTTTTGCAGTTGTAGACACCTCCCGTATTTACACTACTTTCTTGCGGGATTCCCGCTCCGTCCGCGACTATCAGGCAAAGCAGGTAAAATATCAGGCTGAAACGCAACGGATGTCCGATGAGATTATCGAACTCCGGCAAAAAAAAGTGGATGCCGAAGCAATCGGACGCACCGATGCCGTACAAAAATATCAGGCCGAAATCGATGCAAAGACCAGTTTTTTGCTTGAGTATTCCAAGGCTTGCAATGATGAACTTGCAATGCTGCGGAAAAACCTTGTAAGTGATGATACATTCTATTCCCGCCTTTATGCCGCTATTAAGCGGATTGCGGAAAGCCAAGGATATACAATGGTTTTAAATTTGCAGCAAGGGGAAGCTATCGTTTGGTACAGCCCCACCGTCGATATTACTGAAACCGTTATTCGAGAGCTCAGTTCAAACTAATATGGCAAAACCGGCGCCGATCACCCCGATGATGCAGCAATATCTCTCAATAAAGGCACAGTATAAAGATGCCGTGCTCTTTTTCCGCTTAGGCGATTTTTATGAGATGTTCAATGACGATGCAATCGAGGTGAGTAAGCTGCTGAATTTGACGCTGACGCAGCGGACGGGTAGCCCTATGTGCGGTATTCCCTACCATGCCTCGCGTATTTATATTGCACGGCTGCTCCGTGCCGGAAAAAAAGTTGCTATTTGCGAACAAGTTTCGGATGTCGTGCCCGGGGAACTTACGGAGCGGAAAATCGTAGAAGTGATTACTCCCGGCACCGCAACGGGCGACGACTTCCTTGAACAAGGGCAAAATAATTATCTTGCAGCAGTTTACTGCACGCCGAAAGAGATTACGTACAACGGCGTTACGGATGTATTTATCGGTTTTGCCTACCTCGATGTCAGCACGGGGGAGTTTTTTGCTACGTCCTTTCCCCGTTCCGACTTTGCCGAACAATTCAAAAAAGAACTCGGCCGTGTACAGCCGCGGGAAATCCTTATTCAAATATCGCTCGCCGATTCGGTACCTGCTTTAAAAGCCTTGTGCGGAGAGTACCCGCAGATGCTGCAGAACCTCTATCCCGATTGGTATTTTTCCGCTACTTCCGCCGAAAAGAGACTTTGTGCGTGCTTCGGTACCGAAAGCCTTAAATCGTTCGGCCTAACGGCTCCTTCGCCGGAGTTACCGCCGGCAGGATTGCTTTTGCAGTATTTGGATCAAACAACCGGAGCGGCACTGCCGCATATTACGGGTATAAAGGTATACCGCGACTCCGATTTTGTGATGATGGATGATGCAACCCGCAAAAATCTTGAATTGCTGCAAAACTTGCATGACAGCACTGATGCTTTTACGCTGTTTGAAACCGTCAACTATACCAAAACGGCGATGGGAACGCGGCTGCTGCGGCAATGGCTCTATCACCCGCTCCGGACGGCCGAAGAAATAAACGCACGGCTTAATAAAACAGTGGTGCTTTTCCGAAATGAAAAAGCGTTGGCTGCCGTTCGGACTACACTTGCGGCAGTGCTGGATATCCACCGGCTTACCGGCAGGGTCGCCATGCAGCGGGCTCATGGAAAAGACCTTTTAGGGATTAAGCAGAGTCTTAAAGCATGTATCGAGCTTGCACACTTGAGTAGAATTAACAGCCTCTTTTTTTTGCAGCTGCCGCAAGAGCTGCATGACGATATGGAAGGGCTGTATACCCTTTTGGACAAAAGCATTGCCGAAGATTGCCCGATTGCCCTTACCGAGGGCGGTCTGATTAAGCAGGGATGGTCTGAAAAACTGGATGAACTGCGTGATATGCGGGATAACGCCAATAAGCTTTTGGAAGCTTATTTGGAAAAAGAACGGGAAAAATCCGGTATTAAAAATTTAAAGATTAAATACAACCGGTTAAGCGGTTACTTTCTGGAGGTAACGCGCGGTACCCTTAAAACGGTAGAAATCCCCAAGCATTTTATTAGGCGGCGTTCTCTTACCACAGCCGATCGTTTTACCACGGATGATTTAAGCAAACTTGAAACAAAACTGAACGATGTAGGCGAAAATATTATTGCATGCGAAAAAGAGCTGTTCCTTACAGTGCATACGGAAGTATACAACCGGATTGGTCTATTGCACCTTCTTGCAAAAGAGATTGCAGAATTGGATGTACTGCAATCCTTTGCTTATGCGGCAGCCCTTCATGCATGGGTAAAACCGGAGTTTTCCGCCGACGGGCTTTTGGATATCCGCGAAGGACGGCATCCTGTTGTGGAAAATCATCTACCGGCAGGCGAATTTGTGCCGAACAGCATTAAGCTTTCGTCCGCCGCCGATGCGGATATTCCTTCGTTTGCCCTCATTACCGGTCCTAATATGGCGGGTAAAAGCACCTTTTTGCGGCAAACCGCCCTGATTGTGCTGCTCGCACAGGTCGGTTCCTTTGTGCCGGCGGAAAAAGCGCTGCTTACCCCCGTCGACTGTATTTTCTGCCGGGTAGGCGCCAGCGATAATCTTGCCCGCGGGGAATCCACCTTTCTTGTCGAAATGACCGAAACTGCGTACATCCTGCGGAACGCTTCGGTTAACAGTCTTGTCATTATGGATGAAATCGGTAGGGGCACTTCGACGGGAGACGGATTTTCTATTGCGCGGGCGGTGAGCGAATACCTTTTGCAGACCACCGGGGCAAAAACCCTTTTTGCAACCCATTACCACGAGCTGGCTCAACTTATCCATCCGCGGCTGCAACGGCTGTGTTTGGATGTGGCGGAAACCGAGGGAAAGATTGTATTTTTAAAGAAAGTTATCGAAGGGATTGCAGCCCATTCGTACGGCGTGCACGTTGCAGAGCTGGCCGGGCTGCCGGAAACGGTCATACGGCGCGCAACGGAGCTTCTTAACACTCAAGTTTCCGGCACTGCCGTGTCTACGGACTTTACCGTGCCGGAAAAGAAACATCCCTCACCGGAAAAAAATCTCTTTAGCGATGAAGAACTGATTATCAACGAAATCCTTTCTACCGACACCGACGGAACTACTCCGCTCCAAGCGCTGCAGATGATCAGCCGTTGGAAAAAAACACTCTTTGCAGGTAACTAAAACTCATTGTTTTTATAAGCGCCGGCAGAATATCTCTCAAAACCGCTTCACTGATTTTGCAATGTACTGTAAAAAAGTAGATACGTTTGTCCCGTTCTCTCATGTTCAATACTTGCATTTTTCAACTCTTAGGATTATGATACGGGTATCACACATATATCAAGGAGTATGACTATGGCTTATAAGATCTCCGATGCTTGCGTTAATTGCGGTGCATGCGAGGGCGAATGCCCCGTAGGCGCTATCAGTGAAGCGAATGGAGCGCGCGTTATCGACGCTGATGCTTGTATCAGCTGCGGTGCATGTGCAGGCGTTTGTCCTACGGAAGCAATCTCCGAAGCATAACGCTTTTTCTTTGCGGCAGTTCCGGGACCGGTAATGCAAGACGGTTCAGTATGCACGGGCTGCTGCAAGTAAATCGATGAAAACCCTCTAAAAATCGATGTTTTTAGAGGGTATCTATTTTATTATAAAAGGTTTTGAAGCGTGAAAGATTATTTTCACAAAATGGTTACCGGTTATAAAGCCCTTTTTTTTAAAGTGTGCACATTTGTGCTCATATTCGGCTTTTGCCTCCTTTTCAGTTTTTGTATTGTCTATCCGCTCTGGCTGCTGGCAACCCGCTATACGCAAGTTTACACTACCGTAAGCCTTTTGCTTTTTTCCGCGTTCTTGTTGTTTTTCATTGTTAAACGCAGCATAAAAAACTATAAAGCCAATCCGCGGAAGTTTCTATATTCGCTGTTAAAAAAGTTCATCCTGCTTGGAGGATTTATCCTCTTTTTTATATTGATTTTCACTTATCATCGCATATTAGCCTTTCTGGCGCTTATTTTATCGCTTATAGTATACGGTTTTGTAGCCTTTGGGGTTTCGGAAGACCGAATGTAGCGCCCATAATCTGCATGGTAATGAAAAAACTCCCGCTTTGCTACGTAATTGTTCTTTTTATCCACGCTGCTGCAGCAGCCGGTTACGCGGAACTGCCGCTAATACCGGAACTGTCTCCCCAAAATCATATTTTTCAACAGTATAGCGATGATGTGCTGTATGCCCGAAAGGCGCTTGCAGCGGGAAAAACCGCACGGGAACTGCCGCTTCAATTTTATCGCTATAAGGCTCAAAAAGAAGATACCGTTATCCGCATAGCTGCCCGCTGCAGCATCCCTTATGATGCGCTTATTACCTTGAATAGCATTGAATCGGTAAAAACGAATATCGCAGGTAAAATACTCTTGCTGCCTACCTTACCGGCGCTCTATCTTCCGGAAAAGGCTGTTTCCGATATAGAAAAATTGACGGAAGCATTCAGTAAAAAGCTTAAAACAGAATCCTTTTCAATCACATTGCCTTCTGCTGCAGATCCTGCAAAGACCATACGGGTAGAATGTTTTCCTAATGCGCTGCTTGACAGTACCGTACGCAGCTTCTTTTTTATTCCGCTCTATCGTTTTCCGCTGCAGCATGCCGTTGTTACCTCCGACTTCGGTATGCGGAAAAGTCCCTTTACCGGTAAGTCAACCTACCATGCCGGAATCGACCTTGCCGCTCCGGCAGGGAGTCCCGTTTATGCGTGTACGGCAGGCAAAGTTATCGAAACCGCATACAGCAATATCTACGGCAATTACATCCTTATCCGCCATGATGACGGCAGGGAAAGCCTGTACGGCCATCTAAGCAAGGTTAATGCCCGCTTGTACGAAAAAGTAAAATCAGGTACAATCATCGGGTATGTCGGTTCTACAGGTCTTTCCACAGGTCCGCACCTCCATTTTGAGGTACGCGAGCAAGGAAAGGCAAAAGATCCGTCACTTTTCATCGATACAAAGAAAGCAAAATCATGAAGCAGCTCTTATGTATAACGTCATATTTTTTCTTATTTGCCGTTTCATTTTTTTACCCCGATAGCTTTAGGGTAAGCAATATGCATACCTATACCTTTACCACAGAGGTATTTGAACCGGTTTCGCTTACCATCGGTTATAATGATGCGGTTGCCTTTTCGGTTAAAAGCGATTTCTTATTTTTGGAAGGAATAGAGCTTGAATTAAAGCAGGATAAGACAAGTATGAATTATCCGAATTCCATCGCTTATACGGTATATACCGACATAAAGCCCGAACCTGCAAAAAAGCACATCGACTATTCGGCTAAAGCGATCACTACGGCACTGCTGCCGAACAGGTTTTCTCATATCATTAGAATTCCGGTAAAAAAAGAGTACAGCTTTAAACAAATAAAAAACAGTGAGATTTTGCCGTATAACAGCCTCAATGCGGCGAATCCTTTTATGCTGCGCTTGAATCCCGTTATGAAAGGGCTGCCGGAAGATTTTGAACAGGCTTCTTTTACCGTTATTGTGCGTCCGCTGCTGATTGCCGAAGGCGGTTTAAAATTAAAACTGCAGTTCCCCGATAATGAGGAGCAAAAACCGGTTACTGTCAAGCTGAATAACGAATATCTTACGCGGTTTGATGAGTTGCAGCTTCTATTGCCGGGGACATATTCCGTAAGTATCAATTCCGACGCTTACCGCACGGAAATGCGTTCGTGTATTATCGAACGGGGAAAAATTACGCAGCTTGAAGTGCAGCTTAAGTCGATTACGCCGCTCTTGCATATTCAGGCGCCGGAAAATGTAGCGGTATTCCTTGACGGCCAAGAAATACCGCTTTCAAAAGAGCCGTTGCCGGTCGAAATTGGGGTACATACCGTCGTTTTTAAGATGGGGAGTTATGAGCTGACCCGCCAAATTACCGTCGAGACGGGAAAAACCTACCAGCTGACGATGACGATGGATGTTCTTTTACAGGAAATCGTTCCTTAAAATAATAACAAAATACACTAAGGTTTAATATAATACAGCCGATATATAAGGTATCGGCCGGTTAGTTCCCCTCCCACCCATTAACCGGCCGATAGCCAGACGGCGGGCCGGTTCTTTAACCGGCTTTTTTTATTTTTAAAAGACTAATTGAATACCGGCTTTGATATTGAATGAATTGGCAATCTTTCCGGATATGTTTGTACTTTCTATTGGCTTGGTTTTACCGTCGCTGTATTTTATGTATACGGGGGCATATAAAGTATCCGACACACCGCCGTAGATTCCGACCATTTTAGTAAACATATAGGAAACGGTAAAATTTATCCCGCCGCCGATATTGGCTTGCGATCGTTCCGCGTTTAGTATTGAGGAAGCCTTAGCGTATGTATGCTTATATCCGCTCCCGCCGATGCCGATTCCGGCGCCGAGTGTAAGATCCAGTTTTTTTATGGGGCGAAATACATAGAAAAACCCGAACTGGCTGTCGATTGCATACGTCAAGTCTACCTCTTCCAAGTCTCCATAATAGTGCTTCTTTGATGAAAACTTATCCCAATACTCCTTTCCGAACGCAAGGTTTGCGTTTACGTATACTCCGAAATTTTTGACGAATTCGACTCCGAAGAGTATGTTCACACCACCGGTATGGGTTGTCCATGATTTGTGCCCGCCGTCGAAAGACGCACTGCTACCGAAATAGGTATACACCGGGCCGAGCTCAAGGTTCATCTTTACGGTGGCAGATAAAAAACCTACCGAAAATACCGTTAGCAAAAAAAGGATACAAATGCTTTTCTTCATTATATTTCTCCTATAAAAAGGTATAAGGGAAGATCTAAAAACCGAAGCTTTTAGAAGATACCTATAAAATCGAAATAAGTATTGCATTTTTACCGGTTTCAGTCAAGAAAATCGTTATATGCATACTAGCCGTACCGGAAATACTTTAAGCGGTTACCTTTCTCCTGTGCGAGGCGGCTGTCCTCTTGTTTTTTCCTCAAAAAAAAGATAGATTGGCATATTCTCTCGTCGGGCATCTTCTAAAAATCAAATTAACTTTTAAAGGCGCCCTAAGGAAAGTTAAAGTTTATGTCGCACCTTTATATTCCGGAGCACTACCGGCCGATTTTAAGCGGTAAAGAAACGGAACAGGCTATCATCCGTATTAAAAACTTTTTTCAGCTTACATTGTCTACACGGCTGCATTTAACCCGTGTTACGGCGCCGCTCTTTGTACCAAGAGGGAAGGGGTTAAACGACGACCTGAACGGTATAGAACGGGCTGTTCACTTTCCGGTAAAGGACATGAACGAACAGGAGCTTGAAATCGTTCACTCGCTTGCAAAATGGAAACGTGTTAAAATAGCGGAAATGGGATTACAGCCCGGCTTTGGGATTTATACCGATATGAATGCGATCCGTGCCGATGAGGAGCTCGATAATATTCATTCGCTGTATGTCGATCAGTGGGACTGGGAGCTTGCAATGGAGGAATCCTGCCGAACTCTTGAGTTTTTAAAAGCAACCGTAGAAAAAATATACGATTGCCTGAAATGTACCGAGTTTTTTATCTATGATAACTATTCCGCAATCGAGCCGATTTTGCCGAATCATATTACCTTTATCCATGCGGAAGACCTCTATGCGCAATATCCGCACCTTTCCGCAAAGGAACGGGAACGGAAATGCACCCAACAGCACGGTGCGGTCTTTTTAATCGGTATCGGCGCTCCGCTTGCAAATGGAGAACCGCACGACGGCCGCGCGCCCGACTATGACGACTGGATTACCGAAACCGGCGGCGGACGGCACGGGTTAAACGGAGACTTGCTGGTGTGGAATCCCGTATTGCGGGATGTGCTTGAACTATCGTCGATGGGGATCAGGGTAAGTCCCGAAACGATGCGGCAACAGCTTGCTGCCCGCAAGTGCATGGAACGGGCATCGTTGTTCTTTCATACCAAGCTGCTGAACGGGGAACTCTCTCAAACCATCGGAGGAGGGATCGGGCAGTCGCGGCTCTGTATGTTTTTCTTGCGGAAAGCGCATATCGGCGAAACGCAGGTTTCGGTATGGCCCGACGACATGCGGGCACAGTGCGCTGGGCAGAGCATTCCGCTATTATAGAATGGGCATCTCTAAAAACTCGGTTAGTTTTTAGAGATGCTTTGAGCTGTCCAAAAACTTCAGTTTTTGGACAGTTTCCTTAGATTTAGATGCGATGTTTAAAACTAAGTCATTACTTTATAAAGACTTAGTTTTAAACTCGCGGGGATGTCGAAAAAGTAACCAACTTTTGAGACATCCCCATGAATTTATCGGGAGGCATTACAATGGACATTCGGCATTCAGTTGCTGCGTTTTTCGGCCGGCATAATTTTGATGGGGAAGGCCCTACGGTCAATACGGTTATCGATACGCTGCTTTACGACATGGAAGAAGGCCTTAAACAGTATCCGGCTATTCCCGTCGGTACGGGGCCGGCACTGGATATGATACCGACGTGGTTTATGCCTCCTCAGCAGCCGCCTAAGAATACGTCGGTTATCGTTATCGATGCGGGCGGAACCAATTTCCGCTCATGTTTGGTTACCTTTGACGAAAACAGCATTCCGTCTATTAGTCAGATTGAACGGAAACCGATGCCGGCAACCGATCGGGAATATTCCAAAGCGGAGTTTTTTGAGACGATCGCTTCTTATTTAGATCATTTAAAGAATGCGGCGGATCCCATCGCTTTTTGTTTTTCGTATGCGATAAAAATTACCCCTGCAGGCGACGGCGAAGTGCTGCAATTTTCCAAAGAGATCAAAGCACCCGAAGTAATCGGCTCATTAGTCGGTCAAACTCTGGAGGCGGCGCTGATGCGGCGGGGCTGGAATAAGCTGAAACGCATTGTGCTTTTGAACGATACGGTTGCGGCGCTCCTCGCAGGAGCCTCTACTGCCGTCGGCGGGAAAAAGTATGATTCGTATGTAGGGTTTATCCTCGGAACCGGAATGAACGCCGCATATATCGAATATCAAGACATCCCTAAAATTGCATCGAACAGCGCCGGTACCGTAACGCTGCCCGCACAGATTGTCGTCTGCGAGTCGGGAAAGTCGAACAAACAGCCCCGCAGCGATTTTGACGAAGCGTTTACCAAAAAAACCGACCAGCCGCAGATGTTTTGGTTTGAAAAAATGTGCTCGGGCGCCTACCTCGGATCGGTTGCTTCGGTGATGATACGGGCAGCCGCTGCGGATAATCTTTTTTCCGCCGGCGTCAAAAAAGCCCTTGCTGCCGTTGCCGACATTCCGCTCATCGATGTGAACCGCTTTTTGCAGGCGCCGTATTCAGACCAAACTCCGTTGGGGCTTCTTTTAGCCGGCGGCACGGAAGAAGACCGCGAGGTACTCTACCGGATATTGGATGCGGTGATTATGCGTACGGCGCGGCTCGCTGCGGGCAATATCGCGGCTGCTGTCATTAAAACAGGCAAGGGGAAAAATCCCGCTTTGCCCGTCTGTATCCTCGCAGAGGGAACAACGTTTTTTAAAACGCACCATTTGCACGAAGCCGTCATTGCGCACCTTTACACGGCGCTTACGCAAGAGCGCGGCATCTACTTTGATTTGGTATCCCTCGACCATGCAATTACGTTCGGCACCGCCATTGCGGGCACAATTTAGCAATGTAATAATGTAACGGAGGTTTAACGAGACTGACATGGCGGAACTTTTTTATCTGGCAAAAATCGGAGAGATAAATCTTAAAAAAGGGAACTTAAAGGATTTTGAGCGGCGGCTTGCGCAAAACTTTAGAAGCTATTTTGACGGAACACCGCCGAACGTACAGGTGCGCGCCGGACGGATGTATGTACGGGCGGATGTGTCCCTGCAGCCGCGGGTGGAAGCGGCTTTGAATCATCTTTTCGGCATTACAAGCTGGGCGCAGGCAAAGCCGGCGGATAAAACGCTCGAAGCTATTTCCGCGACGGCTGTTGCCGAAGCCTGCGTACTGCAGGCTCAAGGGGCGCGCACCTTTAAAATTGAAGCCCGCCGTGCCGACAAACAATTTCCGCTTACCTCTTACGATATTGCGCGGGAAGTAGGCGGAACCATCCATACGGCGAAGATTTTGACCGTCGATGTGCATCACCCCGACGCGGTCATCAGCATCGAGGTGCGCGAAAAGCAGGCGTTCATCTACGGCGTGGAGCATACCGCCCGGAGAGGACTCCCCTGCGGCTGTTCGGGGCGGGCGCTGCTGCTGTTGTCGGGAGGAATCGATTCTCCCGTCGCCGGTTACAAAATGCTTTTCCGCGGTATGAAGGTTGATTACGTATACTTTCACTCCCATCCGTATACGTCGCCGGAAGCCCAGCAAAAGGTGGAAACCTTAGCCGGCATCTTGGCTCGGTACGGACTCGGCGGATACTTGACCGTTGTGTCGTTTACCAAGGTACAGCAGCACTTAAAGCGGACGGTGCCGGAACCGTATTTGACGCTGCTGCTCCGTATGTGTATGATGCACACCGCGGAGATGCTCGCCGGAAAAATCAATGCCCAGTGCTTGGTTACGGGCGAAAGCCTTGCGCAGGTCGCAAGCCAAACGATCGAAAACCTTACCGTTACCGACGGCTGTGCAAAACTTCCCATTCTGCGGCCGCTTATCGGTATGGACAAGGAAGAGATTATACGGTACGCGGTCGATATCGGGACATACCAAACTTCCATCTTGCCGTATGAAGATTGCTGTGTGCTGTTTTCTCCCAAACATCCGGTGCTGCATACGCGGCGGCAAGACGCCGAAGATATCTTTGCACGGATAAACATCATGCCGCTGCTTGCCGAAGCTTTCGAGCAGCGCGAAACAAAAAAAATAGAATGGACACTGCCGTAAATAAAAATAAAGGATTTTATTGATAATGTTTAAAAAGCTATTGCCTATCTTATTTCTTTTTTCTTTCTCTTCTTTTCAGCTGGCGGGAATGAGTGCCGATGAGGCGTATCCTGCCATTAAAGAAGTAATTTCAGCCATGCCGATACCGGAGAATGTTCTATATCATTCAACGGTGAATGATATAGAACTCATACTCAGCACAGCAGCAGATACAAGTATTAACTTATTTGAATTGATCGATTGTATGTACCGCTATCTTGCTCCGAACAATAAGCGGCTTGAAATTTCGGGGGAAATACTCCGTAATGCACGGATCTCATTCGGCTATGGAGGATATCCTGTTGAGGTACTCTTACCGATAGATAATATCGTGAGCGTACAAGTTGGAGCGTGCTTTACTCAAGACCAGAACCCTCTTGAGATGGAACTTGATGCTCCCTACAGTGTATACATTGAAATTGCAACAGCTGCTTATGACACCCGGTGCGGTTTTACTAAGCTGGAACCGCTCAATTTTCTGGAATCTTACGGTATGTATATCAAAAAATGGAACATCACAAAGCAAGTACGGAAAATCCATCTTTATGAACCGGGTTTCGGTGCTGTATATGCGCGGGGATTCTTTAAACCGAAAAAGTGGGAACTTGCCCCTATCAGCCGAATTTCCCTTCAGTCCGCAGAACCTTGAGGTTTCAGCTCATTATTTCTTTCCTCAAGTCCCTGTTTTATTTCTTCCGCACGTGCAATGTCCCGTTGTGCTGTTTCGATGAGCTTTTCGTATTGAGCAATACTGTCCTTGTATCCGGAGATAGCGTTTTGTAACGTTTCTATTTTATGCATTTCGCTGCTACGCGCAATCTCATTTTCTGTGTATTCAATATCGATCGCGTTTTTTTCAAGTTTTACACGGTACTCCGCAATAGATTCCAAATACGGTTTAAACAGCTCCGGTACATCAGTCAATGCTTCTCCATTGCGTTGACCGGCATCAGTATAAAAAACATTGCTGTATTGCATGCCTTGCTGTCTTTCGGCTTCTTCAATCTTTTTATCCGTATCCTTTATCATATCCGTTAGCATATTGATCCGCTTTTGCGGGCTATCCGTAACGCCGCATTCCGCTAAAGTTTCTTCAAGTTTTTTCTGTTCGGTATCCAGCGTTTCTTTTCTGTCTTCCATTTCGTCCTGCTTGGAAACGATTGCTTTAAGCTCAATATATGCAGGTTCAAGCTGTTCCGGAAAGGCTGAGCCGCGTGCTTCCATTATAATATCATCCGTTAGAAGTTCATCTCCGGCTGCAATGATTTGCTCATTCATTTTTTTCTGCAGGCTATTCAATCTCCCTTTTAACGACAGCAATTGGGGGCTCAACGTTAGTTTTTTAAAAAAATGAGCGTCGTTTTTTTGCTGTTCAACGGCCTGTTTTTCCTGTTGTGTTTTTTCGATGGATTCCTGTACCGGTTTAATGGCTTGAACAATCTGCTCGATAGACGGTAAAGAGGTGTGTTGATAGGTTTGGAAGAAAAGCAGAATAAAATTATCCCGCGCTTTTTGATATGCACGCTGTTGATCGTGTAATACTTTATCAACTTCACTGTAGAACGCTTTTAATTCGCTTTGCCGTGATTGTGCCGTTTTGATGCTTAAAATGGTATTCGCATCTTTTTGCCGGTCTTCTCTCAGCGATTTCCATGTTTCAAAATCTTGTTCGTCAATATGCGGAAGAGCTTCTTTCCGTTGCGAAACATATTCAAATTGCGTTTCGCCGTATTCTCTATACAATGAATTAAGCATTGTTTGTAAATCTTCCCGCTCTTTTTTCTTATCCGATAAGTTTTTTTTCAGATTATCCATACAAAACCGCCTTTGTTCATCCCATAACTGTAGGGAACACTACTAATGCGAACTTCTAAAAACTTCGGTTTTTAGAAGTCTTCCTTAGATATAATATATCCTTTTATCGTAAAAAAGACTATATCCACGCGGCAAACGAAGCGGACGCTATTTGAAATACGCCTGTATTGTGGGTACTAAATCCGTATTTTGAGCATTAAAAATGAAAAAAATGGACAAAAAGTTTTGAAAAATTTGCATTCATATAGTATAATACGAAACGGTACCGGTAGTGTGCCGCAAGTCCTTATCAGTTGTATCTATCCGTATGAGCGGCTGACGGCGGATTTTGCAGCACCGATATATCATGGTACCGACTTATTTTGAGGAGGAAGATAACGATGAACTGTGTTTCAAAAGTATCTTACAAAGTTGTATTGGCTGTACTGGCGTGCAGCCTTTTGGTCCTTGCAAGCTGCGGAGGAAAGACTGCCGCAACGCTCAATAAGGATAAGCCGCTTGTGTTCTTTAACCGGCAGCCGTCCGATCCGACGACCGGTGCAATCGACATGACGACGATGAACTGGAACGACAAAACCTACTATGTCGGTTTTGACGCTGCAGGCGGCGGAGCCGTTCAAGGGGAACTGATTATGAACTTCCTTGCAAAGGCTGACGCTTCGATTGACCGCAACGGCGACGGTGTTTTAGGCTATGTGCTCTGCATCGGAGACGTAGGCCATAACGATTCCAAGGCGAGAACGGAAGGTATCAGACGGGCGCTCGGTACATGGGCAGGTTCTACCGACCCGGGCGTTGTGCAGGACGGTTCCATCACTATTGCAGGAAAGACATTAAAAGTAGTAGAGCTTGAAGGAAAAGCTATGACCGGAACCGACGGTTCAACGTGGAACGCAAATGCCGCTACCGAAGCGATGGGCGGCTGGGCAACCAAATTTGCAGACCAGATCGACATGGTTGTTTCTAACAACGACGGTATGGCAATGGGCTGTTTACAGGCTTCAAACTATCCGGCAGGCGTTCCGATCTTCGGCTATGACGCAAACGCAGACGCTATCGAAGCAATCGGAAGCGGCAAACTTTCCGGTACCGTCTCTCAGAACGTAGACGCACAGGCGACTGCAACATTGCAGGTATTACGCAATTTGCTCGACGGTTTAACCGGAGAAGCCGTATATACGCAGGGTATCTCCGTCGCCGACAAATACGGCAACAAGATTACCGCACCCGTACAGTACTGGGGCGATGTAAAAGCTATCATGGCTGAAAACTCAGGTGTAAATGCCGAAAACTGGCAGAACTACTCCGGCGGCAGCCGCGACGCAGGCATCAAGCAGACACAGGCCGATAAGAAAAAGGTATTGTTGACAATCTACAACTCTGCCGACAACTTCCTTTCTTCTTCGTATGTGCCGGCACTGAAATACTATGCACCGCTTTTGAACCTCGACCTGACAATCGTACAGGGCGACGGACAAAACGAATCCAGCTGCTTGGATCGCTTTACCAACCTGAATAACTTTGACGCATTCGCCGTCAATATGGTAAAGACCAACTCCGGCGCAGACTACACCGGCAAGCTGAAGTATTAATAATTGGCAATGTATAACCGGTAATGCGTAACTTTCAGAAGATGATGCGTTATGCATTACCGTTTTCTTTTCAAGTAGTGCTTTCCGTCATTCGATATATCTTGTCTTATGGCGGAATCAATGCTTACCGTAGAATGTATCAAAGGTATAAAAGAATTAAAAAAGTTATCGGATGTGCTGTACGGGGAGCTTTCTACTCCGAAAACGAAAACCATATAAGGAATAGTTATGGAAGACACGGTACTGGAAATTAAAAATCTTTCAAAGTCTTTTGCCAAGAACAAGGTATTGGAAAATATCAGTTTGACGGTTAAAAGAGGCGCTGTAGTCGGATTGATGGGAGAAAACGGCGCCGGAAAATCGACGATGATGAAGTGCTTGTTCGGTATTTATGCGAAGGACGAAGGGCGTTTTTTTCTTGACAATACGTTGATCGATTTTAAGTCTCCCAAGGATGCGCTGGAAAACGGCGTGGCGATGGTGCATCAGGAGCTGAACCAATGCCTTGACCGTACGGTGATGGATAATCTCTTTTTAGGCAGATATCCCGTTCGGTTCGGCGCGGTGAATGAGACAAAGATGCAGAAGGATACCGATGCGCTTTTTGCCTCGCTGGGGATGAGCGTGAATGCCCGCACGATTATGCGTACGATGTCGGTTTCGCAGCGGCAGATGGTGGAGATTGCAAAGGCTGTTTCGTATAATGCGAAGGTGATTGTATTGGACGAGCCGACTTCTTCTTTAACCGAGCCGGAAGTGATTAAACTGTTTTCGATTGTACGGACGTTAAGCAAGCGGGGCGTGTCGTTTGTTTATATTTCGCATAAAATGGATGAAATCTTTCAGATATGCAGCGAAGTAGCGGTGCTGCGCGACGGGCGGTTGACGCTTGCAAAGAATATTCACGACACAAATATGAATGAATTGATCTCGGCGATGGTCGGACGTTCGCTCGAAAAGCGTTTCCCCGATGTGGACAATACGGTGGGCGACGACTACTTTGAAGTACGCAATCTTTCCACTCGGTATGAGCCGCAGCTAAAGGATATTTCCTTTACGGTAAAAAAGGGAGAAATTTTCGGGCTGTACGGTCTTGTAGGAGCGGGACGGAGCGAACTTTTGGAAAGCATCTTCGGCTTGCGGACCGTTGCTTCCGGCGAGATGATCCTTGACGGTAAAAAGCTCCATTTTTCCAATTCAAAGGATGCGATGGCCTATAACTTTGCGCCCGTAACCGAGGAGCGGAAGTTCAACGGTATGTTCGGCAAGGCTTCCATCAAATTTAATACCGTTATTGCAAATATCGAAACCTATAAAACATTCGGTGTGCTGTCAAACCGTAAAATGCAGGAGGCGGCCGACCGTGAAATAAAGACTATGCACACAAAGTGTGTTTCTGCGGATGAATTGATCAGCGCACTGAGCGGCGGTAATCAGCAGAAGGTGATTATCGGCAAATGGCTTGAACGCCAGCCCGATATTCTGCTGTTGGATGAACCGACCCGTGGTATCGATGTCGGCGCTAAGTACGAAATTTATCAGCTGATTATTAAAATGGCAAAGGCGGGAAAGACGATTATCGTTGTTTCGAGCGAGATGCCGGAAATTTTGGGCATTACCAACCGCATTGCCGTTATGTCGAACTACCGCCTTGCCGGTATTGTCGATACCGCCACCACCGATCAGGAAGCGCTGTTGCGGCTTTCCGCTCGGTATCTATAAACACGATTGAATACGGAAATATACCGGAGGTTAGGATGAAAGACACACCCGAAAATCTTACACAGTATACGTTTACTGCGGAACAAATTGCGCAGGCGGATACTGCGAAACTTTTAGCGGAAGATGCCGTTCTGTCGGAATATACGAAGCGGCTGGATGAATTACGGGCTGGGGGAGTGAATAAGATTTCCGCAGTGATGCAGGAGATTGCCGCTATCCGTAAGAATAAATTGCTGAGCGCCGAAGAAAAAAGAAGCCGGATTGCAGGGCTTCAAAAACAGATTGAAGATGCTAAAACCGTTGCGGCGCAGCATAAGGATGAAGATAAAGAACTGACGCATAAGGCGGTTCAGCGGGTTAATGCGCTTGCCGCGGCGTTTGAACAGGAAGTAAAAAAGAGCGAGGACGAAAAAGCGGAACACCATAAGCAGGAATATGCCGCAAAGGTGCAAAACATTACCGAGGCAGCTGAAAAAAAGAAGCAGGATATTGCCGCAGCCTTTGCCGGTAAAACATCGGAAGAAGACCGGCGGGAACTGCAGCAGGAGCTTACCGCTGCCGGGAATGCGCTTAAATCCGCGCTGTTCGATGCAAAAAATCATTATGAAACGGCACTCGGAAAGTGCAAAACGGCAAAGCATCAGGTATATGTCGACCGGGTACAGAAAAATATCCATCTGCGCAACAGTAAGACGAGTTTTTCAGAAAACTTTGTGCTGGGTTTTAAAGATTATGCGTATAAGTTTACCCCGGCGCAGTTCTTTTTGGCAAACGGGTTGTACATTGCCATCGCTATCTTCTTTGTGGTGTGTATTATCGTCGCTCCCTTGTCGGGAAGCGGCAATTTGTTGACCATTTCCAATATTCTGACGATTTTGGAACAGTCGTCGGTGCGTATGTTCTACGCGCTGGGGGTTGCGGGGCTCATCCTGCTTGCCGGTACGGACTTGAGCGTCGGGCGTATGGTTGCAATGGGTGCGGTTGTTACCGGTTTAATTCTCCATCCGGGGCAGAATATCGTAACGTTCTTCGGCATGGGGCCGTGGGATTTTACCGCGATTGCGATGCCGATACGGGTACTGCTTTCCGTGAGTATTTCCATCATTTTATGCGTTGTGTTCAGCGCGTTTGCCGGCTTCTTTTCCGCATGGCTGAAAATTCACCCCTTTATTTCGACGCTTGCAACCCAGCTGATTATCTACGGGCTTTTGTTCTTCGGGACGAGCGGTACGCCGGTAGGGTCCATCGACGCCGGTATCAAGGACTTTTTCGGCGGCCGGTGGGTGCTCGGCGTAGTGAATGGAGAACTGGTAACGTTCCCTAAGCTGATTATCCCGGCGGTTATCGCGATTGCGGTTGCATGGTTTATCTGGAATAAGACTGTACTCGGCAAAAACATGTATGCGGTAGGTGGCAATGCCGAAGCCGCGAGCGTGAGCGGCATCAGCGTATTCAAGGTAACGATGAGCGTGTTTATCATGGCGGGTATTTTCTACGGCTTCGGCGCCTTCTTCGAGGCGTTTAAGGCGAATGCCAGCGCGGGTACCGGACAGGGCTACGAGCTTGACGCTATCGCTGCTTGCGTAGTCGGCGGTATCTCGTTCAACGGAGGTATCGGTAAGCTTGAAGGCGCGGTGCTCGGCGTTATCATCTTTACCGGTTTAACCTACTGCTTAACCTTCCTCGGCATTGACACCAACTTGCAGTTTGTGTTTAAGGGATTTATCATCATCGCCGCCGTTGCCCTCGACAGCGTAAAGTATTTGAAGAAAAAATAAAGCGTATCGAATAAACGTATCAGGCCGTTTTTTACATCCCCGCAAAATCAGGAGACTGTTCAAGCAGAGTTGAACCTCTTTGCGGTTCAAATGCTTGCCCAATCTCCTGATTTTGCGATTTATATTTGCTCACCTGATACGTTTATTCGGCTTTGGAAATAAATTGCGAAAAATTTTAAAAATTTTTCGCAGAAGGAAGGCGGTGGTTCCACGCAGCAGCGATGTTTTGTGCGCTCACAAAACACGCCTTCAATACGCCCAAGGATGGGCGTGGGATAGGTCAGAAACAAGTTTTGGAACAAAACTTGTCCTCTACCGATATACAAGGATGTATATCGGTAGAGAGGTATACGGATGTACAACAGTTGAAGACGGTTCAAATGCTTGCCTAATCTCCTGATTTTGCGATTTATATTTGCTCGTCTGATACGTTTGTTCGGCTTATGGTTAGGAAAAAAATTCCGAGATGGCTGGGCGCGTATAGTTTTGTTCCAGCATGGCTTTATGCGATAGGAATAGCGGATCGTCGAATGATTTTGCTTTTGTGTGGCAATACACAATACACGCTTGACACTTTATGCAGATGCCCGGAACTAAGGATACATCGTTTTTATCGATAGAGCCCATCGGGCATACGTCTACACAAACGCCGCAGTTGTCGCATTTTGCCTTATCAGTAACCGGTTTTGCCTTTAAAAAATTAACCGGTTTTCCGTCGGTGCCGAGCGGTACATAGTAGGCGGTGAGCGCTTCGTTCTTTTTTATTGAGGCATTGGGCAGAGAACCGCCGGATTTTTGAAGTTTTTCAAAAACCTCTTCGGCAAAAGCAGTTATCCGCTCCTCATCGGAGATATCCGGCCGCCCAATGCCTACCTCGGCAAATGCATGCTTGCATACTACAGCGCCGGCGGCAACTACCGAAAAGTTATTCTTTTCCAATTCACTGTGCAGTTCGCTTAACGAATTGTCAAAGCTGCGGTTCCCGAAGGTAACCACCGCTACGGCGCGCGTTTCGTTTCCCTTAAACAAGTTTTGCACAAAAGGCAATACCTTATTCGGGATGCGCCCTGCATAAGTCGGCACGCCGAAAATGACCAAATCCTCAGCCGAATACGTTCTGGTATCAGCATGGGCGGCAGGCAGCGTAAAATCATCCGATTCGGCCGGCACGGAAAGCTTTTGCGCCAACTGTCCGGCAATCGATTCAACAACCCGTTTGGTGTTGCCCGTAGGACTAAAAAAAACTGCTTTTATATTTTTAATTGTTTGCATACTCTTTATCCTTTTTTTTAAAAACCTGCGCGAAATTTTGTTATATTGGGTACAATTGGTGTGCGATAAACACGAACCTTATACTTACGAAATTCCGCACAGAAAGAAAACCATCGGGCTTGGGGCTGTCTAAAAAGTAACCAACTTTTGAGACAGCCCCGTTCCCTACCGTTTATTGGATCGTTTCCAGATATGGAGTTTTTCCGCTTCGGCGATTAAAGGATCTCTAAAATCGGGGTGGGCTATCGAAATTAAGGCCTCTGCCCGCTGCCACGTCGACAATCCCTTTAAGTTGACCTTTCCGTATTCGGTAACAAACCAATGAACATTGGCTCTGGTGTCCGTAACAACGGAACCCGGCGCAAGTGTCGGCCGGATACGGGAAGAAAGCGCTCCGTTTTTATCTTTAAAGGTTGAAGAGCAGCAAATAAAGCTTTTTCCGCCTTTAGATAGATAAGCGCCCAAGACGAAGTCGAGTTGTCCGCCCGCTCCCGAAATATGCTTGGTTCCCGATGTTTCGGCATTTACTTGACCGAACAAGTCGATATCCACGGCATTGTTGATGGACATAAAGTTATCGATTTGTGCAATAACCCGTGCGTCGTTCGTATAGGAGACGGGCGCCGCCATACATGCCGGATTGTTATTTACATAGTCGTAGAGCTTTTTGGTACCTGCAGCAAATGCAAATACTTGCCGCCCCGGATCGATTGCTTTCTTTGCGCCGGTGATTTTTCCCGCTTTGGCAATATCGACAAAAGCATCGACATACATTTCCGTATGCACGCCGAGGTCTTTTAGATCGGATTTTGCAATCATCGCACCGAGCGTATTGGGCATACCGCCGATACCGAGCTGCAGGCATGCGCCGTTCGGAATTTCTTCGATGATGAGCTTTGCGACAGCCTTATCGACTTCGGTAGGTTCTCCCTTATCGACCAATTCGTCTATCGGCGGGTTATCACCTTCGATAATCATATCGACATCGGAAATGTGGATCTTGTCATCGACACTGTTCACGCAGTTCGGCATATTCTTATTGACTTCTACAATAACGATATCTGCACAATCCGTAACCGCTTTTAGGTGAGAGGCATTCAACCCGAAATTGAAAAAGCCGTCTTTATCCATCGGCGCTGTTTGGAAAATCGATACGTTAAGATGCTTAATGTTTTCGTAATACCAGCGCGGCAGCTCGGAATAGCGGAGCGGAATATAAAAGCCGAAACCTGCCGTAATGGTTTTACGTTCATAACCCGACATGTGCCAAGAATTCCACGTATAATGAGCCTGAGGATCTTTTATTTTAAAGATTTCCGGTTCCCTCAGAACAACTCCGCCTCTGATATGAACATGCTCAAGCTCAGGCAGCCGTACTGCAAATGCTTTATCGAATGCGGCGGGGGTGTTGTTCCCCCATCCGTAATCGACCCAATCACCCGACTTGACCGCTTGGACGGCCTTTTCCGCAGTGGTCAGTTTTTGTTTATATAACGAACTATAATCCATAACTCTTCCTAGCGGTTATTAAATTTTTCGATTTTTTCTTTTTTGACAAAAGCGGTCATGGCCATTTTTTGGTCTTCCGTTGCAAAACATTGCGCAAATTCTTCCGTTTCAACGGCGATTGCTTTGTCGATGCTTACCTGCAAACCTCTGTTGATGGCTTCCTTTGCTTTTTTAATGGCAAAAGGCGCTTTTTGGCAGATGGTTTGTGCCATGGCGAGGGTTTCCTGCATTAAAGCTTCCGGTTTTGTTACTTTATTGACAAGACCGATTGCGAGCGCTTCGTCCGCTTTTATCGTACGGCCGGTGTAGATTAATTCTTTTGCACGCCCCGCACCGACTAACCGCGGAAGACGTTGAGTACCGCCGAATCCCGGCGTAATTCCCAAGCCTGTTTCGGGTTGAGCAAACCGTGCGGTTTCGGATGCAATGCGGATATCGCAGGCCATTGCAAGCTCGCAGCCGCCTCCCAAGGCAAAACCGTTCACCGCGGCAATGACGGGACAATGGAAGTTTTCTATGCGGAAAAATATTCCGTCGGCAAACTCGGCATATTCGGTCGCTTGTTTAGGGTTTTTATCCTTCATCTCTGCGATGTCTGCACCCGCTACAAAGCTTTTTTCCCCGGCTCCGGTAATAATCACCGCATAAATATTTTCTATTTTTTCAATCTCATCCAATACCTGTTTAAGATCGGTCAATACCTCGGTACTCAATGCATTTAAAACCTGCGGTTTGTTAATGGTGATTGTCGCAATATGACCGTCTATATGAAATAATACTGTGTTCATCTGCTATTCCTACTTTTTACTTTGAATAATCGTAAAAACCCTTTCCCGTTTTGCGGCCGAGTAATCCGCCGCGTACCATCTTACGAATCAGTGTGCAGCAGCGGTATTTGCTGTCGCCCGTTTCGCGGTACAATACGTCCATAATAGCTAATACAACGTCGAGGCCGATTAAATCGCCGAGGGCAAGCGGCCCCATCGGGTGATTTGCGCCGAGTTGCATTGCCGTATCGATATGTTCGGCGCTGGCAATACCTTCCTGCAGGATAAAGGCGGCTTCATTAATCATAGGAATAAGGATGCGGTTTACTACAAAACCGGGACCTTCGTGCACCTCAACCGGCGTTTTGCCCAAAGTCTTTGCCGTTTCTATGATGGTATTTTTTACTTCAACCGGCGTATTGAGCCCGGAAATAACTTCTATCAATTTCATTCTATCGGCGGGATTAAAGAAGTGCATACCGATGACAGGGTGCTTAATCCCTTTTGCAATTTCCGTAACGGATAAAGAAGATGTGTTTGTTGCAAAAATAGCCGATTCTTTGCAAATTCCGTCCAATTCGGTAAACAGTGTCTTTTTAGCTTCGCTTGTTTCCAATATGGCTTCGACAATTAAATCGCTGTCGGCTAAATCTTTGTATACGCCCGTTTTTAGATTACCTTTTACGGTAGCGGCAGCTTCCGCCGTCATTTTGCCCTTCGCAGCTAATTTATCATAATTTGCTGCAATTTTATCTATTCCCGATTGTGCCCATTCGATTTTTATATCGCACACCGTAACCTGATATCCGCTCGAAGCGAATGAGGCGGCAATTCCTTGCCCCATCGTACCCGCGCCGACAACACCGATCTTTTTCATACTGTAGCTCCTTGTACATACCATTTTGTAAAACATGCCGTCCAAAAAGGAATATTTAGGGCGGCCTTCCTCGGCAACGCTGAGGAAGAATGCCTCATGTTTCTTTAACATTAGAGACTTATATAGTTTACCACAAACAGTACCTAAAATAAAGCCTTCGCCTTAGATATTTATCCGAAAAAGCAGCCGACTTTTGGAGTATTCTTTTTAGTTTTTCTTTTTTATTGCGACCTGATCGATACGCTGCCCGTTCATGCTAAGCACTGTACAGATGTAAGAACCGGTGTCGATGCTGTCTCCCGGTTGGGGAATAGCGTCAAAGTGTGCAAGTAAATAACCGGCAAGGGTGTAATATTCTTCGGCGGGGGAGCGTTCCATATCTTCTAAAAGTTGAAGTGCCTGCACTTCGTCAAGGCTCATCTGCGCATTGACGATGATGCTGCCGTCAGCCTGCGTAGCGGTTTGCCGTTCGGTATTGCTTGTTGTCTGAACGCTTCTATTAAACAAGCTATTCAATAATCCGTTTTTTGTTACAAAGCCTTCGATTCCGCCGTATTCGTCGATAACGCAGGCAGCATTTGCCTTATGCTCGTTAAGTAATTCAAGCGTATGCTCGATGGTCTGAGATTCGGGAATAAACAGCGGTTTGGTTAAAATCTTTTGTAAATTAGGCGGCGGTGTTTCCAGCCTGCTCTGTAAATAGTCCCGGGCTCCGGCAATTCCGATAACCGCATCGATTTTGCTTGCACATACCGGAAAATACTCAATGTTCTTGTGAGTTTTTATCAGCGTAAGGATGTCTTGACTCTTATCGGTAATATCGATCCATACAATATCCGATCGATAGGTCATGCAGCTGCCGATTTTCCGGGTATACGCCGCCGGGCTTTTTTCTTTTGCCTGATGCTGTGACGGTAAAGGAATATTCATAGGATATGTACCGTGCAAAGGGTGCAACGCATAAGGTCGAATGCTTCAAGTATAGATTAAAATCTATAGGCTGAAATCGACGATGGTAGCGGTACGGGCAGTACCTGCATAGATACTTTCTTTATGCGCATAAGGCCGTTTTAGAGATGCAATTTGCTGCCGTAAACCGGTGATATGCGTCTGCAACAACTCACGATTTTTTTTATTTTGAGCCAAAACTCTTTTTTGTAAGTCATCCAAATCCGTTTTAAGATGCGGAATGTCCGAATGTTCCGTATTTTTGCAGATATTGGCGTACATATATTCCAGCGGATCGATTACTTTTTGGATAGTGAATATTTCGGCAATGATAGACTCTTCCAGCTCGGTGTGCTGTAGGACGGCTTCAGTATTTTCGGCGGAAATACTTTTTTCTTGTTTTTCCAATACCGTGAGGTATTCGCGGAATTTAAGCCGCTGCTCCTCTAGCAGCGAACGAAAGCGTTTTAAGATTGCGACCCGTTCGGCAATTTCTGAATCATTAAGTGTGGCGGTATGCATTCTCTTATCCTGCTATATTGACGCCGGAAGCAACCGGTTTTATTTCTGCGGCGGCTGCGGTCGAATTGACGACATGATGCCATGCTTCGCGCAGTTCTTCCATCATTGCCCGTACCGTTATCAGCGGCTGCGGATCTTTTTGCATATTCGCTTGGAAAAGCTGCTGATTAAAGAACGAATAAAGGGATAAGAGGTTTTCGGCGATTTCCCCTCCATCGTCCATGTTTAAAGAAGCCATCAATTCCGTAATAATATCTTGCGCTTTTAAAATATATTGATGAATGCGCTCAATATTTTCCGCTTCGATTTTTCCGTCAGGCATGCCTTCAAGGGCAAGGGTAATGTTTTTAATACCCTCATCATACAGCATAATAATCAGAGAACCCGGACTTGCCGTTTTGACGCGAGTCTCTTTATATGCCGTTAAGGCTTGACTGTTATAACTCATTTTTAATCCCCCATGCGATCGCGTGTTCCTTTTATCTTATCGGCAAAAGAACCGCTCTGTTGAGTACCTGCGTGCAAAATCTTTCTTTTTAGAGATGCCCTTATATCTTAAACTTTCTAACCTCTGCAGCAAGATTTTCGATGCTTACAGTGTTTTCTTGAGTAATTCCGTTAACCGCTTGCACGGTATCGCCGATACGCTCGGAGGCGGTAACCATACCGCGCATGTGCTCGCTGATGCTTATGGTGATTTGGCTGAGGCGCTGCATTTCCTGTGCAACTTGTTCGCCTCCGCGCAGCATTTCGGCGGAAGCATCGCGGACTCCTCCGGTAACCTCGTTAATATTCCGTATTGCAGCCAATACTTCACGGCTTGTACTCTCCTGTTCCGACATTGCGCTGACAATCTGTTCTTCTTGTTGAGAGATTTGATTAACCGATTCGTACACCTCTACAAAGCTCTTTGCTGCTCCGGCTCCGGCGGTGGTTAAGGTACCGATTATTTGTATTGAATCTTTTATAACCGCACCAATCTGTTTTCCCTGTGTATTTGACTCTTCGGCAAGTTTGCGGATTTCATCGGCAACAACCGCAAAACCCTTGCCCGACTCACCCGCATGAGCCGCCTCTATTGCCGCATTCATCGCTAATAAATTGGTTTGACTGGCAATATTCTGGATAACTTGGCTTGCTTCCAAAAGAGCCTCGGTTTTTTCGGCAATCTGGGCAACAACCTCATTGGCATAGTTTACTCTCTCTTTGCCGTTTTTAGTCTGATCGTAAACCGTTTTGATAACCGCATTATTCTTTCCTAAACGGTCGGAAACGGCACCGATGTTTGCAACCATTTCTTCTATAGCCGCCGATGACTGTGCGACACTTTCCGCTTGGGCTTCTATACTTTGATCCAGCTGTTTTAATCTTTTAATTACCTGCTCAATTGTTGCAGCCGTTTCCGTTACGCTCGCGCTTTGGTCAACCGTTTGATTCTGTACCACTGCAACACTTTTTTCTATTTCGTTTGCGGCTGTTTCCGTTTCTGCCATGTTACCGGCAAGTTTTTTTCCGACAGCCTGCATTGTGCCCGTGTTCTGTGATACCGCTTCCATAACCGAACCGATTCTTTCAATAGTTTGCTCAAAATACCGCGACAGTTCTGCTATTTCGTCGTTGCCCGAAACCGACAGGTGGACAGTTAAATCTCCTTCTGCGATAGACATAAGCGCATGGATAACTTTTTGGACAGGCTTTATAATAAATTTTCGGGTAAAGCTTGTAATAGTTAGTACAAAAAGAATCAGAATGATAATAAGAATAACCGCCGTTTTAAGGAAGAAATCCATCCTGCTTTTTAAAATACTTTCGATCGAAAAGCAAAATTTTACATATCCGATTTTTTCTCCGGAAAAATCCTTTAGCGGATAATAGGCAAAGGCATCGGTATTCTGAATACGAAACATACCGTCATCGGGCAGTGCTTCCATAATTTGTGCGGCATCCGTATCGTTTTTGTTTTCAAAATTGGAACCGATAAGCTGATAGGTATTATCCAAAGTGCGTGCGACAACGGTTACCTTTAGACCGCCTTTTAATACTTCTTGGGTGGTATTCTTGACAAATTGTTCTATAAATTCCGTATTCACGGCGCCGCCGTACTCTACCGTTCCAAGCTGTTGGCCTGCCGTATTGAAAAGAGGCCGGACAACTCTAAACCCTAAATCATTCACACCAATCTCAAGACCGTAAATTTCTTTTTTTTGCGTTTGGGCAGCTACAATGGTTGCCCTAAAGGAAGAAAGATCGTCCCCGAATTTTGAAGGATTCTGGACGCGGAGAAACGAAATTGCCGACAGGGTATGAAAATGGAACTGCTGCGCCCTATATTTTTGCTTTATATCATCAAAAATCGGCTGTGTTAATTCCAGCAATCGCTCCCTATCACGTGAAGCAAAGGCTTGAATAATATTAGAATCACGGGCAACATTATCCAAGATAAGGCGGCCGATCAGCGCATAGCTATTCAATTCGTTATAAAATGCGGAATATTTAAGATCGGCGGTGGTTTTAATCTGATTTTCCGAAAACCTTTTTATGCTCCGCCAATCTTTATAGGCAATAATTCCATATTGAAGCAGCAGTAATATAATAGTAACAATCAACAGCTTTGTACCGATAGAACTGACATGTTTTTTATCGAAATGCGGCGGCTGAGAATTAAGGCTGTTTTGATTCATACTCTATTGGCCTCCTTTGTGCGTTATTATTAGGATTTTATACGGGCAGTGTCAATGGGTTGGTCTCTGTGTACGGTTTAGTGTGATATGCCGGATAGTTGAAATAGACCGATAATCACAGCATCTGGGGTGCAGTATGAGTAAATTAAACAAGAATAAATGAATTAGAGTAAATTTAAAAGAAGAGCTTATGCGGTTATAAGCGGATGAAGGGAGTCGAACCCTCGTCTCCAGCTTGGAAGGCTGGGGTAATAGCCGTTATACGACATCCGCAAAAATATGCAGCTACTATACCGAAAAATGCCGGCTGTGTCAATCAGCATTTTCTTGTATTACTTTTTTCTCTTTGCTATAATTAAGGAGAACCGTTAAGTTTGAAACAAACGCTGTGAGGAATACCGTAAATGGAAACACTCAATCTGCGGCCGCATCATCTTTTATGTACCCGCGCATTTAAAGGCAAGGGCTATTCCCCTGCGTTTGTCGAAAATATGCAGCGTGTAATCGACCGATTAAAAGCCGGCTGCACTATTTCTTTAGGGAAGGGACTCGATGATATTTGCGCTCCTTGCCCCGAAAGAATTGGAAACCGCTGCCGGTCGGAAGCAAAAGTAACCGCCTTTGATGATGCCGTTTTGTTACAGCTCCGATTGGAACAAAAAAATTATTCATATACCGAACTGAACAAAATACTCGAAACCCGATTAACCGAACCCGTATACGGCTGCATTTGCAAGGACTGTGAATGGAAACAAACCGGCATCTGTTGTTATGCCGATGTAAAACGGTCATTACTTACATAAGAAAAGCCCCTCCGTAAGCCTTTTGCAAATAGGCGAGGTAGATGCTAGGAGCCTAGCCGAAATAAAGCGGAGACACGCCACAGAATGTACGTCCTGTACATTCTGTGGCTACGAGTTTAGCCTTACGTCTAAACTCGTTACTGATATGTTCCCCCGCCATCCGTGGCGGTTCTGCTACGTCGAGGATTTATTTCAGCAGCAATGTTTTGCCTTTGGCAAAACTTGCAAGTTTAAGCGGCAACGCCGCTTAAACATTGGCAAGGATGCCGCTGGTTATATCAGAAGCGATGTAGTAGATGCGTCGCCTTTCCAGCGCTTTTGAAAATAGACGACACAGATGCTAGGAGCCTAGCCGAAATAAAGCGGAGGCGTACTTTTTGTACGTCGAGCATTTATTTCGACGTAGCGACAACGCAGATGTGCCGTATATTTTCAAAAGATTGACTGATTTTGTCCCGAACATTATAATACCCGAATATGAAACGAAAATTGATTACTTCAGCACTTCCTTATGTGAATAATGTTCCTCATCTTGGAAATCTCATTCAAGTATTGTCCGCCGATGTCTTTGCGCGTTTTTGCAGACTCCGCGGATACACGAGTTTATACGTCTGCGGTACCGATGAATACGGTACCGCAACCGAAACGAAAGCCCTTGAAGAAGGCAAAACGCCGCGCGAACTGTGCGACTACTACCATGCAATTCACCGCGATATTTATCATTGGTTTAATATCTCGTTTGACTACTTTGGACGCACCTCTACACCTCAGCAGACCGAAATTGTGCAAGGCATTTTTAAAGACATCGAAAAAAACGGCTTTATAAAAGAACATACCATTGAGCAGCTCCATTGCGCGCACTGTAACCGCTTTTTGGCAGACCGTTATGTACGCGGCACTTGCCCCCACTGCGGATACGAAGACGCGCGCGGCGACCAGTGTGAAAACTGCGGTAAGCTGCTGGAACCAACCGAGCTGAAAGCGCCCCGCTGTTCCACCTGCGGCGCCGCTCCGGAACCCCGCAGCACCAAGCACCTCTATATCGACTTGCCGGGTATTGTGCCGCAGTATGAACCGTGGATGCAGAAAGCCAGCAAAGAAGGTCAGTGGAGCAACAATGCCGTGCAGATGACCAAGGGCTGGCTGCGCGACGGTTTGCAGGAACGCGCCATTACCCGCGACTTAAAATGGGGTATTCCCGTTCCGAAAGCGGGTTTTGAAGATAAGGTCTTCTATGTTTGGTTTGATGCTCCTATCGGATATATCTCTATTACAAAATGCTTTACCGATTTAACCGGCGCCGATTGGAAAAATTGGTGGCTTGAACAAAGCGACGTCGAACTCTTCCAGTTTATCGGGAAAGATAACATTCCTTTCCATACGGTGATTTTCCCCTGTTCGCTCATTGCATCGGGAAAGGACTGGGTAAAACTCCATCATATTTCGAGCAGCGAATACCTCAACTATGAGTCCGGCAAGTTCTCCAAATCGAAGGGAATCGGCGTGTTCGGTTCCGATGCGAAGGATTCGGAGATTCCGGCGGATATGTGGCGGTTCTATATCTTCTATAACCGTCCCGAAAAGAACGATGCCCTGTTTACGTGGAAGGATTTTCAGGAGCGCGTCAACAGCGAACTGGTCGGGAACTTGTGTAATCTGATAAATCGGACGCTTACCTTTGTATCGCGTTATTATAACGGCGTTATTCCTCAGCGGGACGGTCTCGCATCGTCCCGTGAGGGCGTCCGCTCCGTTACGGAATCTCTTCGTGCCGCGGCAAAGTACAGCGTAGAAAAGATTACGGCACTGCTTGAAGAGGCTGAACTGCGTGATGCTTTCCATGAACTGTTTGCACTTTCCTCCGTTGCCAACAAGGCGTTTCAGGACGGAGAGCCGTGGAAAAACCGCGAGGCCGATCCCGAAAAAGCTGAGGCGCTCCTGTTTGAACTGTGCTATTTGATCAAAGATTTGCTGATTTTAATGCACCCGTATATGCCGGAATACGCCGATGCGGTTGCTTCGTTCTTAGGAATTAAGATATGGTCAGGCAATGTCTTTGACTGGGAACATCCCGTACAGCCCCGCCCCGAAGGAACCCTTGCATGGGAAAATCTCTTACAGCGAAGCGGATTGGAGCGGGTACAGCGCCCGGCCATCATCTTTAAAACGCTTGAAAACGATGCGATTGCCGCATACCGCGAGCGCTATTCCGGCAGTCAGAAGGAGCGCGCCGAACAAGCGGGTAAACAGGTAGCCGGAAAACAGGCAAAAGCGGGCGGAGCTCAGAAAGGAGCGGCAGACGGCGCTAGTCAGGCTGCAAAGCCTGAATGGGCGGACATCTCTCCCGAACAGCTGTTTACCGATTATATTTCGCTTAAAACCGCAAAGATTCTTTCCGTGCAAAAGCACCCGCACGGCGATAAGCTCTTTGTAGAAACCATCGATGACGGTTCTGAGGGCGGACGGGTTATCCTTTCAGGCTTGGTACCGTACTTTGCCGCCGACGATTTGGTCGGGGCGGATATTATCCTTGTAGAAAACTTAAAGCCCCGGAAAATGCGCGGTATCGAATCGAAGGGAATGCTCTTAGCCTCCCATTATACCGATGCGGACGGAAACGAGAAAGTGGAGCTTGTCGGGATACCCGGCGCGGCTCCCGGTACGCCGGTAACGCTGGAAGGTGCAGCCGCAAGCATACCGCCGGCACAGAAACCTCAAGCTATCGATGCGGAACTGTTCTTTGCAGTGCCCTTTACGGTAGAAGACTCCCACGTATGCGCCGCCGGTAAACGGCTGTTGGTAAACGGCCAACCGCTGGTGATGAAACACGTTAAATCAGGCACCGTGCAATAATTTGTTACGGACAATGTGATATGGGGATGGCGAAAAAGCAACCGGCTTTTGGGACATCCCCATATACCGGCAAGAGCGCAATTGCAGAAGCCTGTGTGGTTCTCTGTAATAATTGAATTCGTCCGCTTGCCTAAAAACGGCGAATATGCTACAGTCGTTTCATTGTTTAACAACGGACGATTAACTCAGTGGTAGAGTGCTACCTTCACACGGTAGAAGTCACTGGTTCAAATCCAGTATCGTCCAATCTTCTATTCTTATCAGTTTGTAAAATAGCCGATATATTCCGATAAAAACAGCAGACAACGCTTATTCGCTCTTGGTTTTAAGCACCGAAAGGAAGGCTGACTGCGGCAGCTCTACGTCCCCAACCATCTTCATGCGCTTTTTTCCTTCTTTCTGCTTTTCAAGGAGTTTACGCTTGCGGGTAATGTCGCCGCCGTAGCACTTTGCCAATACGTCCTTGCGCACGGGATTAACGGTTTCGCGTGCAATAACTTGGCTGCCGATAGCTCCCTGAATGGCGATTTTGAACTGCTGGCGCGTAATTTCTTCCTTTAACTGCTCACAGACGTGGCGCGCCTTGTTGTAGGCGTTCGGTTTATATGAAAGCTGCGCAAGGGCGTCCACCGGCTTGCCGTTCAGCAGAATATCGATTTTAACCAACTCCGTCGGCCGCATTTCGATTACTTCATATTCAAAAGAAGCATAGCCGCGGCTGATGCTTTTCAGCCGGTCGTAAAACTCAAACAACACTTCCGCAAGCGGCATTTCGTAGGTAATCTCCACCCGCTTTTGGTCAAGGTAGTTCATGTTGGTCTGTACACCCCGTTTTTCGATGCAGAGGGAGATAATATTGCCGAGGTATTCCGTCGGGGTGATGATATTCGCCCTGATATACGGCTCGTCCGCGGAGGCGATTCTGCCCTCGTCTGGATATTCGGCGGGGTTATCACAGATCATCGTTTCGCCGTTCCGCAGATGGAGACGGTAGCGCACGGACGGCGCCGTAAAGATAACCGACTGATCGAATTCCCGTTCCAGCCGCTCCTGCACAATTTCCAGATGGAGCAGTCCCAAAAAGCCGCAGCGGAAGCCGTGTCCGAGTGCCACCGAAGAATCTTTTTCGTAGGTGAGGCTCGCGTCATTCAGTTTGAGCTTTTCAAAGGCATCGCGCAGCTGCTCGTAGTCGTTGGTATCGACGGGGTATACGGAAGAAAACACCACCGGCTTTACCGCTTTAAACCCGGCTCGCGGTTCCGCACAGGGACGGGCAGCATCGGTGAGCGTGTCGCCGACTTGCACATCGGACACGGTTTTAATCCCGGCTATAATATACCCTACTTCTCCCGCACGCAGAGCATCCCGCTGCACAAGGTCGAGGATAAACACACCGGTTTCCTCCACGCGGTATTCGGCATTGCTGTGCATAAAGCGGATGGTCATGCCCGGCGTTACCGTCCCTTCAAACACCCGCAGATGGATGATAACACCGCGGTATGCGTCGTAGTGGCAGTCGAAGATGAGCGCCTGCAAGGGGGCATCCGCAGAACCTGTCGGCGGCGGAAAGTGTTTGACGATGGCTTCAAAAAGTGCATCGATATTTTTCCCGGTCTTTGCCGAAACCGCAACGGCAATATCCGAATCAAGACCTAAATCATGGTCAATCTGGGCGGAAACCGCCGGAATATCCGCCGCCGGTAAGTCGATCTTATTGATCACCGGCAGAATTTCGAGGTTGTGCTCAAGTGCAAGGTACATATTGGAAAGCGTCTGCGATTCCACACCCTGCGTCGCATCCACAATGAGGATTGCCCCTTCGCAGGATGCAATGGCGCGGGAGACCTCGTAGGTAAAATCTACGTGGCCGGGAGTGTCGACAAAGTTTAAGAGGTAATCTTGCCCGTCGGCGGCGCGGTACGGAATGGTAACCGCTTGGCTTTTAATGGTAATGCCGCGCTCCCGTTCAATATCCATGTTATCGGTCATCTGTGCCCGATAGTAGCGTTCGTCGATAACCTTAGCCTTTTCAATAAGACGGTCGGCAAGCGTGGACTTCCCGTGATCGATATGAGCAACAATGCAAAAATTGCGGATATGGTCGATTGAGTACATAGGTTTTATATACTATTGGAAATACGGGCGTATGTCTATCCTTTTACGGCGCCTGCAGTTAATCCCCTAATAAAGTTCTTCGACATCGTAAGATATAACACCAAAACGGGATAAGATTATAGATAGCAACGGTTGCAAGAGCGGGACGCAAAAGCGGCAGAATAATAATAGTAAAAACTTTGCTGCGTTTTGCTCCGTCGATAACGGCGGCTTCCGTCAATTCGGCAGGAATTTGCCGGATAAATTCGGTCAAAACAAATACAGCTATCGGCAGCCCCATCGCCGTATATACGGGGAACAGCCCCCAGAGCGTATTTAAAAGCCCCATCCCTTTAATAAGCTGCAAAAGCCGGATACTGCCGATTTTTATCGGAAGCATCATTCCTGCAATAAAAAACAGATATAAAAAACGCGAAGCCTTATGTTTCCAGTTTACCAACGCATAAGATGCCATAGCGCCGAACAGCAACACAAGAAAAATCGAACCGAGCGTTACAATATGAGAACCGATATGCATTTTGTGTCTTGCAAGAGAAGCTTTCATTGTATTTCCTTAATCCTTTCCGCCTTGTGTTAAGCGTAACATTATGCCGACTCCGACCATCAGCATAATAAACGTTACCGTTGCAATCGCCGCTCCCATACCGGGATTCGGAATACCCACCGGATGTTGCCCCGCAATCCCTACACGGTAAAACAGGGTACCGATGAGATCGGCCGCTTCCAGCAAATCGTCGGGGATGGTTTGTAAACCTGCTAAAATCATCATAGCGGGAATACCGACCCATTGCCATGACGATACCAATGAAAGAGCCGTCAATGCATATTGTTGTTCACCGAGCCACGGCTTTACGAGCGATTCAAGGCCGATACTTTTTAGCATGAGGGGCAATGCTCCCCACTGAGGGTTCAGTATAAGTTTCCATGGATAACCGGTAACCAGAATGGCGAGAGTAACCGGAATAAAAATAATAGTTTGATAAAAACGCGTCCACTTCATACCTTTCGCCGTGAGCATGAGTGAAAAACACAAATTAATTACTCCCTTGAACGAGAGCGGAAAAATAACTAAAATACCAACTTATTATAGAAAAAAAGAGAATAGGAGATTTGCGTCATGGAAGACACTTTGCACACCATTGAACTGGAAAAAGCATATAACCCTAAGGATTTTGAGGATAGAATCTATGCGGATTGGGAGAAGCAGGGCTGCTTTAAACCGGTTAAAAAAACTGCGGATGCCGGTAGATATGTTGTAGCTATTCCTCCTCCCAATGTAACCGGTGTTTTGCATATAGGGCACGGTTTAAACAATGTGCTGCAGGATGTCGTTATCCGCTACCACCGCATGAAGGGCGACGAAACGCTCTGGCTTCCCGGTACAGACCATGCCGGTATCGCAACTCAAAATGTCGTTGAACGTCAATTAAAAGCCGAAGGCAAAACCCGGCATGACCTTGGGCGGGAAGCTTTTCTCAAACGGACGTGGGAAGTAAAAGAAAAACATCACGCAATTATCACCAATCAGCTGCGCAAAATCGGCGCTTCCGTCGATTGGTCTCGGGAACGGTTTACGATGGACGAAGGGCTGTCCCATGCCGTCCGCACCGTCTTTGTTTCGCTTTATGAGCGCGGGCTCATCTACCGCGGCAATTATTTGGTGAACTGGTGTCCTTCATGCGGAACTGCGCTTGCCGATGATGAGGTTGACCATGAGGATACCAAAGGCGGAATGTATCACATTCTGTATCCCCTCGCGGATGCAAACGGTATGCCGTCCGCTTCGGAATATATCGAAATAGCGACTACCCGTCCCGAAACGCTTTTGGGCGATACCGCCGTTGCGGTACATCCGGACGATCCCCGCTATACTCATTTAGTAGGAAAAAAACTGGTACTCCCGCTAACCGGCCGCTGTATTCCGATCATTGCGGACAGCTATGTCGATAAAGAATTCGGGACGGGCGCGGTAAAAATAACCCCCGCCCACGATCCCAATGACTGGGAAGTCGGCAAGCGGCACAACCTTGAAGTTATCAATATATTGAATCCCGACGGTACACTTAACGCGTCCGTACCCGAAAAATACCGCGGCATGACAGTAAAAGCCGCCCGCGAAGCGGTAATCGCCGATTTGGAAGCGCTGGAGTTATTTAAGGGAAAGGAAAACATTAAACATGCCGTTGGGCACTGCTACCGCTGTCATAACGTCGTAGAACCGTACCTTTCGGAGCAATGGTTTGTTAAAATGCACCTGCTGGCGGAAAAAGCGCTTGCCGCATGGAAAAAAGGCGAGCTCGTGTTCTATCCGCAAAAATGGGAGAATACGTACAGCCATTGGATGGAGAACATCCGCGATTGGTGTATTTCCCGGCAGCTGTGGTGGGGGCACCGCATTCCGGTGTGGTATTGTCAGGACTGCGGTAAAATGACGGTTTCGGTAGAAGATGTAACCGAATGTCCTCACTGTAAAAGCACTGCTCTCAAGCAAGACAACGATGTGCTTGACACGTGGTTTTCCAGCTGGCTGTGGCCGTTCTCGACGCTTGGCTGGCCCGAAAAAACCGAAGATTTTAAGCGTTATTACCCGACATCCGCCGTTATCACCGGCCACGATATTATTTTCTTTTGGGTTTCCCGCATGATTATGGCGGCTCTTGAATTTACCGGCACCGTTCCCTTCCGTGATATTTATCTTCACGGTTTAGTACGCGATAAACAGGGGCGTAAGATGTCAAAATCGCTCGGCAACGGTATCGATCCGCTGAATATCATCGACGAGTACGGCGCCGACGCCCTTAAATTTACGTTGACCTTTATGTGTACGCAGGGGCAGGATATTCTTATCGACAACGAATCCTTTAAGCTCGGCTCCCGTTTTGCCAATAAAATCTGGAACGCTTCGCGCTATATCTTGGGAAACCTCGAAGGGAGGCGCATCGTTTCCGTTTCCTCATCGGAATTAACCGAACTTGACCGTTGGATTTACCATACCCTTAACGAAACGGTTAAGAACGTGCGGGCTGCCTTTGAAGGGTACCGCTATAACGAGGTGGGGCAGAGCGTTTATGAATTTTTCTGGAATAACTTTTGCGATTGGTATGTCGAAGGAACAAAACTCTCTTACAAGAACGGAGATGAGGCGGAAAAGAACCGGATAACCTCGGTACTGCTTGCCGTTTTGGAAGAATCTCTCCGGCTGCTGCATCCCGTGCTGCCCTTTGTAACGGAAGAAATCTACCGCAAACTCCCCGAAAATTGCGCCGCCGGAGCTTCGCGCCGTGCCGAAGCGCTGATAACCGCCGATTATCCTGCATATTGCGAGGAACGCATCGATACGGCTGCCGCTGCGCGTTTTACTGCACTGCAGAATATCGTACGGCTTATCCGTGCACTCAGAGTTGAATGCGGTATCGATCCCCAGCTCAAGCTGCGTATAGCGCTCTATATCGAATCCGGTTCTCCCGCAGCGGCTGCTTTTGAGAATGTCGACTTGATTAAGCTTTTGGCCGGGCTTGCGGAGATTACGTTTATCGAAACACCCGCCGACAAACCTGCAAATTCCATCGGAACGGTTGGAACCGGTTTTGAAGCCTTTATTATTACCGGTGATGAGGTAGATCGCAGTCAATTGGCTGCGCGTTTTACCAAAGAACTCGAAAAAGAGAAACAGGCAGTCTCCCGATTAACGGCAAAACTTTCAAATGCGAGTTTTACGGATCATGCGCCTACTGAGGTTGTCGAAGGGGAGAGAGAAAAACTGCGTCAAGCGGAACGGCGGATTGAAAAATTGACGCTGTATTTGGGTGATCTCGTATAGGGGTCAATAAGTAATGAGGATGAAAAGATGGAACAACATGAAGTAGCGCTTTTAAAAGGGATGTACCTTGCTCCCTATATCCATTTGGCAACCGGTCTACGGGGTAAGGCGCGCCATGCAGGCGGCAATATGTTTCGGCACCAGATTGATACTATGGCAACGCTGATCGATTACGGCTATATTGACAGTGTCTTACTGAAAGCTTCGATTATCCATGATGTATTGGAAGATATACCGGATTTTAACGTGAATGAACTGCTGTCTATCGATTCGGAATCTCCTGCAGTCTACGAACTGGTGATGGAAGTTACCCGCCGTCCGGGGCAGACAAAGGCTGAATATCTGCAGCACATTATCAGGCACGGCTCGCAGCGTGCAAAGGTACTGAAGTGCGCCGACCGCATCAGCAATATGATAAGTTTAGGCTTTGTCAATGACCCTGAGTTTATCAAACGGTATTGTAATGAAACGGAAGTGTATGTATTTCCGATTGCGTTGGAAGTAAACTTTGATATGTATAATGAGTTACTGTATCTGGTACAGTCCCGTTTGCAATATTTAGCTGATTTTGAATTTCTGCATAAACACCGCTGCGACACGGCTTCAGCTCAATAGATAAAACCGATTGTCTACGATGTTAGGGCTGCCGAAACCGGCAGCCTTTTTTCTTATAGTTTATTCGTCGAAGTCGTCGTCAAAACCGTCTTCATCGTCATAGTTCTCATCAAAGTCCTCATCGTCAAAATCGTCATCGAAGTCATCGTCAAAATCATCCTCGAAGTCGTCGTCAAAATCATCATCGTCGAAATCATCATCAAAATCGGTGCCGTCGAAATCATCATCAAAATCGTCGTCGAAGTCATCGTCCTCGTCGAAAGGAGCTGCAGATAAGGAATAATTTCCGAAAAAGAAAGAAACTTTGTTACTCATAATGAACCATCCGTTGTATTTTGGAGTATTTTATAACATCGTCTTAGAGGCAAGACGCTGCCGTTTGCAAAACGGCAAAAGCATAATAATAAGAGTATATCACTCTGTCAACCGGTTCCGAGCTTAGCTTAAACGGGCAAGGCATCGTCTATATTGATCGGGGTTAACTCGAAAGGCGACAATAGGATCGCTGCCTTCTTGGATGGCCTTGCCGATTGCGGCGGTCGCTTCTTCGATCATACGGGGAGCGGGAATAAGCCGCCCCGCTCGTGTTGTGAGCCCGATGCCGAGCGTTTGTTTCACAGAATCATCCAACAGTGTATGAATTTCGTCATAGAGGGTGCTCGCAATTTGCATCGCCTGATCTAAGGGGGCATAAAATATCATTACCCCGAGAATGTCTTTATTAAAGATAAATATCTTATGAATACGGTCGAGCGTTGAACGCAATAAGTGGATAATTTGCTGGTTATGCGGAAGATCGGTTGCATGGATAAGCATGAGCGTTAAATCTTCTTCTGCAACGGCGGTTTCCGTAATGGCGGTTGTCAATTCTTCGATGAGCGTTGCCTGTTCAAGGGAGTGGTTTTCGCCATGCGCGGTATCTGCGAGCGGGGTGTTCTCAAATGTCGTAACGGACGCTTGTTTTTCGGTTTCTTTTGTTTCGGGTTTCAACGTTTGTGTATGGTTTTCAAAAAAACCGTAATTTTCTGCGTCTAAGTTCCTTTCATTGCCGGCTGCCGGCGTGCTAGGCTCTTTTGCAATGCCGGATTCGTTCTGCGACTCGGTTTCCGTCCGCTTTTCCCGTTCATCGTCATAGATGTGCAGACGGTTTAAGGATTCCAGCTGTACGTTTAACGGTAAAGGAGACGGCTCATGCGTTTTTGTTCCATTTTCTTCTGCTGCCGGTTCTTGATGCGGGGAAGACTGAGTTTCGCCGATATCCGTTTGTTCTTCTTGCGGGGCGGCTGCTGCACCGGTTTGCGGGATGCTATCCGGTTCAACGGTATTCTCCATTCCATGTTCTTCTGCCGTATAGTCTGCCCGAGTAATTTCCGAATCGGTTACCGCTGTTTCCGAAACATGGGGCTCGTTTTTAAGTACCGATTTCTTTTGCGCAGGTTTTAGATCAATATATGAAAAAACCAATACCATGACGGTCATCAGCACAATCAGCAGCAGTAAAAAAAATACTATCTGACCGCGGTTAAAGATAGTTTCCATCGGGAGTGTCTGCAGTGCCGCATGGACGGTAACCGTATTGCCGGTTTCTTTAATCGGGATATGTATTTGTGCAGCGGTAAAAAAGAGCGGTAAATTTTTTACTTCGACAACATATTGTTCGTTATATGAAAAAAAGTCGGTATTTTGCGGCCAGATAAATACGATACCGGCGGAATCTCTCATTACGACCGATTGAACATATTTGCTGTAGTTACGGCACAGCTGTTCAAGCCGTATCTGTAGACGGGTATAATCGTTTTCTTGAGCGGATTCCGATAGAATCTCGCCGGTGTGTTGGGCAAATACTTTAAAGCGCTTCAACGCTTCCGTTTTCCCCGCAGCAGAATCGCTATTGAGAGTAAACACAAACCAGAGTAGACTTCCTATAATAACAAGTAATGCACATGCTGCATATACCGACATCAATATTTTTTTCATCATAAATCAGTATACTCCGAAATGAGTTCCGATACAAGTTCAATATCGGTGAATTTTTCTTTTCTATGTACTTTGCACCATGCAAGTGCGGGCAGGAGACTCATTTCGGTATTCCGGCCTCGTTGCTGTAAGCTTTGCATAAAGGATGAGAGGAATGCCGTATACGGAAATTGCTGAAAATCGGCGTGCTGCCAGCGGATAACACTCTGCTTTTCCGCTTCAAAAGCCTCCCGATAGGAATCCAAGAGCGGCGTTCGATAGGTAAGGCCTTTCTTCGTCCGTTTGCCGTAAATTTCGGTACGGAACATAAGGCGGACAAAAGAGTTTTCTTGCGGGCAAATACGCGCCGCGCTGCCTGCATATTGATCCGAAAGATAGGTGCCGCGGGAATATGCTTTGCCGCCGGTGTAGGCAAAATCCATACCGCTGCATTCGATATGCCGGTATCCGAGCGCTTGCGCTGCATGGTAGGCTGCGACGGCCACAGTGCCGGAACCCGTGGTAAGCGGCGGAAAAGGAGAAAAAAGCGCGGCGGTTTGGACGAGCGGATGGCCGCCTGCCGTAAAGAACAAGGCATTGCCGTTTTCATAAAAGCGGCGCGCTCCGGCTGTGTTAGCAGAAAGGTCGAAAATACCGGTCGTTTCCTTAGGTATGACGCCGATGGTGTGCTGATACGAAATATGCTGCGGGTCAATCGCAATAAAGAATTCAGGTATAATCCCGCTGGTGCACGCGGCTGGAAAGGCTGTATCGGTACAAAAGACCGTGTACCGCTGTCGGCACCGTTTAAGCAGCAACAAGCCTTCTTCCAAACTTGGTCCGGCTCCCAATACCAACGCCGTCCGGTTTGTATCCGTGTGCGGGTATGCAGGCTTAACGGCGCCGGCGAGGCGTAAATTCAAAAAGATATTCCGCAGCCAGATTTTTCCGAAATGAACTTGAACCGAAAAATCCGCTTTGATTTTTTCGAGCGCTTGTTCGATTTTCTCCGGCAAATCTTCGGTTTGCGTTTTATAGTATTCGTTCCATGTTCTTAAAATATGATAGCCGAAGGTACCGTGTACGGCCGGTAAATAGGAAGCCGCGAGTGCTGATATAAACGTGCCGTCGGTGCAGGGCGGCAAAAGGAACACCCTGCTGTCGGATAACAATCCCGTATAGTCGATAAGCGAGAGCAGCTGTTTAAACGATTCGTAATCGGCTTCCGTAATTGCGCAAAAGGATTGAGGATGCTTATCTAAAAAAACTTTGAGGTGGATGCCGTTTCCCAGCCCGCAAAAGAGCATAAACCCGGCGGATGCGGTAACGGCGCGCTCCGCCTCCCGTATGGGATTGTAGAGGGATTGCAGCGCCTGCCCCGATGCGAAAAGAGGCACCGGTTCGCCTGTTTTTGCCGCTGCGATGCCTTTATAGACGACTCCTGTGCGAGCCCGCCGGAGGTTTTCTGCGAGTTCCGGCTGTTCGATGCTTATCGCAGCGAGGTTCTTCTCTAAAACCGTCATGCTTCTATCCTTTTAATGAACGCGCCGAGTACGCGGCTTACCTGTTCGGTCAGATTTGCTTGTGCTTTTGCATCCGTAGGATTTTTTACAACGTTGCAGTACGCGGTATAGCTGCATAATGCGCATATCTGCTTTTCAAGTGTTGCCGCATCCTCCGTAAGCCGCGCCGGTTCCATTGCGATTAAGGCCGGCAGTCCGGTACGCAGCGTGTTTAAAAGAGAGAATACAATTTGAGTGCGTTCCGGACGGGAAGGCGCGGGGTAGGGGTGTACGGAAAGCAGCGCCGCATCTTGGGCGCTGTTTTTGTGTTTGGCAGGTGGATTACCGGTGCCGAGCTGCGTGCTGCAAGGTTGCGTGTTGTTCGTGCTGCCGGACTGTGTATTGCACATGCGGGCGGCGGTATCGGCCGATAATACTGCAGGTTGAGCGGTTTCGGCGGCGCCGGCCGTTAGGTCTACGGGTTTGATATTAGGTAGCGGCGCACCCCCCGTACCGGCGCGGAAAAGTCTCCGTGCGGATGCAGGAGGCAGCTGCAAAAACCATTGCCGGTAGGTTTCAAGCGATTGAGATGCAAAGTTTTGTACGGCGAGCGTACCCGCAAGCGGATTAAGTCTATTCGCCGCAGCAAACAGACGTGTGATGCTTGCATGCGGCCGGGCATGGGTAAACCCTTTTGCAGCTGCCAGATCGACGCCTGCAAGGATGATATTCCGGTTGGTGTGCCGTAACAGCAGTTCGCAGGCCGTTCCCGTTACGGTGCCGTTCTCGCGGGCTGTAAGCGGCTGCAGATGTGCGGCCGTAAAGAGCGCTGCTTCCAGCGGAGAATTGTAGGAAAGCGGCACACAAGGATGAGCTTTTAATATCGATGAGGGAACGGCCGCTTCGAGCGGAAAGGCTGCGGGGACGCCTGCAGGCAGGCTGTCAAAATGCGGTAATGCCCAATAGCCGGCGTCGGTAGCGATGCAGAGGTCTATCGGGATATTCCGAGCCGTTAGTACCCTGCACGCCGATGATACGGCAAGGATAGAGTATGACGCCGCTTGCGCCGCGGTGAGCTGCTCCAAGGTCGGGCCTGCTCCCGCTAGGATAAAATTCCGTTCTCCGAAGCTCAGCAGTGCAGGGCGTTCAAGCCGGATAAAATTATCGACGGTGTTTTTGAGCCATTTATTTCCGAAAAAGGAGCGGGTATGCATGACGCTTGTAAGCATATTGATTGTATACCGGATCTGATTCCAAGCTGCCTCCGCCTCATCGGGAAACGCTTTATCGGCAGCCTTCCAGCTTAAAAAACGGGTTCCGGCTAATTTTTCATCGGGTATATGAGACAGTAAAAAAAAAGGCAGGCTTCCGTTTCCCGGCCGCCATACGGCATCCCAAAGATCATCGGAATCGGAAAAAAGCGTTTCGCTGTAGCGTATTGCGATACGTTTTGTGTATGGAAATTGTGCTTTCAGTGCGGGGGCGAGGTAGGATTCGCCCGGCTCGGTTATGACGATAATGGAAGGGGTGCCTTCAATAGAGGCGGCGAATTGTTCCGCTTCTTTATTTGGATTGTACTTTGAATGGAGACGAAAGGGAAGCATGGGGAAGGCGGCCGGCCGCTATGCGGGGTTGCATAGCGGCAAAGAGACAGTGCTATATTAGGAAATGCCTAATTCTTCAAAAAGATGCTTGTAGGTTTCAAAATATTCTGATTTGGCAAACTCTTCAATCTTCTTTTCGGGTAAGGCTTCCAACAGCTGATCCATATAGGAAAGAACCGATTTGATTTCGTTTTTCAGCTCTAACGGAATGGAGATTGTGGCTTCCCGTTTCTTGGTTGCAGCCTGTAACAATGTTTCCTGTTTCGGTTCTTTAGAATTACCTTCTTCTTCAGGCTCCAATTCCGGAATTGCATCCAATTCTTCTATCGGTGCTTCATGTCCGGTTTCTTCGGCAGCCGACTCAATAACCGGAGCATCGGCTACAAAGGGTTCTTCGATAATTTCTTCTTTTATTTCCGCTTCGGAAGCCGTTGAAGCATCCGCAAAGGGATTGGGGAAATCTTCGTCGTTTTGTAGTTCATGAATTGTGCGTTCTTCCGTAACTTCGGCGGGGAACCGTACTTCTTCAGTCTCCGGTTCGGCTTCGATAACTGCAGCAGCTTTGGGTTCTTCGGCTATGGGCTCGATATTCGGAACTTCGATTTCCTGTTCGGAAGGTATATCGAAAGATTCGATATTTATATCTTCAAAGTCGCTTTCTTCATCTGCCGGTTCCGCTTCTCCGATTTCTTCAAGTTCGGCTGTTTCTTGATCCGATGAATCGTTATCAATAAGCTCTTCGCCTTCATCCGGAACCTCCGACGATTCGTCAAGGTAGCTGAGATCCTCCGGCAGTGATGTAATCGGCGCCGCCTCTACATTAAAGACAGGATCGGAAGCAAGGAGTTTTTCTCCTTCCGCTTCCGGTTTATAATCGCCGTCCGATTCTACAGGTTCAGGTTCCGCAATACTGTCTTCAAAGGAATGATCGGCAGGCGGTGTTTCTTCCATATCGGGATCGATATCTTTAGTCAGTACGGGCGGTACTTCATAGTTTTCGTTTTCTTCTTCCGCTGCTTGAGTTTCTTCAGCGGGAGCCCGCTCCCCATCCTCACTATTCCGCTCTTCGGTAAAATCCGCGGTAATAAGGATGTTATTTAATTCATCGCCGGTGAGAGCAATTGTTTCGTCGGTGTCATCATCGCTGAAAAAGCCCGAACTTTCCGTATCGGCATTTTTTTCCGTTTGAGGATTTCCGGTATCTTTTACGGAAGATTCGGCAACAGTTTTTGATTGAGCTGTCATCGTGGCTTTGAGGTTGTTCAGTTCTGCTTTCAGATCGCTGATTTCGTGAGCAATTTTCATCAACAGCTCGGTTGCCTTATCTTGCTCAGCGGCGGGGTGTTGCGATGTTTCGGCCGTTGTGTTCATGCTATCCTTTGTCTCCTGTGCCGGAGCAGGTGCTGTCGGTTCAGTTTCGTTAGTGTGTTCGGTATTCTGCGGTGTTGAAAGCAAATCCTGTTTAACCGCTTCAATATCGTCAAAGAAGGCCGGTTCTTCCGTATCGGCAGTTTTACTATCGGTTTTATCTTCTTTATCTTCATGCGTTCCGAAAATCGGAATATCTGCATTATCTTCTACGACCTGCGACGAAAGCTCGGAAAGCGGTTGTACCTTAGCCGCTTCATCGTCCGCTGTAACGTTAATATCTAAGACGGGTTTTTCTTTTTGTTCGCTATTTTGCTCTTCTGTGGTATCGCCTTTAATGATATCGTCAAAATCATCAACCGGTTCAAAGTTACCGTCCGAGCCGGAAGAATCGGATGGAGCGGCATCTTCAAAATCGTCAAGTGAAATTTCGCTGAAATTTTCCAGTCCTGCAGGAGGAGTATCATTATCCATCGGTTTTTCCGTATCGTCTGTCATTTCGGTGAAGTCTAGGTCTATCGGCTCTTCTTCAACAAAGGTTTCGGAGACTTCCTGCGGTTCCGGCGAGCCTTCATCGGATAAAAAATCATCCAAATCAAGCGATTCGAAACTGTCTTCGTCAAGCGGAACATCGGAAGAATCGTTTCCGGTGTAAGAAGAGGAATCCGTTTCAAGAGGTACTGTATCCAAAGAGTTTATATCGTTTAATTCCTCAAGCTCGGGTGCTTTGATATCGGTATCCATATCCGAATTAGAAAATGAAAAATCATCATCAAAATTTATATCATTTTGATCTTCTATACCGGAATCACTTGCTATTTGCGAATCATCCGAATCAAGCGGTTCGATACTATCTTTCTTTTTTTTAAGCCATACACCATACATGTCTAATTTTTCCGTACTATCACTATCTATAGAAAAATTAGGATCATATAAATCGTCGGTTTTGTTAAACTTATCCATAAATATTTCTCCACGAAGGGCGATGTTATTATATCATGTATCGGCATACCCTGTATATAACATAAGCAGAAGTCTTATTTGAAGCCTCTAAAGGTTAGCTCTTGAGCTTCACTTTCCTATTATACCTTATTCTAAATAAAATTCAAGAAAATATTTATTTTGCCGTTATTAGAATAAGTATGAAATTTTATTTGAAAGTTATTACGCCTCTTTTTGTGTTTGCGTTTGTCTATAGTGTTTTGAGCATTTGTTTGGGGCCGCGGGGTTTTTTTGCACGCCAGCAGTTAAGGCGGCAGCGTGAGGCGCTTGTTCAGCATGTTCAGCTCTTATCGGATATGGGTGAAAATCTGAATATCCGTATTGCAAATCTTTCTTCCGACCCCGAAACCATTGCCGTGTATGCGCATGAATTGGGGTATATCCAAAAAAACGAACGGCTTATCAAATTGATGAACTTTTCCGGTACTGCAGAGCGTACCGACGATGCCGGTGTTGCCTATCTGATCGAAGCACCCCGCTATGTGCCGGATGCCGTTTGTAAAACAATCGCTGTTTCGATGAGCATTATTGTGATTATGTGCGAAATGATTATGAGTAGAAAAAATGCGTATTCAAAAAAAATCTCCTAATTCGGCAGCCGCTGCTGCAGCGGAACTCAAGAAGGGTAATGTTATCATTATCCCAACCGATACGATTTACGGATTTTCCGGTTTGATCGGAAAAACTGCGGAATCAATTGCCCGCATTAAAGGAAGAGAAGAAAATAAGCCGTTTATCGCCCTTATTGCCGAACCTGCGGATATTTACCGCTATACCGAACTAAAAATTCCCGAACATATCTTGAATCTGTGGCCTGCACCGCTGACTCTCATTGTGCCGTTAAAAGGGCAGGGGACACAGGCCTTTCGGTGCCCTGCGGATGAATGGCTGCGGAGTGTCGTTGCTGCTGCAGGCGACGCGGTGTATTCGACAAGCGTCAACCGTTCGGGAACTCCTCCGCTTACCGATATAAAGACCATCTGTAAAGAGTTTGAAGATTCTGTCGGGTTAGTTGTTGACGGCGGTAATCTTGAGGGGCTCCCTTCTACGCTGGTCGATTTAACGTCCGGCACACCCCGCGTACTCCGGCAAGGTTCTGTCGTTATCGATTAAGGCTGCTGCAGGGAGAAAAAAGTGTGAAATTTTAGGAAAAATTTCACATAAAAGGAAGGTAATCGCATCAGATTGTTTTTTAGTATCCTCACAAAATAAAGAACAAATTTATTTTATGGCCTCAATTTCTGCTTTAGATAGTCCTGTAATTTTGCAAATATCGGCCTGCGGATAGCCCATACTAAGCATCGTTTTTGCCGTTTCGAGCTTTGCTTGGCGGGAACCCTCTGAGCGACCGCGGGCTTCTCCTTCTGCGAGGCCAAGCGTTTTACCTTCCGCAAGACCCCATTCGGCTCCTGCTTTGAACTGCACTTCAGAAATGGTTGCTATGTCGCTTTTCAGCTTCATTCTTGATTCATACAGCTTCCGTTCTTCAGGATTCAAGCTGAGAACATCGATTTTCTCATTCAACATTTGTAATATCGGTGAAGTTGTCGCTAACATGGCTCTCTCCTCCTTATCGTCCGTTTCTATAAACCGCAACCAGTTTAACAGTTTTTCCTGCTTTTTGGTAGTGATAGCTTGCCGTATCTTAGTCCCTTTTACTGCCGCCAAGTTCAGAAAGTGTATCTCTAATAAATCAGTGAGCTGTTGATAAGTTTGTTGTTCCAGTATGCGATAGGCAGAGTGCACCTCACTATTGAGCTTAAATCCTTGGGAGATCAGATTAATAGCGATGCATCTTGTAAGACTGGTATACGGTTCACCTTCTTTGAAGCCTTCAATGTACATTTTAGCCCAATAGAACAATGTACGGGGAATAAATTCGGTGGACCACGAGTTTTGAATTTCAATATCGATTGTTGTTCCGTCTTTTAGGCGGAGCTTAACATCGAGAATGCCGGTCTTATCGGTTATCTCATCTTTACTAAGTTCTTTGTCCAGTAATTCAAGGTCGGTAATCATACCGGCGGGCATGTCCAGTACGCATTCAAGAAAGTCCTGCAAGCAGGCTTTGTTTTCTTCCGAGCCGAGCAGAAGCTTGAATAAATAATCGTTTTTAAGGGTTAAGGTATAGGTGTTTTCCATTTACGCCTCCATACCCTTTATATAAAGCACGGATGCAAAAATGGCCGGAAAAATGCGGAAAATTCTTCGCTAATTCTTAATTAAAAATTATGAATTACCCATGCGGGTGGGCTTTGTGGTACAGGTCTTGGAGCTGGGCTGCCGTGATATGCGTGTACCGCTGCGTGGTTGCGATATTGCTGTGCCCCAACAGTTCTTGCACAACCCGTATATCCGCACCCCGCGTGATAAACATGGAGGCAAAACTATGCCGGAATGCGTGCGGCGTAAGCTTTTTATAGTTCGGAAGCAGGGCGGTATACCGATCGATGATGTAGCGTATGCCCTGTGTCGTAAGCGCCCCGCCGCGGCAGTTTAAAAAAAGAGCCTCTTCCGCAACAGGCGTCTTTAAGCCGTCCTGTTCTTTTAGATAGGCAATCAATTCCGCCCGTTCCGTCAAATACCGCTGCACCGCTTCTTGAGCAAAATCCGCAAAAAACACCTTACGCTCTTTGCTGCCCTTTCCCCGCACGATTGCCCAGCGGCACTCACCCTTTAAATCCGTTATTTTGAGCCCCTGCAGCTCTGCCGCACGGCATCCGGTGGAGTAGAGCGAAGAAAAGAGCGCTGCATCGCGGGCATACCATAAAATTCCCGCTTCTTTGGGAAATTCGCAGAAGCGTTCCGCTTCGTCAGGGAAGAGGAAGCGGGGCAGCTTGTCCGGTTGTTTGAGGTTGCGGATAAGCGCGGCGGGGTTTGTCGTGCACAGGCCTTTCTGCAGGGCATAGCGGTACAGTCCCCGCACGCAAGACAGGATACGGTTGACGCTTGCCGGAGCAAAATGCCGGTTACCGAGGTCTGCGACAAAGATGCGTACCTGCACTTTCGAAACTTCGGTAAAGGGTAGTTCATTTTCTGCAAGCCATGCTGAAAAAAGCTTGAGGTCGTTCCGGTACGCTTCAATCGTTTTTTCGGAAAAGTGCCTCACACCCGCGCTGTAGGCGAGGTAGTCCTCAAAGACCTGCTCCATCGGCTATTCGATATCCCGGTCTTCCACACCTTCGACAATGCTGTGCAGGTAATCGCAGTCGGGGTTTACGCAGGCCTTATAGCTGCCGTTCTTTTTGTCGTATTTTTCTACCAAGAACCAGCCGCATTTCGGACATATTGCGTTAATCGGCTTAAAGTGAGAGATAAAATTGCATTTCGGAAAGTTTGTACAGCCGAAGAATTCTTTTCCCCGTCCTTTTGCCCGTCGGGATACGATGTCGCCGCCGCATCCCGGCCGCGGACATTTTGCCAGCGGAATGGATTTTGTATTGCGGCATTCGGGAAAGCCTTCACATGCCAAGAAAAAACCGAAGCGGCAGAGCTTTTTCATCATCCGCTTGCCGCACTTTTCGCAGGTAAAGTTGGTCGGTTCGTCGAGGCTTCCTTTCAAACTGCCTAAATGAGCCATCACCGAATCTACCTGCGTGATAAACGGGGTATAGAAGGAGCCGATAATCTTTGACCAATCGGCATTGTGTTCTTCTATTTCGTCCAATTTCTGTTCCATACCGGCGGTAAAGTTGACATCAATAACATCGTTGAAGTTCTCCACCAAAATATCGTTGATCATTCTGCCGAGCTGGGTGGGAACGAGCTGCTTATTGGAGCGGCTGACGTAATAGCGGTCGAGCAGCACCGAAATAATCGGCGCATAAGTCGACGGGCGTCCGATGCCTTTTTGTTCCAACATCTTAACGATACTCGCGTCGGTATAGCGAGCCGGCCCCTGCGTAAAGTGCTGTTCGGGCGTAAGGCTGTCCACCGTCAGGGTATCGCCGGTTTTTAATACCGGTAAGGTTTTGCCTTTCTCTTCTTTTGAAAGGAGCAGATTCAGCACGGCGTAAAAGCCCTTGTCCGTTACCTTTGTAGAAGCCGTCCTAAAAACCGCATCACCGGCGGAAATTTCATAGCTGAGCGTTTCCGTCTTTGCGCCGGTCATCTGGCTCGCGGTAAAGCGTTCCCAGATAAGGGTGTACAGGCGTAACTGGTCGCGGTTCAGGTAGTCCTTTAGATAATCGGGCGTATAATTGCAGTATGTGGGGCGGATACCTTCGTGGGCATCCTGTGCTTTTGCGCCGACGGTGTAGAAATTCGGTTTTTCAGGCAAAAAGGCGGGATGCTGCTCGCCGATCCACTTACGCACCTCCGCAAGGGCGACATCGGATATACGCACCGAGTCGGTACGCATATAGGTGATTAAACCGACGCGGCTCGAGCCGACGGCGATACCTTCATACAGCTGCTGTGCAATCTGCATCGTTTTACGGGAGGTAAAGCCGAGCCTGTTTGCCGCGGTTTGCTGCATCGTGGAGGTTGTAAACGGGGGCTTAGGATGGATGGTCTTTTGGGTGCTTTTGACATCGGTAACCGCCGCCTCCTTCCCGTGCAATACATCGATGATGGCCTGTACCTCCCGCTCGTTTTTCAGCGTAGGTTTTTCTCCTTTATAGAGAGCAAGCTGGGCGTTAAAGGCTGTTTTGCCTTTTTTAAAAGAGCCTTCAAGCGTCCAAAATTCTTCGGGGATAAAACTTTCCACTTCCCGTTCGCAGATAAGGCGCAGCGCAACCGACTGTACCCGCCCTGCGGAAAGCCCGTTCTTTACCTTTTGCCAGAGAAGAGGAGAAAGGTTATAGCCGACAAGCCGGTCGAGTACGCGGCGGGCTTTTTGAGCGTTGACTTTTGACTCGTCGATATCCATAGGATTCTGCACGGCGGTTTTAATTGCCTGCGGGGTAATCTCGTTAAAAACGATGCGGTTTATCGGGACATCTTCGCATTTTTCCCGTATTGCATTGCAGAGGTGATAGGCGATAGCCTCCCCTTCGCGGTCATTATCACTTGCGAGAAAGACATGCTTGGCGTTTTTTGCATCCTGCTGCAGCTCTTTTAACAGCTTGGCTCTACCGCGTACCGTGATATATTCGGGCTGAAAGCCGTGTTCAATATCGATTGCAATACGGGACTTGGGCAGATCGATCAGGTGTCCCATCGAAGCTTTAACCGTATAGCCGCTGCCTAAATACTTTTCAATCGTTTTTGCTTTCGCCGGAGATTCTACGATAATCAAGTTCGTTTTTTTTGCTTTTGATGTTGCTTTTGTTGCGGTTTTTTTCGCCATGTTATGGTGCTCCTTTCTCAAACAAAGGTAGTTGTATGCGCTGTTCTCTCTGTAAATACTGCAAAGCCGGATGCGCCCATTCGCGCAAAAGGTCGCCGGCATGTTCTACCGGAATAGCCCCGTCTTCAGCGAGCTTTTTGCAGCCGGTATTCTGTACGGAATCCGTCATCCCGCCGTGTATACATACGTCGCGTCCTTGTTCGAGGGCAAAGTCTGCAGTAATAAGCGCCCCCGATTTTGCCGGCGCTTCGATAACAACGGTTGCGCGGGCTAATCCCGAAATCAGCCGGTTACGCTGCGGGAAGCGGTACGCGAGGGGCGGTTCTCCGGGCGCATATTCGCTGAGGATACAGCCGCCCGTTTCGAGGATTCTGCCTGCAAGCCGCGCATTGCTCTGCGGGTACAGCCGGTCAAGCCCGCAGGCCAGCACCGCCGTCGTAAGCCCGCCGCCTTCCAATGCTCCCCGATGCGCGAAGGTGTCGATTCCCCGTGCCAATCCCGAAATAACGGGAATGCCCGCGTGTCCGCATTCGGTACCTAGCTGCAGCGCAGCCTTAATGCCGTTCCCTGTCGGGCGGCGGGTACCGACAATCGCCGCAGCGGGCGTATCCGCTTTCGGCAAAACGCCGCGGTAGTACAGCAAAAAAGGCGCATCGGGAATCTCCCGCAGTAGGGGAGGAAAGTCGGCATCGTCGTAAAACGTCATGTTGATTCGGCAATACTTCATCAGCGACTCGGCCTTTTCCACCGCCTGTTCAAGCAGTTCGGGCTTGTAGCTGCGCGTACGGAAGCTCCGCTGCACGATCCGGCTCAACGTGTCTATTGAACTTACTGTAAGTGCTTGCAAAGTGTCAAGCGTGCGGGCAAGCAAAAGCCGTTCGCTGCCTTTGAGAAAAGAGCAATAAGAGAGTGCTATGTAGAGTTTCCGCTTTTCGGAATCGGTTGTTGTGTTCATCAACGTATATGTAGAATCCTGTTACTTCCCGGGATCCTCTAAAAACTCGGTTAGATTTTTAGAGATGCCCTGCCGTATTTACTTTCCGCGCATTCTGCCGTCAAAGCCTTAGCGCCGTGCATTTTCTACAAAAGCCTTATTCCGTTCGGCATCGGCACGCTGTTCGGCGCTTCCGCTCGTTTTGATAATACGGTCGTAGGCTGCAATCGCTTTTTCGTATTGACCGGTCATATAATAGGCGCGCCCCAAAATGAAGAGGGAGTCAAGCGGTTTTTTCTCGCGGGCGGCCACCGGTTCCATAATCGTAATGGCATCTTCCGGACGGTTCAATTCAAAGACATAGAGCACGGACAGTGCATACACCGCCCGCGTATAGGTTGGGTCAAGCTCCACGGCGCGTTTATAGGCGGAGACCGACAGATCAAAGTATGCCTGCCGTTCGTCAAGGCCCATATTCGGGTAATCGAGGGTGCTTTTTGCTATGATGGCGGCGCATACGCCGATTTGATAAAACACATGCTGATTTTCGGGAAAGTATTCCAATGCGCTGCGGAAGGCTTCGAGCGCTTTTTTGTACATCTTTTTATCCATGTACCGGCGGCCGAGAATTTTATACCAAATGCCGATCCGCTGTTCCATCGTAAGAATGTCGTTGATCTTTCCCTGATATTTTTGTATGGCCGATTGCAATTCTTCTATAGAAGAGGGATTTTTGACGCCCATCTCCATGTCCTGCATCCGCCGTATAAAGGCGTTATCCTTACAGGCAACGCAGAGGAAAAGAACGGAACACAGCAGCCCGATATACGGAACTTTTTTTGATTTCATATAAACCTTCATATCGACATAGTTATATATCTTTGTCCGATTGTCAATATTGAGGGTGCTGTCAAATACTCGCTTTTATCCGATTAAAATAGGGTAGGCTGAAAATTCTCGACGTATCAAAACATTTATGGATGGACAGATACAAAATTGCCCTCCGGTATCAGCACATCAATCGCCGCTTGTATATGCTCCGGCGCCGGTACGGTAAAAAGACGTTTTTTGCCGCCGATGGGGAACATCAGGCGATAGGCGCACAGCTGGAGTTTTTTGATGCGGGCTGTTTTCCAAAGCTGCTTATTAAGGGCAAAGTTTCCGTGCTTGTCGTCGCCGATAATCGGATAGCCGATACCGGCAAGGTGGATACGGATTTGATGCATCCTGCCGGTATGCAGCCGAACGGAAAACAGGCTATAGGCATCCGTACTTGCGAGAAGCTTATACGCGCTTGAGGCCGGCTTTGGACTACCGTTTTCTACAATCGGCGTATCGATAATGCCCTCCGGCGGAAGCTTTTTAACCGGTTTCTTGTGTGCAGAAGGTTCAAAACCGCCGAAGCATAATGCAAGGTATTCTTTTTCAACAGCTTGAGATTCAAACAAAGCGCGGCACGAGCGGGCTGCATCGGCGCTTTTTGCAGTTACCAACAGGCCGGACGTTTCTTTATCCAACCGGTGCACGGGAAATATTTCAGAGCCGAGCTGCTTGCTTAAAATTTCAGTGAGGCATATCGAAACATGAGCGCCGCCCTGTACCGGAATACCGTAGGGCTTATTAACGATACAAAGAGCTTCGTCCTCGTATACAATCGGAATGGATTTCTTTACAATAGCTTGTTGTGTATCGTGCATACGGAGAGTATAGGATGAAACGGAAAAAAATTCAGCACTTTTTATGTTTAATTCTTCTGATCTTTGGTATCGGTTATCCGCTTAGGGCGGAGCTGATTGGTAATCCATCGTTAGGTTATACGCTTGATTTACCGGAAGGATTCCGCCTTGTCAATTCCCGGGAAAATGCACGCTATGTGTATCAAAATACGATTATTCCTGTCGGCTTGCAGGTTGCGCTCTACCCGTATCAGCAGTTCGGCACGGTAGCGGCTGCGGCGGATCATATTTTTTCTCAGCTGAAAGCGCAAAAAAAAGCGATACAGTTTTTGATGCAGGGAAATCCTGCGCTTGTCGCCAATCTTCAGTTTACGCAGCAAAACCAAAAGCAGGCAGGCTGGCTTTTGGTGCAGCCGCTTGCCGAACAAAGCGGCTGGCTGGTTATCTTAACGACAACGCAGGCGGAAAAGGCGCAGGAATATGAGCCGATGATGATTTCCAGCTTGGATGCCGTATTTACCGGTAGGCAATCCTTCTTTGAACCCGGTCCGATGATTCAGGCGGTATATCCCAAAGAGGGAACGATAAAAAAAGAAGTACTCTTTAACGGAAAAAAGCTTTCCGTACATTTTGACCGCTCCGATTCCGAAGCGAATCAGGCGGTCATAGACCGAGAGTTCGCATTGCTGACACGATACCTCAATTCTCCGCTGCAGCAAAAAGCATGGCAGCGCTATTACCGGATGATTTACCGCGACAGCATTGCCCGCTGCCGTCATCTTTCATTGATGTTGGAAAAAGAGTTAATCGAAGTCGGCCAAGAAGGGAAAATGCCGGCTGCAGAGACAATCGCGGCATCTTTGCTTGAATGGATGCAGGGCTTTACGTACACGAGGGACGAAAACGGTGCGGACTTTCTCAATATACCGTCGGTATGCACCGGCCAAAGCGGCGACTGCGACAGCCGTGCCTTGCTGATGTCTGTGATCTTGCAGCATTTTAATATCGATTCGATTTTGATGATTGCTCCCGAGCAAAAGCACGCGGTCGCCGCTGTAGACTGCCCCGGAGACGGAGCCCGCTTTACCCATAACGGCAAACGCTATCTTATTGCGGAAACGACGGCAAAGGTCGCGCTCGGACAAATTGCACAAGACCTTGCCGACCCCGGTCTCTGGTTTGCCGTCGATTGGTATACCCCTCCCGATCAGGATGAGTACGGATTCGGCAAGGCGGAATAAACCGCCCTGCAGGGTACCCCCTTATTTAAGCATGTTCTTCTGCCGCATGATTTCAAATACGCTTGATTTTCCAAGGAAGTGCGCGGTACCTGCAAAGACAAATGTGTTACCGCCTTCGCGCAGGTATTCGCCGAATTTCTGCGCCCATATCCGGTTCCGATCCGTTAACAGCGTGTCGATATAGGCTTGCGTTTTTTTTTCGGAGAAAGAAGACGGAACTTCAAAAAGTAAGTCGACAAGCATGGCTGAAAGTTCTTTCCGATTATTACTCAGGTAAAGGTCTCGAACTTTATGCATTTCTTCCCTGTTTGCATCGATATCCCGCAGTGCTTGTATAGAATCTTTTAACATTGCAAGCTGATCGTCAAAAGTTCCGTATGAAAGCACCGCAATTTGCTGCTGAGCGGTATCAAGCGCTTCAATTTTTTTATTTTCTGCCCGCTGTATTAGATACATATCGATACCGTCTCCCGCGTTCAGTCCTATTTTACTCATTAAAAACTGAGCCAATACCGTATTTAAAATCCACGGATTAAAAAGTGCAAGCTGGTGTACCGTATCATCGCCGATTGTTTCGTATAGAAAGGCAAGATCGTCTTCAGATAAAACATTGAGTAGACTCTTTTTAGGATCGGCATTCATATTTTTTATAATGACACTTTGCATTTCTCCGACAAACGCTTCCATCTCCGGCATACCGCCAAGCTCACTTACCAGCCGGTCGGCTTTATCAAATGCATCCAGCACGTTCTTTTGCAGAGGGTAAAAACTTTTATCGGCAACATGAACAGTCCCAAGCACATAGACCGAACCTTTATTGCCTCTAATCTCCCAAAAAAAACGTTCGGGATGTTCTATTAATACCGGTAATACCGAATTCGGTAATTCATGTTTCTGCTTAACTTGACCGGTAGTTGTGCAGGCGGTAAGCATAATGCCCAACATAAAAAGCGGCAGTATCTTTCTTAAATATTTATGAGTTATCATATCGTCCTCCTGCCGACAAAAATACCGGTTTTTTGTATTTCCTGCTAGAGCTGAAGTCTTGTAACGGTTTTTGCAAGTCGCTATAATATACCATTACAAATTTCACACAGAGTCAATCGAAACTTGATATTTTCTTCTTGACTTTTTATAGGAGTTGCAGATGGAACCGCTATTACATATAGAAAACTTACATCTTTCGGTGAATGAAAAGCCGATTTTGCATAATCTTAATCTTACCATCAATGCCGGTGAGATACATGTCGTTATGGGACCGAACGGAGCGGGCAAGTCGACGCTTGCCGCTGCGATTACCGGTAACCCTGTCTTTCAAATTGACCGAGGCTCGATCTTTTTTGAAGGAACCTTGATTAATGACTTGCCTGTTTTTGAGCGCGCGCGGAAAGGTATCTTCCTTTCATTTCAAAATCCTGAAGAAATCCCCGGCTTAAAGGTTGAAGAGTTTCTCCGCGCGGCAAAGGAAGCGGTAACCGGTAAAAAGATACCGGCGCTTACCTTTCACAAGGAGCTGCTCCGCTTGATGGAAACGCTCAGCATCAATCCCGAATATATCGAGCGCAGTTTGAACGTCGGCTTTTCCGGCGGGGAAAAGAAAAAGAACGAAATTCTCCAGCTCGCAGTGCTGCGGCCTAAGCTCGCTATTTTGGACGAAACGGATTCGGGATTGGATGTCGACGCGACAAAGACCGTATTTGAAGGCGTTGCAAAACTCAAAACGCCGGATATGGGGATTTTGATCATCACGCACCACAGCAAGGTACTCGACTATCTCAAGCCCGATCATGTGCACGTATTAATCAACGGATCGCTGGTAAAAAGCGGCGGCATCGAATTGGTAGAGCATATTCAAAAGCACGGATATGCGGGGATGTAGGAGCCGGTATGAGTAACGACTTTAGAGATTCCCGCTCGCCGCTGTTCCAAAACCGGAAGCGCACCTTTGTTTCCGACATCGAACGCGGCATTTACGATATAAAAGACAGTATCGATTATAGCTATTCCACCGGGATGGGACTGAACGAAGAGGTAGTACGGAAGATTTCAGCCCGCAAGCTTGAACCCAAGTGGATGCTCGACCTGAGGCTGCAATCGCTGCAGTATTTCTTTGAACGCCCGATGCCGGATTGGGGCGCCGACATTTCAGACCTCAATATTCAAGAGATTATCCATTATATTGTGTCGGACGAAAAACCGCTTGCCACCGATTGGGATCAGGTACCGGAGGAGATTAAGCAGACCTTTGACCGGCTCGGCATTCCCAAGGCGGAGCAAACCTCGCTGGCAGGTGTCGGCGCTCAGTATGACTCCGAGGTGGTGTATCACAGCTTGCAGAAAAACCTTGCCGACCAAGGGGTTGTGTACCTCGATATGGAAACGGCGGTGCTGCAGTACGGGGATATTGTCCGCGAACATTTTATGCAGCTGATAAAACCGGACGATCATAAGTTTGCGGCTCTGCACGGCGCAGTGTGGTCGGGCGGTTCATTTGTGTATGTACCCAAGGGTGTCAAGGTTGAACTGCCGCTGCAATCCTACTTTAGACTGAATGCAAACCAGTCGGGTCAGTTTGAGCATACACTCATCATCGTGGATGAAGGAGCCTATCTTCATTTTATCGAAGGATGCAGCGCGCCTAAATACTATAAAAACGCGCTCCATGCCGGCGCCGTCGAACTGTACGTCGGCAAAAAGGCGACCATGCGCTATTCCACCATCGAAAACTGGTCGCGTAACCTCTACAACCTGAATACCAAGCGGGCAATCGTGGAAGAAGACGGCGCTATCGAATGGGTCTCCGGCTCGTTCGGCTCGCGCGTAACCATGCTGTACCCGATGAGCATTTTGAAGGGCGACCGCTCGCGCTCCGAGTTTACCGGTGTTACCTTCGCTTCCGCGGGGCAGTGTCTCGACACCGGTACTAAAACCGTCCATATCGGCAAGAACACCGTGTCGGAAATGCACTCGCGCTCTATTGCGAAAAACGGCGGCGAGTCCAACTACCGCGGTCTGCTGGTTATCGGCAAGGATGCAACCGGCGCTAAGGCACTCGCCGAATGCGAATCGCTGATGCTGGATAACGAGTCCCGCACCGACACCATCCCGATTATCGAAAGCCATACCGACGATGCCGACATCGGACACGAAGCAAAGATCGGACGCATCAGCGATTCTATGGTCTTTTACCTGATGCAGCGCGGACTTGACGAAGCGACGGCTAAATCGCTCATCATCAAAGGCTTTGTCGAACCGATCTCTAAAGAACTTCCGCTTGAGTATGCCGTTGAGCTGAATAACCTTATTTCTATTGAGCTGGAGGGGACGATAGGCTGATGAGAAACGAAAACTATTTTAAACGGCTCGATTATCATATACAGGATGTGCCGTCGGCTCCGTTTACCGGCATGTTCTTTCATACCGAAGCTCCGGCGGCTCAGTATATGCCGATTGCAGACTTTCTTAAAACATGCCCTGCGGAACAGCAGGCACGGATATTCAATGTAGAAAAATCTCCGCGCGAAAAAAATTGCGGACTCGGCAAGCACTTTACCGATGAAGTGCAGGTAAAGCGGAACAGCGGTTTTTACCTCAAAATCGATGCTGCCGCCGGCGCCTTGCAGGACTTCTTTGTGCGGTTTTCGGTAGATGCCGAACATCCGGTGCTGTTCGACCAGAGCTATATCGACATAGCTAATAACGCAGCGGCGCGGCTCATTCTCTATTTTGACACCGATCCCAAATCCACGGAGGTGCAATCGTACCGGAACGGGCTGATCAGTATCAGCGTCGGCAGCCATGCACAGGTTGAAATTATCAAAATTCAAAACTTTGCCGACTCTGCGCTCAGCTTTGAAACGGTGCGGATGGACGTGGGGGAAGCGGCGCGGATAACCGTGCACGACATACAGCTCGGTGCGCAAAAAACGGGAGCGTCGTATTCGTCGTATATCCAAAACGATAATTCGGAAGTATTCGTTTATCCGCTTTATTTTACCGACAAAGCGCGGCGGATGGATATTGAACATAATCTGATTATCAACGGAAAAAATACCCTGTCGGAAATCAAAGCCCGCGGCGCGCTGAAAAACGAAGCGCATAAAATGTTCCGCGGCAACATTTTCCTCAACAAGGGCTGCTCCGCTTCCGTTGCCCGTTTTGCGGATAACAGCATTATGCTGGATAAAAACGCCGTTGCCGCCAGCATCCCGACCATCTTCTGCGATGAAGATGACGTTATCGGGGAACACGCCGCGAGCTTTTCCGCCATCGACGCAGAAAAACTCTACTATTTAATGAGCCGCGGCTTCGACGAACTGAGTGCTAAAAAGCTGATTATCGACTCCGCCTTCCGCCCGGTGTTCAACGCTATCCCCGACGAAACGGTGCGGAACAGACTGAACGCAGAATTTGACGCACGTCTTTCCGCATCGGCTGAAACAGATGAAGAATAGCAGGGCAACCGCTTCCGAAATATTTAAAGCGGTTGCTTTCCTTATGTGCGAAATTTTATCTAAAATTTCGCACCTTATTTTTAGAAACAGGACGGGTAAACACATCAGATGAGTAAATTAAATATCGCAAAATAAGAGGCGGGGCAACCATTTGAGCCGCAAAGCGGCGAAATTCTGGTTGAACAGCCTCTTATTTTGCGGGGAATATAACAAAACATCTGATGTGTTTACCCTCAAAGGAATAACCTATGTATAAACAGTATTTCCCGCTATTACAGAATAGAAATATCCATTATTTAGATGCCGCCGCAACAGCGCAGCGTCCGCAGGCGGTGCTTGACGGAATACAGGATTACTACACCCGTAGCAACGGGAATGCAGGACGGGGTTCGCATACGCTTGCGATAGAATCTTCCGCATTAATTGAGGCTGCCCGTATGGCTGTCGGCAACTTTATCGGCGCCGATTCTTCCGGCGAAGTGATCTTTACCAAGAACGCTACCGAATCGCTCAATATCATTGCGTACTGCTACGGGCTGGAGCAGCTCCATGCCGGCGACGAAATCATTATTTCCATTGCCAACCATCACGCAAACCTGATCCCGTGGCAATTTGTAGCGCGGAAAACCGGCGCGGCATTGCGGTATGTGTACTTGGACGAAAACGGAAACTTCGATATGGAAGGTTTTAAAGCCCTGCTCGGCAGCCGTACCAAGATTGTTGCGGTAACTGCCGCCGTAAACACCACCGGCGTTGTATTCCCCGTGCAGGACATTATTGCGGAAGCGCATAAACACGGCGCCGTTGCGGTTATCGATGCGGCACAGTCCATTGCGCACTATCCTCATGATGTTGCCGTGTGGGATTGCGACTTCCTTGCGTTTTCGGGGCATAAAATCTATGCGGAGTTCGGCGCCGGGGTGCTGTATGCAAAGCGTGCCCTTATCGATAAAATGTCTCCCTTCCTTTACGGCGGCAGTATGATCGAGTTCGTCGGTGAGCAGGTAAGCGAGTTTAAAGCGGGCGGCGCCAAGTACGAAGGCGGCACCCTCGATACCGCGGCAATCCATTCGATTAAACTAAGTCTCGATTTTCTCAAAGGCTTAGGGCTCGATGCCGTACATACCTACGTTGAAGGGCTGCACCAAAAACTCATCGCCGCGCTGCAGGGGCTTGATTTTGTGGATGTGTATTACACCCATGCGCATCGGCGGGTGCCGACGGTTGCTTTTAACGTAAAGGATGTGCATTCACATGACACGTCGTACATCTTGGATGAACAGGGAGTTATGGTCAGAAGCGGACACCACTGCACTCAGCCGTTGATGGAGTACATGGGAATTCACTCCTGCTGCCGCGCAAGCCTCGGTATCTACAACACGCAGGAAGACATCGACGCCCTTGTTGCCGCCCTTAAAAAAGTCTACGAAGTGTTTAAGCGGTAGCGGGTGCAGCGGAAAGATGGATGCATTAATTCTTTTTTTCGGCGGTGATATTTGCGGAGCGTGGGGTGTTGATGTTGCAGTACGGGTTATACCGGAGCTGATAAAAGAAGAAAATCCTGACTTTATCATAGTGAACGGAGAAAACGCTGCAAAGGGCTCGGGAATAGAGCCGGAGCAAGCAGCCCGATTATTTGCCGCCGGGGTTGATGTTATTACCGGCGGGAATCACAGTATGGAGCGTTTTGACCTTAGAGATACTTTCGGGCAAGAAGCGCGGATATTGCGCCCTGCAAATTATCCGTTCGTACCGGGAAGCGGTATTATTACAGTCCGTAAACCGCGGGGCACATTAACGGTGCTGAATGTACAAGGAAGAGAAAATATGCGGCCGATCGATTGTCCCTTCCAAACGGCTGACCGTTTATTGCCGGAACACACTGACGGAACGGTGCCTGACGGAATAGTGATGGTTGATTTTCATGCGGAATCGGTACAAGAAAAAGAAGCTCTTGCCTATTATCTTGACGGGCGTGTTTCCTGTGTATTCGGTTCTCATACCCATACGCAAACCGCCGATGAACGTATCCTCGCGGGCGGTACCGGCTATATCAGCGATGCGGGAATGATAGGTGCATTCCATTCAATCATCGGAAGCTCCATCGAAGCTGCCTTGGCACGCAGCCTTATGCTTACGCCCCGGACATTCGATATGCCCGAAGAAGGAGAAGCTCTCTTCTGCGGTATTATCGCAGCCGTGTCGCCGGAAACAAAAAAAACACTTTCGTTAAAACGGATATATAAGGTGATTGAAAACCTCTAAAGGTGAGCTTTTTTCACAAGGTTTCATATCTCAAACCGGCTGTTCGGCAGACGGGCTATTCCGCAGACGAAACATGCCGGCATTACATTATTTTATAAAATTGCTTTCTTTTATGCTTTTTAGAGTAGTGCCAGTATCTTGGATTTATCGATAAATCCGAGAGAGCGCTTTACTTCCTGTCCGTTTTTGAAAAGAATGAGCGTCGGAATACTGGTAACGCCGAATCTGACTGCCAGGTCTTGCTGTTCATCAACATTAACCTTTGCAAAGGTTGCTTTGCCGTTTGCATCTTTTTCCGCTTCTTCAAAAACAGGACCGAGCATTTTACAAGGTCCGCACCACGGCGCCCAGAAATCTACCAATGCCGTTTCCGCAGCATTGATTGTCTTATCAAAATTGTCTTGATTTAAATGTAGTATAGCCATACTAATTTCCTCCATAAATTTACTTTTTACCGCATACGGTAATTATCTATTTCTATATCATTAAGATACAAAAAAAGAACACCATCGAACAGATGATATTTACAAAACGGCAATAGAATTATGCCTATCTTTTTATTCGTGCGGAGAGTTTAATACCCCGGTGCTTGCGTCGGGGTTGTTGATTACACGGAATGCAGCACAAGCCATAATATATAGTATTCCGTGTAAAGCCGTAGCGCCGCTTTATTTTTTACCTTCGCTAAACCGGGCGTACTGACAATCGCATCCGCTAAATTCCGGATACGGTCGGAGGTTAGCTTTGAAAACGATTGAGTCCTATGCGCTATCTTTACTTGGTCGCGGATAAAGGCGTTAACATCGTCGGCATTTTGCTTTCTAATTACGGGATCGATAATCGTATTCCATAGATCGAGCTGTTCAATAATACAGTCCTGTAAACTTTTATTCGCAGGAATAAATTCTGCCTGTAGCTCGCTTGCTATTTCCCGCGGTGAAATTTTTTTACTGGTAATTTGCGATTGCGATGGCAGAGCTTCCGATTTGGAATTCCCCTTTCGTGTAGTATGCCGTGCTTTTTTAGGACGCATAAAGAAAGCAATAATAGAAGAAATAATCGGAATTGTATACCAAAAAGGCAATAGAATTCTTGCGTCGGTTAACAGTTCTTGTCTGTTCAACATAAATAAGTCGATATACGACAACAACCGATCGCGGGAAAATATTCTTCTGATTTCTGCTGCCTGATGTTCGGTAATACGTTTATCGGCAGACAGCATAGGGATAAACGGTGCACCCAGCAATGCATACAATATCGGCACATATTCCGAACAGAGTGTCTTTAAAAGCTGATTGAATGCAGAGTCAGTGTGCATTGCCTCGGTTTGTTCAAAACGGATCAACTGTTGGTACCATTTTTTTAAGCAAACATCCCGTAATTTCTTCCGGTTATCATTTACGAGCGAGATAATCAGCGGCACGGTTTTATCCAACATGATGTAGTACCGTTCTCCGTCAGGTGTTTTAAAGCTGAGAAGATCGGGTAAATTGGCATCGCCGTCCGAAGCTGTTTTTTCCTGTATATAATCTTCAAGATCCTGCTGACTGTATTGACCGAGCAGCGGTACCCCGCGGGAATCTTTAAAATTAACAATAGCGTTCTTATTAAAATAATAAGGAGGTTTTTGAAGAGCCAAATCGAGATTCTTTAGCGCCGTTTCCCGCTGGAGAGACTGCTGTGTCTTATTCCGGTAATAGTTATTGAGGTATTCAATGATAAAAATGGCCTGTAAAATGGTGATTTCATCACTCATTTTTTCGGTTTTCTTGGAAAATTCCTGCTTTACTACGGAACAAAGATAGCTCCAATACAAGTAGACATCGCCCGACTTTTTTAAGGTATACATCGCCTCTGAAGAATGGGCTTGAATCGTAAGAATAAATTTTCTAATTGAATATTCTTTTCCGGGATTAGCCGTTATCAATTTTTTTTGAATAAAATCCCTCAATTCATCTTTCTGAAAGAAAAAACGCAATTTTGCAATTGCAAAATCAAGCATCTGATCGGTAGAAAAATTACCGGGGAATATAAGCGGAGGGGTATCGTCCGGAAACATAAGCTGATACAGAAAAGTATCGTTTCCCGTTTCCGGCTGCAGGTCGGTAAAATCCGTATTTATTCTGATATATCTAAGGAATCGCTTGGAAAAATTCTGCGGTATTGAGCTGGCAAGCGGAAACGGCAATTCCGGTTTTTCACGGATCGTTTCATATTGCCGGCTTACTTTATCAAGGAAATAGAACGGAACAAAAACGATTTTACCTTTCCGTTTATCGTCGATGAGCTCTACTTTTCCTTCCAACTCAAGAGCTTCGAGCTCTGTTAACAATCTTGTTTCCGATATATCGATAAAAGAAGCGCATTCAGGCTTTTCGGCTATATTTCTTTGAGCATACTTTCGTAAATAATCGGTTAATTCGCTAATCCCAACAAATGGACTATTAAAACGCAGAGCATAAGTGCGTAAAATATCCGGGAGTTTTACACTAACAGCCATTTGTCTATTATTATCGCATACTTTTTTTAATTGAACAAGAGTAAGATTAAGAGTTTTTCCTACAATATCCCGCGGTGGTAAAACATAGCAGGGTATCTCTAAAAACTGATATTTTTAGAGGTTCCCGGCGATTGTCCTGAATATCCGCTTAATTCAGCTTTAAATGTAAAATAATGGTTCTACCGCCATCGTCGCACACTTTCATTGCAATGCGGGTATACAGCTTTAATTTGCGCTTGAGCATTTTCCGTGCAACGGTATAAAAAGAGCGCTGTTCCAGCAGTTGCATGCCGCATTTTTGTGCAAAAGCCACGCCGTCATCCACATAAAAATACATCTGTGCAGAAGTGTTCCCTGTTTTTTGCACATATTTATTGGCGTATTTTATACCGATCGAATTGGTGGCATCAAAAATCAATTCACCTTTGGGGAAGCGCTGTTTAATCGCCGATAAAAAGGTTAGCACTTTTTCTTCGCGGAAATACTGGAATACACCGGACACAATCAGCAACGACGGAAGGGAAAGATCAATGCCGTTTGCCCATTCGAGTGTAAAAATATCTGCACCGATAAGGGTTTCGTTTTCTTTCGATTTTAAAATATTTTTACGCAGTTCTATCACTTCAGGTAAATCTATTTCGTAAAAAGGAACATCGACTTCCGCCAATCTGAATGCTGCCGTTTCCAGCCCCGCGCCAAGGTTGATGATATTGCATTTTTGATGCTTGGCTGCAAAGGCTTTTATCATCTCGTCAAAGTTATAATAACGGGCGACGGAAGCCAGCATCGTATATTCTGACGACGATTTCCAAATCCGCTCAAATGTTCCTGCCGGAATTTTTGCTTCCAGCGACAAAGCGGTTTTATCATAAAAATATTCAGGAAAATGTTTAGACGCATAAATCCGAGCTGCCATCGGTATAAGCATCGTATCGGCCACGCCGTTAAATTCGTTCATAACAACCTCCTATAACCCTCAACGCTTTAGCGGAAAATATCTTAGCATCTATCTGCTTACTATATATACAAATTAAATTCAAGTTTAAGTCAAGAGGGCGGGGGATGGCGACAGTTTTCGTTTTTTCTATTTTTCCGTTAAAACGGTTTTCATATCTCAAAGTATTCAACTGCATGATACGGTAAAAGAATACCCATCAGTAAAAAAAGTATAACGAAAACTTTACCGTACACACTAAACTAAAGCAGCCTATTAACCCATAAAGATTAATAGGCTGCTTTAGTTTATATAATAGAGAATTGTTGCCTCAGCTTTTATGCCGAGGCAGCGCTTTTTTAAAGAACCATCATACCTACCGTAAGAACGACGAGGTTGACGATAAACAGTACGGCAAGGATTTTGCCGACAAACTTGAGCCAAGTGCTGTATTCGATACGTGCGCTCGCAAGACCGCCCATAACAACACCGCTCGTGGGGGTAAAGAGGTTCAGGATACCGGATGCTGCCGAGAAAATCATAACCATAACAGCGGGGTTATAGCCTAAGTTCTGTGCAAGCGGACCCATAATCGGCATCGATACGGTTGCCAAACCAGAGGTTGACGGAATAACAAAGGACAGCAATGCATACAGGATGTATGAAAGCGGTGCAAATGCAAATGCCGGTAAACCTTCCAATGCTTTTGAAGCATGCTCAAGCACGTACTTGTCCAAACCGGTTTCGCCCATCAATACGGAAGCACCGCGAGCAACAGCGATAACCAGAACAACGCCCATAATATCCTTTGCGCCTTCCATAAATGCGGAAACAATTTCGTTTTCGGTAAATCTATTGATAAACGCAATAATCAAACCGATGATAAAGAACCACATACCCAGTTCGCCGAACCACCATTCACCGATTGCAGCACCGGTCAGGAAAGAAGACCAACCTTGGAATACGGTAACATTGAACTTATCCCACGGAATAACGGAAATAATCATTACCAAGAAGCCGAATGCAAAGATGCCCATCGAAAGTTTCATCTTTCCGGTATATTCAACTTCAACATCCGTATCTTTCTTTGAGAATTCCGCGTTCATGATTTCTTGTTCTTGTAATGAAAGAATGGTCGATCCCTTATCTCTCTTTACTTTCTTTGCATAAGCCATAACAAATGAACAAGCAATGATGAGAGAAGAAAGCCAGAGAACAATACCCAAAGCAATAACAATACCGTTGTTTACGCTGCTCTGAATACCCAGTTCTTCAAAACTCTTGTTGATACTGTCAATAGCGATACCGGTTGCAAAGGGGTTTACGGTTGAGCCGAGAACACCTACACCTGCGCCGAGCAATACCGTAGCGGCGCCAACGACTGAATCAAAACCGGCTGCAACCATTGTTGCGGCAAGCAGTCCGTAGAAAGCAACCGTTTCTTCGGCCATACCATACGTTGTACCGCCGATTGAGAACAGTGTCATCAGAATAGGAATAAGAATAAGCTCATTACCCTTCAATTTTTTTACAAGGTGAGTAATACCTGCATTAAGCGCACCGGTTTTTGTTACGATACCCAAGAAACCGCCGAGTACTAATACGAAGAAACAAACGTCAAGCGCATTGGAAAATCCATTGTATGACGCCATAACGATAGTACCGAGCGTTGCGCTCTGTACGTCGGGGATAATCCATGTGATTACCGCCAACACAAGCAAAATAATGTACAAAATTGAGAATGCAGAGAGGGATGCCCTCTTTTTTTTATCTTTTCCCATTTTTTTTCCTCCAATTTATTTAAAAACCGGTTTGCATCGTATATACGCATCTATACGATATACAATGCAATGTCCGACTGGAAAGACAACGTCTCTCCAACCGGAATACCGGGGATAACCGAAAGCGCTGCGGTAAATGAGGTATATTTAGCCGCAGCGCTATAGATTAGTTAGCGGTAATAACCGTACTGTTACCGCCTTTCAGCGCATTGCCTGCATTTGCCAACGAGGTAATAACCGCTTGTCCTGCTTTGTGGTTGCGGACAAACTGTAAACATGCTTCCACTTTGGGGAGCATACTGCCCTTTGCAAAATGCCCTTCGGCGATGTATTTTTCCGCTTCGGCAATGTTCAGCTTGCTTAAAGCTTGCTGGTTAGGTTTGTTGAAATTGATACAAACCTGCTCAACCGCCGTTAAGATAACCAGTTTATCGGCTTTAACATCGGCAGCGAGTTTTGCGCAAGACTTATCTTTGTCGATAACCGCATCGACGCCGTGTAAGCCGTCTGCCTTTTGCAGAACCGGAATACCGCCGCCTCCGACGGTAATAACGATGTGCCCTGCGGCAACCAGTTCTTCGATAATGGGACGTTCGATGATTGCAACCGGCTGCGGTGACGGAACAACGCGGCGGTAGCCTCTACCTGCATCCTCAACGAATGTCTGATCCGGTTTTTCAGCTTTAATTTTGTCGGCCTGTTCTTTTGTATAGAACATACCGATGGGCTTACTGGGATTTGTAAACGCGGGATCATCTGCGGACACCAGAACTTGAGTGATAAGGCATACAACCTCGCGTTTAACATTCCGGCGTTTCAGCTCGTCGCCGATTGCCTGCTGCAGGTGGTAACCGATGTATCCTTGGCTCATCGCACCGCATTCGGCAAACGGCATTGCAGGAGTGCCTGCGGTCCCGTTTGCGGCATAGTCCATAGCCAAATTAATCATACCGACCTGCGGTCCGTTACCGTGTCCGATAACAATTTCGTAGCCGTTTTCGGCCAGTGCGACAATCGATTTTGCCGTTTCTTTTACTAACGCAAGCTGCTCCTGCGGGTTGTTTCCAAGTGCGTTTCCGCCGAGCGCTACAACAATTCTTTCTTTTTTCATATCCGTAGTGTGCTCGCTTTACTTTAAGGTTGCATACATAACCGCTTTAATGGTATGCATTCGGTTTTCAGCCTGATCGAACACCTTTGACTGTGCCGATTCAAAGACTTCGTTACTTACTTCCATTTCGGGAATACCGAATTTCTCGTTCACTTCGCGTCCGACTTTCGTATTCAAGTCGTGGAATGAAGGCAAGCAGTGCAGGAAGATAGCATTGTGGTTGGCAAGAGCCATCATCTTCTTGTTCACCTGATACTTGCTCAACAGCTTAATGCGGGATTCCCATACGCTGTCGGGTTCGCCCATCGATACCCAAATGTCGGTATACAATACATCTGCATTTTTGCAGCCTTTTTCGACATCATCGGTAAGCGTAATGGTTGCACCGGTTTCCTTTGCAATCGCTTCAGCAGTCTTTACCAAGTCGGCGGCAGGGAACAGATCCTTGGGGCCGCATGCGGTAAAGTGCATACCCATCTTAGCACATACAACCATCAGTGAATTGGCAACGTTGTTGCGTGCATCGCCGACAAACGTCAGTTTGATACCTTTTAAATGACCGAAATGCTCTTCAACGGTGAGTACGTCTGCAAGCATCTGGGTGGGATGGAATTCGTTGGTTAAGCCATTCCAAACCGGAACACCCGCATATTTTGCCAATTTTTCAACGATTTCTTGGCTGAATCCTCGGTATTCGATACCGTCATACATGCGGCCTAAAACCCGTGCGGTGTCTTCGATGCTCTCTTTATGTCCCATCTGGGAGCTTGCCGGATCCAAGAAAGTTGAACCCATACCTAAATCCATAGCGGCGACTTCAAAAGAACAGCGTGTACGGGTTGAGGTTTTTTCAAACAGTAATACGATGTTTTTTCCTTTTAAGTGATCGTGCGGGGTATGCGTCATCTTCAATTTTTTTAATTCTTTTGAAAGATCCAACAAATACCTGATTTCTGCTGAGCTGAAATCCAATAATTTTAAGAAGCTTCGTCCTAAAAGATTCACACCCATAAAAACTCCTTGCTATGTTATACATAGCGCTAAATTGATGCCCGCTCTCTTGCAGGCAGTAAAGAATAAGGGAAACGCCTCCAATACTATTCGTACGGAAACGCTTCCCATCTTGTGATTGTACCACAGCGATTTTGGTTGTGCAAGTTGTAGTACAAAAACAAAACATACCGACACCGCACTTTTAATATCCGGTATAAACGGGAAAAGGCGATATCGGTATTGTGGAGCGGCGTACGGATTAGTTATCGCGTACGAGCGGCATACTCATACAGCGGGGACCGCCGCGGCCGCGTGAAAGTTCCGCGCTCGGCATTGTCAGAACCTTCAGTCCGTGCTTCGTGAGGATCTCGTTGGTAACGTCGTTTCTTTCGTATACAACAATTGTTCCGGGGCTGATACACAGCGTGTTCGAACCGTCGTTCCACTGCTCGCGTGCTGCTGCGATCCTGTCGCCTCCCGCACACTGAATAAGCTCTGCATGTCCGGTTCCGGTGTACTGAGCAAGTGTCTTTTCGAGTGTCGTATCATTTTCTACGATCTTCAGCTCGCCTTTTGCAGCGCCTTTGGTGATGGTGAATACGCGGAGCGGGCCGAGGATTCCGGGATGGATGGTAAATTTGTCGTGATCGATCTGTGTGAATACCGTATCCAAGTGCATAAATGCGCGACTTACCGGAATGTCAAACGCGAGGATTGTTTCGATCTTTGAATCGCTGTCAAAGAAAATCTTCTTTGCGATAAGGTCGATAGCGTTTGCAGTGGTACGCTGAGAAATACCGATAGCTAAAACTTTTTCACTTATATTGAGGATATCGCCGCCTTCAATGTGAGGCGGATCGTAACGATCATAGAACTTAGAAACCTTGCCTGCATAATCGGGATGATGATTGAAAATGTATTCGGCATAGATTGTTTCGCGGTTGCGGGTAACAGAGAACATTCTATTCAAGCTTACACCGTTTCCGATTGTAGCGAAGGGATCACGGGTAAAATACAAGTTAGGCATGGGATTAACAACCATCGACGAATCCGAATCGCCGACGAAATCTACCAATGAAACGTTTCCCTTGACATTAAGTTCTTTAATATCAATACCTTCCATTGTTTTTAAAATCAACTGTTTGTTATCTTTGATGCTGGTCAGCAGTTCGCGAACTATTTCTCTGTATTTGTCGGAATAAACTCCGCTTTCGTTGATAAACTGCTCAATAAACTTGGTTCTAATTTCGGGTTTTTTAATTGCTTCTGCGGCAAGGTCTTCGAGGTACAGAACTTCAGCTCCGTTATCTCTCAAAATCTTGGCAAAGGCGTCGTGTTCTGCCTGTGCGACTTTCAGGAACGGAATGTCGTCAAACAGCAACTCGTCTAAGGTGTCGGGAGTTAAATGAAGTAGTTCGGCACCAGGCCTATGAAGCAATACTTTACGCAGTGTTTTAATTTCACTGGTAACACTCAATACGGACATATAAGCCTCCTATAACTTATAGTGCGGGATGCGGTACGATGACCGCTGAAAGGCTGTTTCGCGTAAAAAAACACGGTCAGCCGTCTTCCCTGCAAAAGATAGAAACAATTATAACACAGTTTTTTTTTAATGCAAGTAAAATTTAACACTTTTTACCATACAAACGCCCTCTTGCACGAAGCCTTGGAATTTTTTATACTGAACGGAGCCTCTCAAGACCGATAGTTCCGGAGGTTCCCTAAATCATAAACACAAGGGCGTTTCTAAGGCCGAACGTTTTAGAAGCTCCCATGAGTGAGGTTATTATGAACGATATACGGTTATTATGGAAAGAAAGTATTGCACGTGCATTAACATCGATGCTGCCCGAAGGAACGGAAGCCGTTACTGCGGAACGGATTGGTATGGAAACACCGCCCGATCCGAATTTGGGAGATTTAGGTTTTCCGCTTTTCAGTTTTGCAAAAACGCTGCGTTCCGCTCCCGCTAAAATTGCGGCGGAGCTGTTGCCCAAACTGCAAGCAGATCCTTCTCTAAAGGGAAAAGGCGAAGTAAAGGCGGTAGGGCCGTATATCAATGTCTTTTTGCCCAAGGGAGAAACCGCCGCTCAAATTCTCGACACTATTATTGATCGGAATGAGAACTACGGGAAAACAACTACCCTCTCCGGTAAAAAAATCATGGTTGAGTTTTCAAGCCCGAACACGAACAAACCGCTGCACCTTGGACACCTGCGTAACGATGCCATCGGCGAAAGCCTTTCCCGTATCTTACAATTCAGCGGAGCGGATATATACAAAACCAACATCATCAACGACCGCGGCGTACATATTTGTAAATCGATGCTTGCCTACCAGCTCTTCGGAAACGGTATCGACCCCGTAAAAGAAGGCATAAAGCCCGATAAGTTCGTCGGCGATATGTATGTGCAGTTCCACAAATACAGCAAAGACCATCCCGAAGCTGAAGAGCAAGCACAAGAAATGCTGCGGAAATGGGAAGCAGGCGATCCTGAAACGATAAAACTGTGGAAAAAGATGAACGGCTGGGCGCTGCAGGGTATTCAGCAAACATATAACCGCACCGGTGTTTCGTTTGATAAGCTTTTCTTTGAAAGCGATGTATTCCGCAAGGGACGTGCCGAAATTCTGGAAGGCTTAAAGAAAGGTATTTTCTATAAAGATGAAGACGGTTCCATTTGGATAGACCTTAAATCGATCGGGTTTGAAAAGAAACTGCTTCTGCGCGGAGACGGAACATCCGTATACATCACGCAGGATATCGGGCTTGCAATAACCCGCCACGCTGAATGGCCGTTTGATAAGCTCATCTATGTCGTCGGTAACGAGCAAATTTATCACTTTAAAGTGCTTTTCTATATTATGAAGCAGCTCGGCTACGAATGGTACAGCGGCTTATATCACCTCGCTTACGGTATGGTGAACCTTCCGGAAGGTAAGATGAAGAGCCGCGAAGGTACCGTTGTAGATGCGGACGATCTTATTACCGAGCTTAAGAACAGCGCGTTAAAAGAGATTGCATCCAAAGGCCGTGAAGACGCAGTAGGCAATCCCGAAGAAGTTGCGGAAAAGGTCGCGCTCGGCGCATTGCACTACTTCCTGCTCCAAGTGGACACAATAAAAGACATGCTCTTTAATGCTTCGGAGTCTCTTTCGTTCAACGGCAACACCGGCCCGTATATCCAATACATGGGTGCGCGTATTTCTTCTATTTTACGCAAGGCTGATACGGAAGAAGGCAAAAAAGCAAAGGCAGGCGTTTGCAAACCGGAACTGCTCAACTCCGACATAGAGTGGGAATTACTGAAAAAACTGGAAGAATTCCCCGCTCAAGTTGACAAAGCGGCAGCTCAGTATGCGCCGATGTTTATAACGAGCTACCTGTACGACCTTTGCAAGCTGTTCAGCCGCTTCTATCACGACTGCCCCATCCTCGGCGCCGAAAACGCCGATGTTGCCGCAACCCGGCTCGCGCTTGCAAAAGCAGTCTATATCGTACTGAAAAACGCAACGGGACTGGTACTTGTTCCCTTCCTTGAAGTCATGTAAGCGGACAAACTCGTAAATACCGTCAAAACGGGGATGCCGTAAGAGCCATTTGCTTTTTCGCCATCCCCGTTTTTGTATACCCTTACACGAATCGGTCATCCGTAACGGAATTAAAGAATGGAGACCGGTTTAGGATTCGAGATAGATGAAAACCGGTTACTTAGCCGAACGGTCAAAACAATTACAGCTGGCAGCGCTCTCCATTGCGCAGGGAATGCAGGCAGGAAGCTTCCGCAGTCATTTCCGTGGCAGAGGTATTGAGTTTGATGCGCTGCGTGAATATGAAGCCGGAGACGATATCAGAAGTATCGACTGGAACCTGATGGCACGCAGCGGTAAAACCTTTGTAAAGCTCTACCGTGAAGAACGGGATATGAGGCTTTTTTTAATTGCCGATGTGTCGGCTTCGATGGAAGCAGGCAGCGCTGTTTATTCACCGCAAGAAAAACTGCTGGAAGCGGCGGCCTTGATAACCTTTGCGGCCGAACACCTGCATAGCTATACGGGGCTCCTTGCTTTTGACGGAAAGGTTGTGCGGATGTTCCAACTCCGCCGCGGCAGAGAACCGAGTTTACATATACTGAATGCACTGGAACGGATTGCCGTTTCGGGCAGCAAAAATAACGGTACCGCCTTAACTTCCGCACTCGAAGCAGCGGCAAAATCGCTGCGGCAGCGGACACTCGTTATTATCCTATCGGATTTTAAAGTAGAAAATTTTGAAAAAGAATTGGGACTATTGGCACGCCGCCATGATGTTGCGGCAATCCGTATTACCGCTCCTTATGACGAAGCGCTGCCTGCATCGGGAATATTGCGCTTTACCGACCCCGAAACGGGACTTGAGCGGTTGTTGCCGACTAATTCGCATCGGTTCCGGCAAGACCGTATCCGCCGTGCAGCCGAAGATACGCAGCAATGGGAAAATACCTGCATCCGCTGCGGCGCCTATCCGCTTGTGCTGCCGTACGACGGCAATACGGTAAAGCTTTTAAATCAATTTTTTTTGACCGGCAAATACGGGTTCCAATCTTTTAGCCGCTACCGGCCGCCTGCGGATATGATGCTATGAACGGCGTGCTCATCCCGCAGCGTATCTTTGTCGGCGATACTGCGCAGTTTCTGTTTTTGCTGTCGGAAAAAGAATGCGCATCTTTAACAGACCGCGGCTTTACGGCCGGCGATTCGATCCCGCTTAAAAACATCACGCAAAACGATATGATGACCGTAAACGAGATACGGATTGTGAAGCGGGAAGCGGAATATTACCTTTCTATCATCTTTGTGCCGTGGGAAACGGGAGAGATAGATTTTCCCGTGCTTAGTTTCTTACCGTTACATACTAAGCTCCCGGCAATCACCGTTTCTTCGCTTTTGGCAACCGGCGAACGGATAAGTCTCCAGCAGCCGAAGCCGCCGCTGATGATTCCGGGAACAGACTTTTTGTTATACGGCGCGGCCGTTTTGGGCGCCGGCTTCCTTGCACTGGTAAGCACCGGAGCATGGCTGCTGCTTCGAAAATTGAGAAAAACAACAGTTGGGACGGCAAAAAAACGGCGTGCCGCACTGCGAAAGCAATTAAAGCGGCTCTATAAAGAAGCGCGGAAAATTCAAAAGTGCATACCGGCTGCCGAGACTACTACCGGCACAAGCCGAAATTCCGCCGAGGGAAACCCCGGCTTTACCGGCGAAGTTAAAGAAGATACGAAGAGAGCCGTAGAAAACTGGTATGCATCAATTGACCGCTGCCTTCGCGAATATATACAGGCGCTGTGTACGGACACCGCTTCGGTTGTTCCCGCAAAAGATGAAGCGTATTTTTTAAGCGCAACTTACACCGAATTGACAAAAACGCTTACGGAAGTATTCGCCTCAAAACAGGAAATCACCGATCTTTTTTGCATCTTTTATGCTATGCTGGAACGTCAGCGTTTCGGCAGCAGCGTCGCCGACTTAATCCGCAACTATACTGCCGTTTCTCAGGATATGCTGAAACAACTCCCGCATATCGCCGAAAGAACGGAAACCGAATACGCTCTACACTAGCGTTAGCAACTGCATATTATGCACAATATTGATTGTCCCCAGCCTTCTTTCTCGGTATACTATGTATTATTAGAAGAAAGAGCGGACGACGGTACCAACTACGGCATAAAGGTAACTTCTCCGGAAACCCTGCCGATTCTGAATATACCCGCATATACACCGCTTAGCTAACGAGTTTTTTTGTACTGCAAATATCGGGACGGCTCTTTTTATATGCATTATACTCTCCATAGTTTTTGGAGCAAAAGATGAATATCATTCAATCATTTAACGGAACAATGGCTTATATTGAAAAGACGCTTGAGACGGGATATGATGAAGCGGAGATTGCGCGCATTTCCGGTTATTCCTATCCGCTGTTCAGCAGAATTTTTTCGATATTGGTCGGGTATCCCTTAACTGAATATCTCCGTTTTAGAAAGCTTAGCCTGGCTGCCGCGGATTTACGCAATACCGATGCAAAGATTATCGACATTGCGCTCGCCTACGGCTATGAATCGCCAGACTCCTTTGCCGCTGCGTTTAAAAAATTCCACGGTGTCAGCCCGAGCGGAGTACGGAACGGAAAAGCATTTAAGTCGTTTGCTCCGATTAAACTATCTTTAACCGTCAATGGAGGGCAAACTATGGAAGTTAAAATTGAAAAAAAGAGCGGATTTACGCTTGCAGGCGTGCAGATTGCAGCGGATCAAACAAGTGAGTTTCCGAAAGTGTGGGGAAGCCTTTTTAAAAAAGCACCGCATGAGGAGCTTGCGAAACTTGGAAACGGTAAGAGCTTCGGCGTCTGTTCCGAGGTGAAAGGCGGGAAAACCTTCATTTATACCGCAGCATACGATTGCTGCGACGAACAAAAGGCGGCAGCGCTCGGCTTAGCGGTGATGCACATTCCCGAAGCTGAATACGCAGTCGTCCGGCTGCACGGTGCAGTTCCCGGCTGTATCCACCAAGGCTGGAAGTACGTTATGGAAACCTTCTTCCCCGAACAAGGCTACTGCCATGCCGGCACCCCCGACTTTGAAGCATATTCGGAGGGGGATATGTATAGCCCCGATTACCGGATGGAACTCTGGGTGCCGATTGTAAAGGCGTAAGGAAGCGGCACAGAACCGCCAAGGATGGCGGTGGTTCTATGCAGTAACAAGTTTGCCTTGCAAACTTGCAGCTCAACAATGAACATGGAGGTTCATTGTTGAGCGAGGATGCCGCTGGTTCCAAGCAGAAACAAGTTTGCAAGGTAAACTTGCAGCCCAAGAATGAACATGGAGGTTCATTCTTGGGCGAGGATGTCTGGGGTTTACGCAGAAACGAGTTTAGACGCGGGGATGTTGAAAAAGTAACCGACTTTTGAGACATCCCCAGTGTTTTTGCTCATAAGGTATCGATATGCATAAGATGACGATAGAAGATGAGGTGCATTTAGTTGATTCGATGATCGATGTATATGCTGCGGCGCACCGGACTGACCAGCCCATGTCTGATACGGAGGTTATCGATTCGGAAGGTTTAAAGGCTTATACACATAAGCGGATTGCACAATGCCGATACCGCAATGAACCGGAAAAGCCGTTTTGTAATGTCTGTCCCGTACACTGCTATAAACCGGAAATGCGGCGGCAAATCCGCATAGTTATGCGGTATAGCGGGCCGCGTATGCTGTTCCAGCATCCTGTGTTGAGTTTACAGCATCTTATCGGTACCATCCGTAGTAAAAAGGAGCTTTCGGCTATGAAACAAAACGAACAAGACCATCTGCCGGTAATGGGAATCGGACCGGTGTGTATTGCAATTATGATTGCATTTACCGCCGCCGGTATTGCTCCGGTAACATTCGGCATGCTTACAAGCGGGACGGTCGGCACAAATCTTACGCTCATTTTTGTCATTGCAGGCATCTTGTGCGTTGTAGGCGGTATTATATTGTGGTGTTCTGCAGTAATGGGTTCCCGCATCGATATTAAGATAAAATCAAATCAGCTTGAAACCGGCGGCGTATATGCCTTTGTGCGTAATCCGATTTATTCAGCCTTTCTTTTTATCTGTACCGGTGCGCTGCTGTTTTGCAGAAATTGGTATGTATTGATTTTACCGCCGCTTTTCTGGCTATACCTCACCGTGTTTATGAAGCTGACGGAAGAAAAATGGCTTGCAGAACGTTTCGGCGATGAATATGCCGCGTATTGCAGACGGGTCAACCGCTTTATTCCATGGAAGAAAATGAGTGCTTACAGGCACCTCTAAAAACTTCGGTTTTTAGGGATATCCTTGAATAATGCCCTTGAATGCATTATCAATTAAGAATTGAATAATTGGAGATATTCGACAGAAGTGATAGGAGACCTGTATGAAAACTAACGAAACAACATATCGGGAATTAGCGGATCGCATAGCGGCGGCGCGGCATTGCGTTGCATTTACGGGTGCAGGGGTTAGTACCTTGTCCGGTATTCGGGATTTTAGAGGAAAGAACGGCCTCTATACGCTGCCCGAAACCGATAAGATGTTCGATATAGAAGTCTTTAGAGAAAACCCGTCCGTGTACTACCGGCTTGCAAAGGAATTTATCTACGGGTTACAGGAAAAAGAGCCGTCAATTGTGCATCAGGTGCTTGCCGGTTTGGAAGCTAAAGGACTATTAAAAGCGCTTATTACCCAAAATATCGACTTATTGCATCAAAAAGCCGGAAGTAAACACGTTATCGAAGTGCACGGTTCTCCTTCTCGGCACAGCTGTACATATTGTTCATACAGCACAACTTTTGAAGATGTCGTCGAGGTTGCCCGTACGGGACAAGTGCCGCTGTGCCCCAAATGCGGGCACGCATTAAAGCCTGATATTACGTTTTTCGGGGAGGCGCTCCCGTCCGCTGCGATAACGGAAGCTCAAAAAGAATGCGGCAGGGCGGATTTATTGCTGGTATTAGGCAGCAGCCTTACCGTATATCCTGCCGCAGCCCTACCGCAGCTGACCCTGCAGGCAGGCGGAGCGGTTGCCATAGTCAACGAACAGCCGACATATTTTGACGATTATGCGGTTCTCCGCTGTACCGACCTGCAGGAATGTTTTGAATACCTTAAACAGGCACTGCTTGATAGGTAACCGAAGCGTTGCCGTTTAAATGTAATAGAAATTTAATAGAAAAATCCGTTAAATTTTGAAAAAATTTTACTGGTAAAAAGCACAAACCAATGCTATACTATTTTTTATCTACTAATTTAAAGTTGACAATTAAAATCGGTTTTTTACGGTAATGATTGTCTACCTGAGGAGGATGCAATGAAAAAGAGCATTGCGCTATTGTTTGTGTGCTTGTGTACCGCTGCATTGGTTTTTGCAATGGGGCAGGGGGATAATTCCAAGGCCGATCCGAATGCACCGGTAACCCTTTCGGTATACATGCAAATGGATTTGGCAAACCCGCAGTCTGCCTACTGGCCCGAAACCGTCGCGGCTTTTGAAAAGAAATATCCGAATATCAAACTTGAATTCGAATATGTAAGCGGCGAAGCTTTCCATGATAAGTTCCAGATTATGGCTGCTTCCGGCGATATTCCGGATGTGTTCACCACTTATGCAGGTGCCCGTTCCGGTTATGTGCTCGACCGCGGTATGGTAAAAGATCTCCGCCCGTATCTGACGGACGATTTAAAAAAACAGTACAATCCTGCCGTTTGGGCGCCTCAGGGGCCGAATGGAGAAATCTACATTATTTCTCAAAACCTCGCGGTATGTACGGTTGTCTATGTCAATCCGAAACTGCAGAAGAAACTCGGTTTAACAACTCCGAAAACGCTTAACGAAATGATTGCTCAGGTCCCGGCGATCAGAGCAGCCGGTTTAACCCCGCTTGCATTTGCAAATAAGGGACAGTGGCAGGCTCAATCGCTTTTATTGTCCATGTTGACCGACCGCATGGCAGGTACCGCATGGTTTGATAATGCAATGGTCGGAAAAGCTAAATTCTCCGACAAGCAATTCGTCGATGCAATCAACGTTATTAAAACAATGACCGATGCTAAACTCTTCCCTCCCGGAGTAAACCAGATGGAAGGAACCGCTTCTTGGGGTGAATTTATTGCGGATAAGGCCGTATACCTTTTGGATGCCGGCTGGCGTATTTCCGCATTGAAAAATGCTGCAAAACCCGAAGACTATGCACAGTATCAGCTGATGGCGTTCCCCGCTGTTGCAGGCGAGGTTACACACGGTTCAAGCGCCGCGACAATCGGCGAAGCTTTCGGTATGAATGCAAAATTGACGGGCGCAAAAGCCGATGCGGCATGGAAATTCATTGCCTTTACGTCCGGTAAAGAAGCTTGCGAAATTTTAACAAAGTACGGTACTACCACTACTTATAAGCTTGATCTTTCCAAGTTCGATATCGACCAGCTGACAAAGCAATACATCAACCTTATCGATAACCAGAGCATGGGTTATGTTATCGATGCGAAGATGGACAGCGAAGGTGTCAATAGCATACTGAACCCCGGTATTCAAGCAGTTATGATTGGGCAGAAAACTCCCGCACAGCTTGCAAACGAATACGAAGCATGGGTTTCCGCTAACGATTCTCATCGCAAGAAGTAAAAAAATATAAGGGGAAAACGGGGATGTCTCAAACGTCGGTTACTTTTTCGACATCCCCGACGCGCCCCGTTCCTTGTGAGAAGCAACATTTCCCGGCAGAAAATTCAAAATTAAGAATTAACAACGAGGCGGTTTACGGTATATGACTTACTTACGTCAAAAGCGGACGAGCTATTTTTCTTTTATCTTGCCTGCTTTTATTATTTACATCGGAATCATTATCTTTCCCGTATTGTTCAGCTTTTATTTAAGCCTGACAAAGTGGAAAGGCTACGGAAAAATGGAATTTATCGGGCTCGGCAACTATATCAGAATGTTTACCGATCCCGTTTTCTATATCGGTTTGCGGAATAATATCCTCATCGTACTGATTTCGGTATTAGGGCAGATTCCGCTCGGACTGCTGCTTGCGTATATGCTTTACCGGAAAATGGTAAAACATGAGAATTTTTTTGAAGTACTGATTTTCTTACCGATAACTATTTCCTCCGTTATCGTTGCACAGCTGTGGAACCGGATATTTTCTCCCGTCGGCGTTATCCCTGCGATTATACGGGATTTAACCGGTAATCAGGACTATATCATGACGATATTTGAAGATAAATATCTTGCGATTGTCCCGATTCTGTTTGTTCTGCTGTGGCAGCATACCAGTCTGTATATGGTTATCTTTTTAGCAAACTTGCAGCGGATACCCTACAGCGTTATAGAAGCGGCGCAGCTGGAAGGTGCGCGGGAAGGAACGATTTTTACCCGTCTTATTGCACCGATGCTTGCAAACGTTATCTTTATCAATACCATTCTTGCGGTTTCGGGCAGCTTTAAGAGTTTTGATCTTATCTATTCAATGACCGGCGGAGGCCCCGCGCATTTTACGGAAGTTATCGCCGTTTATATGTACAATACGACTTTTGTGTTCCAAAATTACGGATACGGCAGCGCGTTGGCCGTTATCATTATTATCTTTACCGTTACTGCCCTGCTGATAAGCCGTGCCGTAACAAAACGCTTTGATTATTAGGAGGCTTGATATGATAATGAAACGAAATATGCTGCAGCAAGCCTCTCAGGGTTGGCAAGCAAGCGCTTATATCCTTATGCTGACCTTTGCGGTGCTTACGCTATTCCCGCTTATTTGGCTTTTTTATTCGTCTTTTAAACTGAATGCGGAAATTATGATGCATCCATTGGCGCTGCCGGAAGCCCCAACCTTTTTTAACTATACTGAATCGTGGGCAAAGGGCGGTTTAGGTATTGCGCTGGTGAACAGTTTTATTTATACGGTTACGGCAACCGTCTCTACCATGCTTCTTGCAATGGCTGCAGCATTCGGCTTAACAAAATTCCCGTTTAAATCGGCGAAGGTGTTTACCTCGATTTTTGCGTTCGGTTTGATGATCAGCGTTCATGCGGTTATTATTCCGTTGTTCCAACTGGAAGCGAAACTCGGCATGGTGAATACGCGTTTGGGCGTTATTATTCCGTATATTGCATTCGACTTGCCGATTTCCATTATGATTGCGATGTCGTATGTCCGTGGTATTCCCAATGCGCTCATTGAATCGGCGGAAATAGACGGTGCAAAGTACCGCTATATATTCTGGACGATGATTATGCCGTTATCCGTTCCCGTCATTGCGACAATGGTTATTCTATCCTTCCTGCAGCACTGGAATGAATTTTTATTTGTGTTCGTGTTTACGACCAAGACTGCACTAAAAAGTTTACCGGTTGCAATCACTCAATTTGCAGGACGGCTGAACATCGACTACGGGTTGCAGTATGCCTCCCTTGTTATCGGCGTGCTCCCGATGATTGTGTTCTATATTATCTTCCATGCACAGCTGATTAAGGGCTTTGGAGAAGGCGCTTTAAAAGAATAAAGACCTGCCGCTCCGGCTAAAGGACATCTCGAACATCATTGAAGGAGTTTTTAAATGAATAATAGAAAAAAGCGCGTACTTGTGGGCGGAATGCACCATGAGTCCGATACTTTTAACCCGATTACCACAGGAATCGATGACATTTGGGTATTACGGGGAAAAGATCTTTTAGAGGGGAAAGGACAAAGTTCCGTGTTCGGTTCTATCGCAACGCTGAAAGAAGCGGGATACGAAGTTATTCCGGCACTTATCGCGCGGGCAGTCCCGAACGGTGAATGGGATAAGGACTACTACCTTTCGTTGAAAAAAGAATTCTTGCAGGCTATTAAGGATGCGCTGCCGCTGGATGCGCTCTGTCTTTCCCTGCACGGTTCGATGCGGGTACGCGAAATCGGGGAAGCGGAAGGCGATTTACTGGAAGATATCCGCAAAATCTGTCCCGACATTCCCATCTTGTCGTCGCTCGATATGCACGCAACGATTTCGCAGCGGATGCTCGACTATGTAGACGGTTATGTAGGCTACAAGTGCGCCCCGCATACGGACACGTATGAAATCGGTATCCATGCGGCGCGTATGACTATCGAAACCTTGGAAAAAGGCATCCGGCCGGTTATGTCGGCGGTTAAGATTCCGTTCCTTATTGCCGGGGAACAGTCTGAAACCAGCGTAGAGCCGATGAAAAAACTGACGGCGACATTACGCGAATACGAAAAACAGCCCCACATTATGGCCGCTTCTTACCTGCTCGGCTTTCCGTGGGCGGATACCGCCGACAACGGTGTTACGGCGATGGTGGTAACCGACGGCGATAAGCAGCTCGCAACGGAAAAGGCACGGGAGCTTGCGCAGCTGTTCTGGGATACCCGAAAAGAATTCTGTTTTTACAACGAAACCCGTGAACCCGCCGACGCTCTTGTTCATGCCCGATCGAGTGTTGAAGCAGGCGTTTATCCTGTCGTGCTGTCCGATTCGGGAGACAACCCTACCGCCGGTTCCTCGCAGGATGTAACCAACTTCTTAAAAGCAATCCTTGCAGACCCCTTCTTAACCTCGTTAAATCCGCCGCTCTGCTATCAGGCCTTTTATGACCCTTCCTTAGTCGCGGCATCCTTTAAAGCGGGAGAGGGGCATATTGTAGAGGGAACGCTCGGCGCCGCCTTCGACAAGGAAAAGAGTTCACCCATTCAGGTAAAAGCAACGGTAAAAAAACTATGCAAGGCATGGGCTGAAGCACAGAACAGCGATATGGCGTTGTTGGATGTAAGCGGCGTCGATGTCGTCGTAACGTCAAAGCATGTCGGCTGCTATGACCCCGAAATGATGCGGGCGCTCGGGGTTGAACCGACTGAGCGTAAGATCATCGTCGTTAAGCTCGGATACCTTGAACCGGAAATCCGCGCCATTGCAAAACGCTCGATGCTCGTCCTTACCGACGGAAGTACCAACGAAGTGTTCTCCCGTCTGCACTACAAACATCTGCCGAGTCCGATGTATCCGATGGATAAGGATATGGAGTGGCACGCCTAGCCCTTTTGAAATATACGGTGCATCTGCGTTGTCGCTTAACAAAAAACAGTCCTCGACGTACATCAAGTACGCCTGCGGGTGTTTTTTGTACGCTCCTAGCATCTGCATCGTCTATTTCAAAAGGCTGACGGCAGAGCTATTTTCAAAAAGGTTTGTTCCAAATATACGACGCATCTACTGCGTCGCATTGCCAAAAGCATACTTCCTTGTATGCTTTTGGCAGCGAGTTTCGACAAAGTCGAAACATCGCTTCTGATATAACCAGCGGCATCCATGCCGCTTCTGATAATCCTCAACGTATCAGAACCGCCAAGAGTTTAACCATCGGTGTTCACCACCACCGTAGACCTATCTAATACCTTGAAAAAAGCAGTTATTTTCCTCTACCATTATGTCGAGAATTATGATATAACTATTATTCATCTGCTATTTATTCTTTGTTGTGTAGCTGATGTTAATGGCGTTACCCTCGGTATAGTCTGAACCGACGCGGAACCAAGTGCTGTTACCATTAGCTTCTTCTGTTCTCTTTCGGATAGTCCATGTATCTACGAGATGCCCCGCCGGAAGGTTGTCGGCTACAATGCGGATTTGCGTTCCTTCTTCCACCTGTGCGTCGCTTGAAAGCTTTTTCCACGACCCGTGCTGCTGCTGTATTGTTACCGTCATCTTTGCTCCCTCAAACTTGAGGGTAAACTTCTTCGCGGTCTTTGGTGCGTAGCTGATGGTAATGACGCCGTCCTCGACATCGGCTTTCCGTACGGTATACGTAAGCTCATGCCCCTTTGCCGGAACGATTGTATTTCCTATTTTCCATGCCTGTATGGGAGTGTCGGCGGAAAGTCCTATCGCAGTCAGCCGCAGCTGAGTGTTTTCTTGAATTGACGAACCGCTCGTAAGATCATTCCATGTTCTCGTTTGTTCCGCTTCAACCTTTAGTTTTACAGCATCGAAGTTAAGCGTTAGATTGGCTATATCCCGCAGTGTATAACTGACTGCAATGGTATTGTTTTCGGCATGAGAAAGCTCCGCAGTTTGTTCAAATGCAAGACCTTTACCGGACAAAACCGTCTTACCGAAGTTCCATTCATCAACTGTCTTATTGGGGGGAGGGGGGGAGGGATGTTTTTTGCTTGTATTTTTGACAGGGAAAATGTTAGTTTTTGTTACACAATCGGCGCAATTACTTGCAAATTCAATTCTTCAATTTGGTTAAAACCTTTATCAGCAGTAATAAGGGGCAAGTTATTTACGATGGCAGAGGCTGCAATTAAGCAAATAAATCAATGCATTTGTATCTGCGAGAAAGTCAATTCCATTCATTTCTTATTTCCTGTTGGAATACAAGAGCATCCTTATTGAACTTCACAGAACCGAAATATTTTGATAAATTTTTATTTTTCTCAGTTCTAGAGTTAAGATTGTATCGATACAAAACAAACTGTATATAATTTTCTATATCGACGAGGCATTCTTGAGGAACAGTTTTTATTTGCTCTACCATAGCGTCATAAGACATAAATGCACCCTCTCTTTAAATTAAGATAGATTGATTATATCACAAAATCTCTTATTTTTCTATGCTGATGTCCGTGATTCCCGCATGGAAATCAAATTTTTGCCTAATACGGTTAATAAACTAAAAAATTTTGCTCTTCTGCTTGACAAAAAACATAGGAGATAGGCAAAAAAGTACCGCAGGCGTATCTATGATACGTTGAGGATTTTCAGCAGCGGCATGGATGCCGCTGGTTATATCAGAAGCGATGTTTCGACAAAGTCGAAACTCGCTGCCAAAAGTGTACAAGGATGTACACTTTTGGCAAGGCGACGCAGTAGATGCGCCGTATATTTCAAAAGGCACTAACTTTGACAAATAGGATAGAGTCAGTATAATAGGTGCTAACACGATTTCAACAGGAGCCTACCGGTATGTTCAACATGGATAAAAAACTGTCTTACACGGATTTGACTGCAGCGCTGGAGTCGGGTTCCGATCTTAACAGCATGAATTTTGCAGGGCTTACTCTGAGCGGTGTTGACTTTTCCGGGAAAAGGCTGACCGGCTGCTCGTTTGCTCATGCTTGTTTTACGAACTGCTCTTTTATCGGCACGCGTATCCGGATGTCTTTTTTTGACTTTGCCCGTTTTGAGCATTGCATATTCGATAAAGCCGATATTCAGTTTTCCTGCTTTGCGGGAAGCTCTTTTGACGATACCGTTTTTACCGATGCCGAATTGCTCATCAATAATTTTACCGGGATTAAAACGCATAAATGCGGCTTTAAGGATTCGGATTTATACGCTTCCCGTTTTATCCGGTGCTCGTTACATAATACGCCGTTTGAAAACTGCAATATCAAAAAAGTGTCTTTTTTAAAAAACATATATAATGACGTATCGTTTAAATCTTCCAATACGCGCGTCGCTCATTTTGATACTGAGGAATTTGTACGATGAAGATATATCCCCACTATTCATCGCAAGGCACCGTAAACAGCTATCTTGTCGGAAACGAGGTGAGCAAAGAGGCATTGATTATCGATCCGGGAAAGATAACCGGTGAGGTAATCGCGCATATCGAAAAAAACGGGTATACGCTTACCGGTGTATGCATTACGCATAATCATATCCGTCATTACGGGTACGGGCTTCCGACGCTGCTAAAAATTTATAACCCGCGCATCTATGCAGCCGATCAAGCGCTTGTCGGTAAACATGGGAAAATGCTGCGGGGGGATTGCACGCTTTCAATTGCAGGGTTTTCCGTTGAATGCTTGTCGGTGCCCGGTCATTCGCCTGATTCTTATTTATTTAAAATAGATAATTGCATTTTTACCGGCGACAGTCTTTCCGCAGGAGTCCCCGGTACTACGCTGCACAGTTTTGCAGCCAAAACGCTTGCCGAGCAGCTTGAAAAGAAGCTGTTTGTCTATGATGATTCGTTCCTTCTTTTTCCCGGGCATGGTCCGCCGACTACTATCGGAGCTGAACGGCCGGTTTGACAAGTGCCGGTTTAACCCTTGACATTATTTTTATGAGTGATATACTAGCGGCGTATTTGTAAGTTTTAGCTAATTAGTTGAGGGCTTTATGTATATTACACAGAATAAAAAACATACCTTTGCCGCAATTTTGTTCGCTTTATCGTTCATATTTATTCCGGTTAGCGGACTGTATGCCGCAAACGACGAAGAGGTGCTGGATTCGTGGACAGGAATTGTAAAAAAGATGGAAGTGCACCTCAATAATGCCTACGATCTTTATACTCAAGGGAAATCCAAAGAGGCGTATGACGAAGTGAACGTTGCCTACTTTAGGTTTTATGAATCTAAAGGGATGGAAAAGATAACGATGGGGTATCTTTCCGGTGCCCGTAAAACAACGGTGGAAAATGCGTTTTATGAATATCGTCGAAATGTCTACAGCGATAAAGACAGCGAGATGGTAAAAGCGCATAAAGATAAGCTTATTGCAATGCTTTACCATGATGCAGCCGAGCTTGACGGCACGTTGGACGAAAGCGGCAGCGAGACTGCAAATACCGCTCAATCGGCAGTTGTTGCAACGTTTATTTCCTGTTTTGTATTGGTACTCCGCGAAGGCTTGGAAGCAATCCTTGTTATCGCCGCTATTATCGCCTATCTTGTAAAAACGGGAAAAAAGAAATATATCATGTCGGTATATGTCGGTGCGTTGGGCGGTATCTTGGTTAGTATTCTGCTGGCCTTTTTGTTCGGCGCTGTTGCCGGTGCTCAGAGCGGCATCGCTCAGGAAGTTTTTGAAGGCATCGGTATGTTTGTCGCAGTTATCGTGTTGTTCTATGTCAGTAACTGGATGCTTTCAAAGTCCGAAACCGAAGCATGGGAACGGTACATTCATAAGAAGGTTGAAGCATCGGTTTCTACCGGAAATAAATGGGTCTTAATTTTCGCGGCCTTTATTGCAGTTGCGCGTGAAGGCGCCGAGCTTATTCTCTTTTTCCAGGGTGTTCCCATTCATGGAACGAGCGGCCGGAATGCAATGATCTTGGCGATTGTGCTATCAGCGGTTGTTTTGATTGCGGTGTTCCTAGTATTTAGGTTCTTAACCGTGCGTCTTCCGCTTAAACCTTTCTTCTTGGTTACCAGCGTATTGATGTATGCGATGTGCTTTTCGTTTACCGGAAAAGGTGTGTCGGAACTGCAAGCTGCCGGTGTTGTCAATAAGACCGTTATTCCGTGGATGGGCTTTGAAATGGACTTCCTCGGTATTTATGCAACGTATGAAAGTCTCATTCCGCAGATTATCGTACTTGCGGTGATTATCATAATGTCTGTTGTATATGCAAAAAAGAATAAACAACAGCGTGCTCAAATTGAAGCTGAAAAGGCGAAGATTGGGCAAAAGTAAAAAAAATATAGGGCGATCTCAAAAGCAAAGTTTTTGAGATCGCCGATGACAACTGCTTTTGGGCTGCCGGATTGCGGAAAATAACCGGTGTCCTGCAAGGCTGTAATGAATGTGAAACAAAAAGAAAATAAAGATATTTATAGGAGGATAGTTTCAAAATGAAGAAAACCGTATCTTTTCTTTTTGCACTGATTGCAATCGCTTTTGTGCTTGCATCATGTGAAAAACCTGCGCAAAAGCAGGAAATGGCAAAACCCGCTGCAGAACAAAAAGCTGCGGCTCCTGCACCGACTGAAGAAGAAGCTGCAGGTTTTGATGAGTTCCCAATCGGAGACGAACAGGATGTAGGCCCGCTCCACATCGGTGGCGTTTACTTCCAGCCGGTTGACATGGAACCTGCCGGAAACAGCCTTTCCAAGAACGAAGCTGACTGCCACATCGAAGCGGATATCCACGCAAATGATGAGGGTAAAGCGCTCGGTTACGGCGTAGGCGACTTTGTTCCGTATCTTCATGTTAAGGCTTATGTTCAAAAGCAAGGCTCGAGCAAAGTGCAGGAAGTTGCATTTATGCCGATGAATGCCGATGACGGCCCCCACTATGGTGCAAACATGAAGTTCGAAGAAGGTCTCGGCAAATACAATGTCAAATTCGAAATCAAAGCTCCGGGTAACGATTACCTGTTGCACGTTGACAAAGAAACCGGTGTTACCGGCCGTTTCTGGACGGAACCGCTCGTTGTCGAATGGAAAGATTTTGAATGGAAAGGACCTCAGTGGTAAACAGTATGCAGTTTTAAGGCGGTGCCGGTTCATTTAAATAGTTAATCGGTATGTCTTACAATCAACCTGTTTGGAAACTTCCGTTTCGGGATAGGTTGTCTTGGAAACTGCTTTGCCACACTAAGCGGTAATCGTTATTCTTTCTTTGCAAGATACTCCTATTGAAAGGTATGTTTTGGGAAAGAGTGGCGGTTACCGCCGGTTTTTTCTTGGAGGTGTATCATCTTAAAATTTTATATAAGAGTTTTTGAAGCAGGTATCGCCTTTGCATTGGTGTTAGCCGTTGTATTTGCTTCATTTAAAACTCAAGAGTCCGAGAGAACGGAAGAATCCGAAAAAAAAAACGGTTTGTCGTTTTAGTAAGTATTCTGCTGGGTATTGCCGGCAGTATTGTTTCAGCAATTCTTAGATCAATTCCCAATTATATCAACAGGACGCGTTTTGCCTTTTGGTGCATGGTTCCTGTTACCATCTCGCTTGTATTTTTACTTATCCTGCTTTTTACTTCTACCAATCATAAAGGGAAACGGGCGCGCCTCTATGAAAATCTTTTTAGTGCGGCGGTCTTTTTATATGCGGCTTCGATGATATTTTACTATCTTCCCGTTATCATCATGCTGGCAACCACATTGGTCAATTACGGCGAAAGCGCGGTAAGCACGATTGTCTTGTTTAGACTGATAGGTTATGTGCTCGGCCTTGTGAGTATGCTGTGCGCCGGCTTGGCTATCTATAAAACGCTGGTTAAGTTATCCGATATAGAGCTTAAACTGTCAGTTGCCGGTGCGCTTTGTATTTTCGGTGTTACGCAGGTTGTCGTTATTTTACAGCGCCTCTATTCTTTAGGTATTATCCCCCGCAATGACTTTATCTTTGCATTCATTGCAACGGTAGTAAACCATGCCAATTTCTTTACCTTCGCTATTATCCTATTCATTATGATTCCGCCGATAATCCTCTGGCAGAAGAACCGGACAATTACGGAGGTGTATCACAACAATGCCGAGCTGCGAAAACTGAAAGCGCAAAAGCGCAACGCACGCCGGTGGGCGAAATTTTCGCTGGTCTTGCTGATCGGTTCGGTTTTATCTCTGTCCGTTTTGCGGCACTATGTCGACCGGGAAGTTCCGCTTTCGCCTCCGGAAAATTATACGATTGCCGACGGTATGGCGATGATTCCTATTTCGGAATTGGAAGATGATAAGCTGCATCGGTATGCGTATACTTCGGAGCAGGGAATTGAAGTCCGGTTTATTGCCATTAAAAAGAGCGAAGGCTCTTATGGCGTAGGGCTTGATGCGTGCGATATCTGCGGTCCTACCGGATATTTTGAACGGAACGGAGAGGTTATCTGTAAACTCTGCGATGTCGTTATGAATAAGGGAACCATCGGATTCCCCGGCGGATGCAACCCCGTGCCGATTGCATACATCATCCATGACGAAAAGATCAAAATAAAGATAGCCGATCTCGAAGCGGAAGCGCACCGCTTTAAATGATGGAGGTTCGATAGCAATGTTTTGGAGAATGATAGCCGGTTCCCTCTTCCGTCAAAAAGGGAAGATGGCGATGATTGCATTTACCATTGCGCTGGGGGCAAGCCTTTCAAGCGCAATGCTCAATACGATGCTCGGAGTAGGGGATAAGGTAAACCAAGAGCTTAAAACCTACGGGGCGAATATCAATGTCGTGCATAAAGAAGCCTCGCTTTTGGATGATATTTACGGAGTAGAGTCGGGGAGCACCAAAAAGTATTTGCGTGAAGACGAGCTGTATAAAATTAAGACTATATTTTGGGCATACAACATTGTTGACTATGCTCCGTTTTTAAACGTGTCCGTCGAATATAAGGGACAAAATAAACCCGTCCGCCTGACCGGTACGTGGTTCGATTATAAAATAGATTTGCACACCGGACAGGAAGTTATCACCGGTATCAGGCGTATGCGGACGTGGTGGGAAGTAACCGGCGCATGGGCTTCCGATGACGATGATTCAAGCTGCATGATCGGCAGCCTCTTTGCAGGAAGAAACGCCATCCATGTCGGCGATGTTATCGAAGTAACAGGACCTGCCGGAACCGAAGCGCTGAAAGTCTCCGGTATATTCAATTCGGGCAGTAACGAAGATGAATACATCTTTACACCCCTTCATACGGCGCAGCGGTTATTGGGCAAGACCGGCGTATGCGAAAGTATCGAAGTAAGCGCCCTTACAACACCCGATAACGACCTTGCACGAAAGGCTGCGCGGAACCCTTTAAGCTTAACCATCAAAGAGATGGAGGTATGGTACTGCACCGCGTATGTCAGCAGTATCTGCTATCAGATTCAGGAGGTGATTACCGATGCCGTTGCAAAACCGGTACGGCAGGTCGCCGAATCCGAAGGTGCGATTTTGAATAAGACCACGCTGCTAATGCTTTTAATAACGGTGTTAAGTTTGCTCGCTTCTGCACTGGGAATCTCAAACCTCGTAACGGCAAGCGTAATGGATAGACGCGCGGAAATAGGCTTAAAGAAAGCTATCGGTGCAAGCAACGCGGCGGTTACGGTTTCGGTGCTGACGGAGATTATGATTATCGGTTTAATCGGCGGAACGATCGGTTACTTTGCAGGATTGGGACTTACGCAGATTATCGGGAGAAGCGTATTCGGTTCGGCTATTCCTCCCGCGCCGATGGTTATTCCGATTGTCGTGCTTATCATCTTCCTTATTACCCTGTTGGGCAGTCTGCCTTCGGTACGGTATTTACTCAAGCTGAATCCTACGGAGGTGCTGCATGGAAAATAAGATTCAAGCGGAAAGCGGATACGGGAGTGAAGCGCTATGACAAGAAACAGAATGTATTTAAAGATGATTACCAGTTCGCTGGTACGCCGCCGGTCGCGGATGCTTGTCGCGTTGCTGGCAATCGCAATCGGTTCTACGGTGCTGTCGGGCTTGCTGACTATTTACTATGATATTCCGCGCCAGATGGGGACGGTGTTCCGCTCATACGGCGCAAATTTGATATTCCTTCCGGCGGGAAGCGAAGCCAAGATTATGGAGGAGCAAATCGGTGCTATTAAACAGGCAATCGATCCCGATAAGCTGGTCGGTTTTGCGCCGTACATCTATCAGTCTGCAAAGGTGAACGAGCAGCCGTATATGATCGCCGCGACCGATCTGGAAAGTGCAAAAAGTAATAGTCCGTATTGGCTTGTCCGCGGGGACTGGCCGCACAATAAAAAAGAAGTGCTGATCGGACATGAAATAAGCCGCAACATTGAATTGTCGGTCGGCGATACTTTTATCGTCAATACGCCGAAACCGAACGGCGATGTAACCGTCACCGAATGCACCGTGTCGGGCATTGTTACCACCGGCGGCGTGGAAGAAGAATTCATCTTTATGAGCCTTGAGGACATCAAGGGGATTATCGGGTATGACGATCGGTTCGATGTTATTGAATGCAGCATCGATGGCAATCAGGAATACCTGAAATCGATAGCCGACACCGTATCGAAGCAAGTGAGCGGTATTACGCCGCGGCTTGTAAAGCGCGTAACGGAATCTCAGGATGTGGTTTTAAGCAAGCTGCAGGCGCTCGTGTGGATTGTTACCATCATCGTGTTGTTCTTAACGATGATTTGCGTAACGACAACGATGATGGCGGTTGTTGCGGAGCGCAGAAAAGAAATCGGCCTTAAAAAAGCGCTCGGCGCTTCGAACAGCAGCGTCGTTAAAGACTTTATGGGCGAAGCGGTGATGCTCGGCTTAATCGGCGGTATCTTCGGCGTGGTATTAGGCTATGTGTTTGCCGATAACGTGAGCATCAGCGTATTTGCCCGCGAAGTGTCGTTCCCGGTGCAGCTCGCGCCGTTTACGGTCATCGCATCGATTGTCATTACGATTGTTTCCTGTTTGTTCCCGGTGCGCGCCACGGTAGATATCGACCCCGCCTTGGTTTTACGCGGGGAGTAGAAAAGGAGAATTATATGGATATTTTAACATTGAGCGGAATTTCAAAGATTTACGGCGATCTTAAAGCCTTGGATAATATAAATTTAACGGTTGAAGAAGGCGAGTGGCTGTCGATTATGGGGCCGTCCGGTTCGGGAAAGACAACACTGATGAACATCATCGGCTGTATGGATAAGCCGTCGCTCGGCAAGATTGAGCTGGCGGGGCAGGATATTTCAAAATTGTCTTCCAAGGAATTGACGATTGTCCGGCGGGACACCATCGGCTTGGTCTTTCAGCAATTCCACCTTGTCAACTACCTTACGGCGCTTGAGAATGTGATGATGGCATCTTGTAAGACTGGTATACGGTTCTCCTTCTTTAAAGCCTTCAATGTACATTTTAGACCAATAGAACAGTGTTCGAGGAATAAATTCGGCAGACCAAGAGTTTTGTATTTCAATGTCTATGGTCGTGCTGTCTTTTAATCGAAGCTTGACATCAAGAATACCGGTCTTATCGGTTATCTCATCTTTGGTAAGTTCCTTGTCCAGCAGTTCAAGGTCTGCAATCATACCACTGGGCATATCCAGTACGCATTCAGGAAAGTCCTGCAAGCAGGCTTTATTTTCTTCCGAACCGAGCAAGAGCTTGAATAAATAATCGTTTTTAAGTGTTAATCTATAGGTGTCTTCCATTTTTGCCTCCATACCCTTTATATAAAGCACGGATGAAGAAATGGCTAACAAAATGGGGATAATTCATCGTTTTTTGATAAAAACTGAAGCTGAGGGAAAAACAATTCAGAATTATGAATTATGAATCACACAGTATCCATTACAAATTAAGAATAAGCTCTGTGATACGAACCGTGAGTTTGTTATGTCAAAACAGCTTTTAAAAAGCGGAACGAGCATCGGAGCAAACATTAAAGAAGCCCAGCAGGGACAAAGCAAGGCAGACTTTTATGCAAAGCTCTATATCTCGCTCAAAGAGGCAAGCGAAACAGAATATTGGCTGGAGCTTTTACACGAAAGCGGATATATCGGTGAAGAAGGGTTTTCTGCAATCTACCAAGACTGCCAAGAAATCATCAAAATCCTCGTCGCTATAACAAAACACAGGAGAAATGGGTAATGGATAATGGATAATTGGTAATTATGAATTACAAATTACACATTACCAATTACAAATTGATTACACATTACAAATTGCTTCTACCTCTGCTTGGGTAAGGCCAGTCGCTTGCGCTATTTTTTCCTGCGAAAGGCCGAATTGTAGAAGATTTTTTGCCGTTTCGAGCTTTGCTTGGCGGGAACCCTCTGAGCGACCTCTCGCTTCACCTTCTGCAAGGCCGAGTGATTTGCCGCGGGCTTCGCCTTCATCAAAGGCATCCATCAATACTGCCGGTAATATGTGGTATTCTTTCCGCAGCTGTTCGTTGCGTTTTACTGTTTGTATCATTTGCTCTATCCTCCCTGTATATGCTGTCGTTACTTTGCCGGTTTTTACATACTGTAAAAAGCCTTGTAATTCCTTATTATCTGCGGTTCTAAACGAGTTCGCATTTAGTATAATCTTTTTGGTTCCATCTTGTAAGGGGAGCCTTTTATCCTCAATACAGATATTTTCAAACGTGTAGACTGCTCTGTTACTGCCGATAGGGTCAAATAGACAAATAAAGATGATATAACTTTCGTTGAGCGCTTTATAGGAATAGCCTTTATCTAAAAAGGCGACATCCAGCACAGCCTGATAATACCGCATCCGTTTCGGTATGTTATACTCATTTCCAACTTGCATTTCAATATCGTAGGATGTGCCGGCTTTGTCTTTTACTAATACATCCAGTCGGACGGTTTTGGCTCCGGAATTAGCGGTAACGGTATTTTGGGACGATAGATACGTGATTTTCTCGATTTTAGCATTAAAAAGCATCTCAAGAAATTCTTTACAGATAGGTTCATACTCCATAACCTTACAGAACATGAAATCATCTGCAATGGTGAGGTCTTCAAAAGGTTTTTGTGTCATTCACTCCTCCTACAATCCTTATATGACTTTTAGATGTTTTTGGCTTGAAAAATGAGGATAATTCATCATTTTTAATTAAAAATTACTAAATGGAAATACGGACTCCGATGATGCAGTTGCAGTGGAACCAGCCTCTGCTTTCAACAACAATACCAATCCGCGTCAGGAGCAAAGCTAAGAGGAGGTAATTGGTAATTCAATGGGTAATGGATAATTGGTAATTACAAATTACCAATTACAAATTGATTACACATTACACATTATAAATTACCAATTGATTCGACCTCTGCTTGGGTTAGGCCGGTCATCTTTGCTATAAATGGAATTTCACAATTTGCTTGTTTCATCAATCGTGCCGTTTCAAGTGCTTTTTGATGGGACCCTTGAGATATCCCTTGAGATATTCCTTGAGATATTCCTTTGGCAAAGGCTATTTTTCCTGCTTCTTCTCTCTGTACTGCAATATCTGTGTCATAATCATATTCGGCGATTAACATATTGATCACCTCCTCTCTTTTGAAAATATATGGCGCATCTACTGCGTCTACTGACAGGATGTCAGTGGTTCCACACAACAGCGATGTTTTTGCACAACAAAAACTCGCCGTCAACAAATGTACACGGATGTACATTTGTTGACGATGTATCTGCATCATCTATTTTCAAAAGTGCTGGCGCGTATAAATTGTCGTCTGGTTATCAGTTTTTGCCCTTTATTGGTAGAGTTTTTTCCGTATCAGAAGCGGCATGGATGCCGCTGGTTCCACGCAGGAACAAGTTTGCTCTGCAAACTTGCAGCTCAAGAATGTACATGGATGTACATTCTTGAGCGAGGGTGTTCAGCAAGAACGATAATCTTATTGTCTACAAGGCAGGAAACATCGTTGACAATATTCATGTACATGACATTATCAAGCTTTATGTTTTCTACAGGACAGGAAAGCTGAAGGTTTGTTCCGTGTAAAGCATTATACAGCGATAAGAAGTTTTCTTTTGCCTTCTCATCTTCACTGAATAGGTCAACAAATACCGAGTCTTTATATTTTCTGTTCGCAGTAGACATAGCGATTCCCTCTCACTGACTGCATTATAGCATAGATTATAGGATTTTGCATTATCAATTCATAACTATGAATTAAGAATTTCACCGTCGGCGCCTATATTGATTTTTCGTAGATAAAAGCCCGCTTATTTCCGAACCATGCAAATCGGTCTAAAACCTGCATGCGGATAAAGCCTTGTTTTTCATAAATACGGATTGCATTACGCCAGTCTTCATGTACAAGCAGGATAATCCGTTCCAACTGCGGGAAAACGGCGGAGATGTGTTCTATAGCGGAGGCAAAAAATGCTTCGGCAATTCTTTGGCCGCGTACTTCGGGCAGCAGCGCAAACGAAGAGATATATAACGCCGTCCCTGCCGGCTGATAGCGCTCCCGTACCGAATGTCCGAGCGCAAATGCATCGGCTTCAATCTTTGCGGAATCCCATAATTCGGCCGTAAAATACCCGCACACGGATTGCGTATCGGCTTTGATGAGGACATAATTGCAATCGGAAGCGTACGCAATGCGCTCGGCAAAAACATTTTCCTCCTCAACGATGTTTTCTTCAAAACTCTGCCGTTCGACCTGCATCACCGCCGCTAAATCCCCCGGCTCCGCCTTTCTTACACTATACATCTTCCGAATCATTACCAACCTAGTATCTCTTTACGGTGCAGCAAGCCTATTGCCCGGAGGTTTTCTTCCGTAGATTTATGCTCTCCGCTCAATTTTTTAAAATCGATCGCAAAGCAGTTCATAGAAAAATGCTGAAACACATAGACCGGTGCATCGTTCTGTCCGCCGTACTGCCGCCGAAGCTCATCCGCATAAGCGGTAAAAAGGGATTTTTTTCTTAATTCACCGTATCCTACCAGCCACAGCGGACACTTCAGCGCTCGCTGCAGGGCAGCGGTATGGGCGGCCAGCCGGTTTTGAGTTTCTTCGAACAGGTTGCGGAATTGCCTACCGCCGTGCTTGAGTAAATAGGTAAGTTCTTTTGTCTTTGCGGTATGGACAGGCGTTTTATTAAGGATGATAACATCTCGCCGGAAATCGATGTTGAGTTCGGGATGGCGGCGGAAAAAGCTTTCCGCAACCTTTCCAGCCTGTCCCACTAGGTAGCGCTGATTTTTATGCAGCTGCTCATTTTTCCCCGGATTATCGCTGATGATGATCAGTTTTATTTCATCGGAGGCTTGCACTGCATCCAAACTATGGTTATATACAATAGGGGTTTCGTTCGGGTAAGCCGGAGTTCCATTTTCCGCCGCCGCAGCCTGCTGTAATAGATGCAGCGTTCCCTGCGCAGTTGATTTTTGCACGGCGGACAACGATTCATCAGGTGCTGCATATTCATAGCCGCAGCGCTTAAGCCACTCTCGGCATACCGCTTTAAAATCGGTTCTAAATGCCGAAAACGCCTTCCATTCGCTATCGGTCATCGGGGTGTTATTCCTTTATCTGAGAGAAAATTTTTCTAAATACGTTACTACTCAGTTTTTTCTTGAGGAATCCGAGTTTTGTTTCGGATATTACAATGGCGATAAAAATGAGAACACAACCGATGAAAAGCGAAACCGTTACCTTCTCATGCCAGAACAAAACGGCAAGAATAATACCGAATACCGATTCGAGGGAAAAGATCAGCGCAGCCGTCGATGCAACAACCTCCCGTTGACCGATTGCCTGCAGTATATTGGTTAGCGACATACAGACAACGCCTAAATAAAGGGCGGCAAAGACGGAATGCCCGTTCCATACGATTTTAGCGTTGTCTTCAAAAAAATAAGTATAAAGGCCTGCATACACGGCGCCGAAGAAAAGATTTCCGATGGTCAGCAAAATAGGATCCATGGTGTCGACATACCGTCCCAGATACACGAGGTAGGCCGCAAAAACCACGCTTCCTATCAGTGCAAGAAAATCACCGAGGTTTAAGCCGACAATTGAATCCTTTAAAAGATCGGGCATCGAAATAAAGCCGATTCCGACCAGACAAAGAACGGCCGCAACAACGTGATAGATATTCGGTTTTCTTTTCCAAACGAACCATGCAATAAACGGGGTGATAACGCAATACGTCGCAACCAAGAATCCGCAGCGCCCCGGCGGGCACCCTGCGGCAATCGAAAGATTTTGCATCAGATATCCGATTGTCATAAGGAAGCCGAGAAAGGCGCAAACGGTAAAATACGAGCGGGACAAGTTTTTTAGCCGTTTGATAAACACCAGCATCAGCACGGTAACCCCGATAGCGCAGCGCGTAAAGACTAAAAAAGCAGGAGGAAAATAATCGCTCGTACTGCTGATGGCGACAAAGGTTGTTCCCCAGAACATTGCCGCAACTAAAAGCGCGATATGCGCACCGATTTCTTTTTTTGTAAGTTTACTCATAGGTTAATCCAGCCAATATATTTTATCGGGAGCTTGTTCTCGTAAAAAAATTTTGCGGTACCGCTGCGAATGCTGCACCCGCACATCGTCGGGAAAATAAACAGTATGTAAGAACCACACGGTATCCAAAAGATCCCCGAAGGAATCGGAGCAGGAATACCGGTAGTACAACGGAGATTCTTCAAGCAGCGCACGCATTTCAAGGTCATGGGTATGGAACGGGTCGACCGCTTGCCGCAAATTACTCCGTAAGCCCCCATACCACGCATGCGTAATAGCCAGTAAATTGAGCCGTTTATGAGAATCCATATAATACAGCTCATACATACCGGCTATTGCGGGAACGGAAGTTGTTATCTTATATTTGTCCGCGCGGGTTAAGGCCGTCCATGTCAGAGTATAATAGACATCGTTTTTGTCGTCTTCTTCTTTTATAATAATCGGTTTTAATTCAAGCATACTCCGGCGTTACTATAGCATATTCCGCCTAAATTGGCTAGCAAGCTCCGCCGGGGCAAGTTGCATCAGGTTGTTTTTAAACACCGGCAGAATAAAATAGGTATTGTTTCTGTTGTTGTTTGACAGACAGGGAATTTGAGGGTATACTTTTTTTATAGGATAATTTTTAGGAGGCCGTAATGGCAAAAGTTGAGTTAAAAAATATCGGCAAAATTTACGACGGAAATGTCCGTGCGGTAGAAAATGCCAATATTGTTATTGACGACCAAGAGTTTGTGGTATTTGTCGGACCGTCCGGCTGTGGTAAATCGACGACACTCCGTATGATAGCCGGACTTGAAGAAATCAGCGAAGGCGATCTCTACATAGACGGCGAACGCATGAATGATGTTCCCCCGAAAGACCGTAACATCGCAATGGTTTTCCAGAATTATGCGCTTTATCCGCACATGACCGTCTATGACAACATGGCATTCGGATTAAAGATACGCAAAGTCGATAAACAGGAAATAGAACGCCGGGTACATGAAGCTGCCCGCATCCTCGACATTGAAAAGCTGCTTGACCGTAAACCTAAGGCTCTTTCGGGCGGCCAGCGCCAGCGTGTCGCAGTAGGGCGCGCTATTGTCCGTAACCCCAAAGTATTCTTATTTGACGAACCTCTTTCCAACCTCGATGCGAAGCTCCGCGTTCAGATGCGTGCCGAAATTTCCGACCTGCACAACCGCTTAAAAGCTACCATGATTTATGTTACCCACGATCAGGTTGAAGCAATGACGATGGGCGACAAAATCGTTGTTATGAAGGACGGAAAGGTACAGCAAATCGGTTCGCCGCTTTATCTCTACAACCATCCGGTAAATAAATTCGTAGCGGGCTTTATCGGTTCGCCGCCTATGAACTTCTTAAACGTCAAGGTAATAGAAAAAGACGGCGGCATTGCTATCGACGAAGGTACCTTCGTATTGCATCCTACCGAAGATCAGCAAAAACGCTTAAAGAAGTATGTCGGTAAAAATGTATTCTTCGGTATCCGCCCGGAAGACCTTCAGCTTGTTACCGAAAGCGATGATGCGCAAAACAGTATGCGGCTTAAGATTACCGTTAAGGAGCCGCTCGGAGCGGAGACGCATCTTTATCTGGCTTCAAAGAACCAGCAGGTTATTGCCCGAACATTCGGTACTGTCGAAGCGGGAATCGGCGAATCGCTTAACTTTGTCCCGACTATGGAAAAAGCACGCTACTTCGATAACGAAACGGAAGAAAATATCTGCGAGGATGTCCAAAAGCAATAGAAATACTTATCGGCAGGGCTGCCCTGCCTGATATAGGCTATTACAAACTTTTTTTAAACGCCGGAACATTGTATTCCGGCGTTTTTTTAGATATTTCCCTTATTTTCTTATAATGTTAAGAATGCTTCCGGCCCGAGCGGTAAACCGGTTACATACCAAACAATCATCAAGCCGAGCCATGAAAGCAAGAATGCGATTGAATACGGAAGCATCATCGAAATCAATGTGCCGAGACCGGAATCATCGTCGTACTTTTTCATGAAGACTACGATCATCGCAAAATAACTCATCAACGGGGTGATGATGTTGGTGCTTGAATCGCCGATACGGTATGCAACCTGCGTTAAAGCCGGTGAGAGGCCGAGGTTTACCATCATCGGTACGAAGATCGGCGCCATAATAGCCCATTTTGCAGAGGCGGAACCGATAAAGAGGTTCAAGAAGGCGGAAATAATAACGAATGCGATAATCAACGGTAAACCGGTAAAGCCGATGCTCTTTAAAAAGTTTGCACCGTTGACGGAAATAATCGTACCGAGATTTGTCTTACCGAAATAACTGACAAACTGTGCGGCAAAGAATGCGAGGACGAGATATCCTGCCATCGAACTCATTCCGTGAGTCATCCCTTTTACGAGGTCTACCGAGTTCTTTATTTTTCCTAATTTTTTACCGTATACCAAACCTGGAACCAAGAAAAGAATTAAGATAACGGGAAGCAAGCCGCCGTGCATAAAGTTGCTGAGAGAACTTAGTCCTGTTTTAGGATTCACTTCGCTTAAAATAGCAAGAGACGGAAGACCGGGCAATCCGAACATACCGATAGCAAGCAACACTACCATAATCAGAATGGAAATACCGGCACGCTTTAATCCCTGTGTTTCTTCGGGGGAAACAGGCATATTGTCCGGCTGATAGGTACCGTGGTATTCGCCCAAGTTCTTTTCTACGATTTTTTCGGTTACAAGAGTACCTACAATAGTCAGAAGGAACGTTGAAACAATCATAAAATACCAGTTACAAGTCGGATCAAGCGGAATATCCATACCGGCATTGTGCAACGCTTCGATTGTGATACCGGTTAAGAGCGGATCGGTGGTTCCCAATAGTAAGTTTGCTGAGAAACCGCCGGAAACGCCGGCAAAGGCTGCGGCAAGACCTGCCAGAGGATGGCGTCCCGCATTCGCAAATACGATAGCGCCAAGCGGAATAACCACGACGTAACCTGCGTCGGAGGCGATATTACTCATAATACCGGCAAAAACGACAACGGCAGTCAGCAATCTGGGGTTAATATTAGTGAGGAGCTTTTTCAATGAAGTATTGATAAGTCCTGTCCATTCGGCGACACCGATACCGAGCATTGCAACCAATACCGTACCGAGCGGTGCAAAACCGGTAAAGTTTTTCGTTGCGCTGTTCAAAATATAGCGAAATCCGTCGGCATTCAAAAGCGAAACAGCCTTTATTGTTACTTCCTGTCCTTTCTTCGCGTCAAAGTAGGTAACAGGTGCACCAAGCGCCGCTACAATAGCGGAAATGATGACAACAATAATACTGAGGATAAAGAAAAGCATAGCCGGATGCGGCAGCTTGTTTCCAATCCTTTCCACGCCTTTAAGAAAGCCCGAGACTTCCTTGTTCTTTTTTGTACTCATAAGAACTCCTAGAAAATGGTTTTCGCATATAACATTAAACCTGTTCCGAAACTTCCGTTTTAGAACAGGTTACCTTGAAATGCGATGTATCTTCGATTATATATGATGATTCTCGTATTGGCAAATGAGAATTTTAGCGGCTTTTCATCGATATCTGCGGTTTGATCTGCGGCTTGCCGGTTTTGTTGCCCGCGGTTGTTACCCACGGCTTGCCGATTTTGCCATAGCATGATACTATGCTGCCCGTTCATTTATGATAAAGAAAAGATTAATTATACTCTTGGCGCACTCAAAGCGCTATGTCTATCTTAATGTTTTGTGGCAGTGGATCGCCCTTGTTTCGCAGATTGTGACGGTGTTTTTTATCGGGTGGCTTTTGGAAGCTTTGCTCAACGGCACGGTTTCTTCAAAGGGAATGCTGACCGCCGCAGCTGTTTTCATAGCGGCGCTCGCTGTGCGGGCTATCGCAACAAAGTACGCTACCCGCTATGCCTTTCTTGCCGGCAGGGATGTCAAAACAACCTTGCGGGATACCCTCTACGCAAAATTGTTGAAACTCGGCGCTTCGTATCGGGATGCTATCGCTACCTCGGAAGTAGTGCAGCTTGCTTCGGACGGGATCGAACAGCTTGAAGTCTATTTCGGCAGGTACTTACCTCAATTTTTCTACAGCCTCCTCGCGCCGCTCACCCTTTTTGCGGTACTGGCGCCGGTCAGTTTTAAGGCTGCGGTCATTCTCTTCATCTGCGTTCCGCTTATACCGCTTTCCATCGTAGCCGTACAAAAAGTCGCTAAGCGGCTGCTTAGTAAATACTGGGGCGCTTACGCCGGGCTCGGCGATAGTTTTTTGGAAAACCTGCAGGGACTGACCACCCTGAAAATATATCAGGCGGATGAGGTAAAGGCAGAAGAAATGGACAAAGAAGCCGAGCACTTCCGGCGTATCACGATGAAGGTGCTTAGTATGCAGCTCAATTCCATTACCGTGATGGATGTGATTGCCTACGGGGGAGCAGCCGCCGGCATCATCACCGCGGCCTATCAATTTGCTGCAGGAAGTATTTCAGTTGCGGCGGCATTCAGCATTATCCTGTTGGCTGCGGAATTTTTTATCCCGCTCAGGCTGCTCGGCTCTTTTTTCCACATTGCGATGAACGGTATGGCCGCCTCGGATAAGCTTTTTTACGTGCTCGATCTTCCCGAACCTGCGGATGCGGACGGTTCAATTGCCGAGGCCGCCGGTATCAGCGTTAAAGACCTGTCGTTTTCCTATACCGAACAGCGCGCTATTCTTACGGATATCAATCTTACCATTCCTCACGGTTCCTTTATCGCCCTTGCAGGGGAATCCGGATGCGGCAAGAGTACCATCGCCGCGCTCCTTTCGGGAAAGCATAAAAATTATACGGGAAACATCCTCTTCGGTGAGGCCGAACTTAAAACAATCGATGAGCGGCGTATCATGCGGCATATTACCGTCGTGAAACACAATGCGTACCTTTTTAAGGGAACCGTTGCGGCAAACTTACGGATTGCGAAGCCGGACGCTTCTATAGAAGAAATGACCGCGGCGCTGAAAAAAGTAAACCTTTCCGATTTCTTGGAAACGCAAAAAGGGTTGGACACAGAGCTGCAGGAAGGCGGTGCGAATTTCTCCGGCGGGCAGCGGCAGCGGCTTGCATTGGCACGCGCCCTCCTGTTTGACAGCCCCGTCTATATTTTTGACGAAGCAACCTCCAATATCGATATCGAAAGTGAAGAGCGGATATTACAGGTTATCCATGAACTGAAACAGACCAAGACGGTTTTATTGATTTCGCACCGGTTGGCAAACAGCGTAGACGCCGACTGCATCTACTTTATGGAGCACGGCCGGATTACGGAAAAAGGCACTCACAGCGAATTGATGGCCTTAAACGCCCGCTATTGCGCTTTGTACAAAAACCAGTCCGAATTGGAACGGTACGGAAGCGCCGCCGCTCATGCAGCAGAGGAGGAGCTTTAATTATGAATACACCGCTTATGAATACACCGCAACGCAGAAGCGCCCTTACCATTATGGGCTCGCTGATTACCCTTGTCCGCCCGCTCCTTCCCGTTATGCTGATTGCAATTACCGCAGGAGTGCTCGGCTTTTTATGCGCGATATTTATTACCGTTCTGGGTGGCGAGGCTCTTATCGCCGCGCTCCGTACCCATATACCGGTAGGACAAACGCTTTTCGGATTGAGTTTTACGCATATCGTTACAGGCTTAATCATCCTTGCCGTGCTGCGGGGAGCGCTCCGCTACGGCGAGCAATACTGCAACCATTATATCGCGTTTAAGCTTTTGGCGATTATCCGGCACAAAGTATTCAGCGTGTTACGGAAACTCGCCCCCGCAAAGCTTGAAGGTAAAGACAAGGGAAACCTGATTACGCTGATCACTACCGACATCGAGCTTTTGGAAGTGTTTTACGCCCATACCATCTCCCCGATTGTTATTGCGGCGCTGACCTCCGTGTGTATGCTGATCTTTCTCGGCAGCCGCAGCCTTATCGCAGTGCCGGTCGCACTTGTAGGGTACATCACGGTCGGCGTAATTATTCCGCTGCGCAACGGCAAGCGGACAAGCGGGGAGGGACTTGCGTTTAGAACTGAATTCGGGAATTTGAACAGCTTCGTCCTTGAATCCCTGCGCGGCTTGGAAGAAATTATTCAATACGGCGCAGGCGACCGTATCCGTGCCGAACTGCGGCGGCGCTCGGAAGATCTCGGAAAGCGCGGCGAGTATTTAAGCATGCAGGAAGCCCGGCAGCGGGTCGAAACCAACACGGCCGTCCTGTTTTTTACCTTTGCGCAGCTTTTTCTTTCCATTATTCTCTTCCGGCGAGGAAGCATTGATTTCGCCGCCGCAGTGGGAATTACGTTCGGTATGAGCGCCTCTTTCGGCCCCGTGCTTGCCCTTGCCCAGCTTTCCAATAATTTAAACCAAACGCTGGCGAGTGGCGACCGTATCCTCAGCTTGTTGGAAGAACAGCCGCTCGTAGAAGAAATCCCTGCCGACGGCAAGCAACGCTCATTCGAAGGCGCCGCTGCCGATCATATCGATTTCAACTACGGGGGAGAAGCTATCCTGAGCGATTACAGCGCCGTCATCAAAAAAGATACGATTACCGGTATACACGGCCCGAGCGGTTCGGGTAAGTCTACCTTGCTGAAACTCTTAATGCGGTTTTGGGAAGTGCAGAAAGGTGTAATACGCATTTCGGGTGAGGACATAAAAACCGTGCCGACCGGCGCATTGCGGGCGATGGAATCCTGTGTTACGCAGGAAAGCCAGCTCTTCAAAGGCACCATTGCCGACAACATCAAAATCGGCAAATTGGATGCGTCGGAAGAAGAAGTTATCGCAGCAGCACAAAAAGCTTCCATCCACGATTTTATTACCACCCTGCCCGGCGGCTATGACACGCCGGTCGGAGAACTCGGCGACACCCTTTCGGGTGGAGAAAAACAGCGTATCGGACTTGCCCGTGCCTTCTTACACGATGCACCCTTCCTTCTCCTCGATGAGCCTACAAGCAATCTGGATGCTCTTAACGAACGCATCATACTTAAATCGATGAAGGAATCCGGGGCGGGAAAGACGATCGTGCTTGTTTCGCACCGTACATCGACGCTCAACATTGCCGACACCGTTATCACTATCAGGGCAACGGCATCATAAGCACAATGCGGATAGACACTCATAAGTAAAAGGGCTACAATCAGTACGGATGATGCAGTGAAATTACTATTAGATTGGCGGCATCAAATGCTTGGGAAAGGAGCCTCCCCCTTATGAAAAAAACAACATCGAAACGGTTTCCTATCCGCTATAAACTTATTCTTGTTTTCGGTCTTTTGGTCGTGTTTGCCGGTAGTACCGAGGCAGTACTTGCAATTACTATTGCACGCAAAGCCGTAACCGAAAAAATTGAAAGGCATTTAACGGACAAGGCTGTGGACGTTGCGGGTATTATTGACGGAAGAATAACCGCACTCTTTCAATTTCTTAACGGCATTGCCCGTATGCCCTTCTTAACCGATCCTGCATATTCATATCAACAGAGAGTCGCGCTTTTACAAGAAGAAGCTGCAACAAACAGTAAAATCATTGAATTGGATGTAACCGATCCGGACGGCACATTTTATTATGTCGGAAATACCGTGCAAGTAGGAGACAGGTTATGGTTCCGGACAGCACTTTCAGGTACTCCTTTTATTTCAGAACCGTATAGAGAACGGGCAAGAGGAACGCTTGTTATTACACTTGCCGTTCCGATTCTTGATGAAAACCTGAACGTGCACAGTGTTCTTTCGGCCGATGTTGACGGATTGCTGCTTTCAAAAAATATTGAAGATATTGTCGTCGGAAAAAGCGGCATCTGCTATATTATGGGGTTAACGGGAACGACTATTGCTGATAGAGACACTTCCTTGGTGGAAACGCTTTTTAATGCCTCCGAAGCGGGAAAAACCGACTCAAATTTTACCAGTCTTGGTACTTTCGAACAAATTGCTTTAAAAGCGCAAACACCTGCTACCGGTTATTACGAATATAAAGGAATTTCAAAAATAGCTGCATACGCAAAAAGCAAAATAGCGGGCTGGACAATCGTTATTAATGCTCCCTATCAGGAATTTATGAGGAAAGTCAATACAATGTCGCTCTCTATGATGATTACCGGTATCTGTATATTTATCGGAGCGCTTCTCATCGTGTATCTGGTTGCGCTTAAACTGGTAAAGCCCATACAAACTGCCGTATACGCATTAAAAGATATTTCGCAAGGAGAAGGTAATTTAACGGTCAGACTTCCGGTTATAGGCAACGACGAAATTACCGATATGTCCGAGTATTTCAATCAGACCATCGAGAAAATCGGAAATTCGATAAAATCCATCAGTGAAAATAGTTCCGTCATGCAAGATATCGGCAATGAACTTGCAAACAATATGGTAGAAACGGCAAGTTCGGTGCATGAAATCAGTACCAATATCGAGGGTGTTAAGCAGCAAGCCTTAACACAGGCGGCGAGCGTTACCGAAACGGCGGCAACCGTTGAAGAAATTATCCGCACTATTAAACTGCTTAATAACAGCATTCAAACGCAAGCGGCAAGCGTCGCTCAATCTTCGTCTTCGATTGAACAGATGGTAGCAAATATTGCTTCTATTACCGGTACGCTGGAAAAAACAAACGGAGCGGTAAAGAGCCTTGCATCCGCAACCGATGACGGTAAAGCCACATTGGTAACCTCGAATGCCGTAACGAAAAAAATAGCCGAAGAGTCCGGCTCGCTGATGGAAGCGTCGAGCGTTATTCAGCATATCGCATCGCAAACGAACTTACTCGCAATGAACGCGGCTATCGAAGCAGCCCACGCGGGCGAAGCGGGAAAAGGCTTTGCCGTCGTTGCCGATGAAGTCCGCAAATTGGCGGAAGATTCTGCAGCACAGGGAAAGACTATTACCACAACGCTTAAAATGCTGAGCGGAGAAATAGAAACGCTTTCCGCATCTTCAAAGACCGTAGAGGAGAAATTCAATACCATATTTAACTTCGCAGGGCAGGTAAGAGATATGAGTAACAGCCTTACCGAAGCAATGCGCGAACAGGAAAACGGCAGTAAAGAAGTATTAGCCGCTATTAAAAACATCAATATGGTTACGATTGAAGTACAAGCCGGGTCAGAGGAGATGCTGAAGGGCGGAGAAGGTGTAGCGGAAGAAATGCGCAAGTTGGATAATCTAACTCGTATCATAACCGACGGTATGAACGAAATGGCCGCAGGAGCTGCACAGATCAATGATGCCGTTCAAGAAGTAAACGAAATAACGCAAAAGAATAAACGAAGCATTGAAAATTTAACTGAAGAAGTCGGCAAATTTAAAGTCTAGCTATCGGTAGAGGATGGATATGAAAGCATTTCGTAAATTATTGATTTTGGCACTGATTGTACTCGCTTGCGGAGCGGCGGTGTTTTTTTTCGGATGGACACAATTCTCCATTCCTGCAGGAAAATACGGCGTTATGCTGTCAAGGTCGGGCGGATACTATCGGCAGGCAATTACCCCGGGAAATTTTACATGGCGATGGGAACGGATTGTTCCCACAAATGCACAGATACTGGTATTCGATCTTACGCCGCGGCCGGTACACTATGCGGCAGACGGTTCGCTTCCGTCGGCTGATTTATATAGCAAAGTATTGAATACAAAGGATAATTTTTCGTGGGCATTCGGCATAGACGCTCTCGTTACACTAAAATCCGACCGGCTGGTAGCGGTCGTAGAAAAAGATACCATCCAAACGCAGGAAATGCTTGAATCATATATCGATTCGCATATACAGGCAGCCTTGCAAACGATTATGTACCGGTATGTTTCGGAACTGATCGACAACACTTATGAATATCAGCAAGTAAAAACCGACTACCACACGCTCTCCGAAAAAATTAAAGACGAACTTTCTAAAGCAACAGAGCCGGACTTTTCCGTAGAAGCCGTTACGTTAACAAAGCTGACAATTCCCGATATCCATACCTATAAGATTGCAGAACAGGCATATAACCTGTATGAGCAGCAGCGGGAAATGCTGTTGGCGGAAACCGCCGCAAAAGAAGCTCAGTATTCCGCTTCAGAACAATTCCAAATAGAGCGACTGACAAGATGGGGGGAGTTTTTGGCAAAGTACCCGCATATTATCGAACTTATCGCCGTTGCTCAACAGGATTCCAAAGCTGCGCTCGACGCATTAAAATCAGTAGAGAAAAAACAGGAATAATTACTAATTTGTAACTTTGCACTACAGCTCTCTGTTTACCATCGCTTGCTTTTGACAAGATTACCGACTTTCCAATGGGAATTTCCAATCGGATTAAACAGGAGCTGAAAATCACAATTATGATTTATAAACGTATTCATTTAGCGATACCGCTCTGTATTGCCTTGGCTCTCTGCGGCTGTATAAAGGCACAAGCAGGAGAAATACATAAACCGCAGGGCGGAATCAACATATCCCCGGCGAAAAGCGGCGGGGGCGGAGGTGTATCTATGATAACGGCAGGGAATATAAAAGAAATTTACTTGGCGGGTGGCTGCTTTTGGGGCGTCGAGGGGTATTTCCGCCGCATTGCGGGCGTCGTCGAGACCGATACGGGGTATGCAAACGGTACAACCGGTACTACCGACTATCAGCAAATACACGGTACCGACCATGCCGAAACGGTCAAGATAACATATAATAGCGGCGTTATCGCGCTTGAAGAATTGCTGGAACATTATTTCCGCATTATCGACCCGCTTTCCGTGAATAAGCAGGGGAATGATATCGGCAGGCAGTACCGCACCGGAATTTACTACACCGATAAGGCTGATGCACCGGTTATTCAAGCTTTTTTAAAACGGATGCAGGCACGGTATACGCGCCCGATTGCGGTAGAAACAGCGCCGCTGCGGAATTTTGTCTTAGCGGAAGAATATCATCAAGATTATCTGGAAAAAAATCCTAACGGCTACTGCCATATCAACTTAAACCTTGCCTCCGTGCCGCTGCACGATGAAGCACAGTTTCAAACGCCGGATACAAGGCAGCTCAAGGAACGACTGACACCGCTGCAATACAGCGTAACGCAGGAGAAGGCAACCGAACGGCCGTTCACCAGCGAATATGACAAGTTTGACGGAAAGGGCATTTATGTAGATATCGTGACGGGAAAACCGCTTTTTTCTTCGAGCGATAAATACGATGCAGGCTGTGGGTGGCCGAGTTTTACCAAACCGATTACCTCGCAGGCGGTAGATTTTACACGCGATAGCAGCCACGGGATGGAACGGGTTGAGGTTACGTCAAAAACCGGCGGCGCCCATTTGGGGCACGTTTTTGACGACGGTCCGCAAGATAAAACGGGCTTGCGCTACTGCATCAACGGAGCTTCGCTGCGGTTTGTTCCCTACGGAGAAATGGATGCCGCCGGCTACGGAGACTATAAGCAGTACGTAACCGACTGATGTATTGGTCTTGGGTGCATGTATCCCGTTTTCAAAGTTTTACGCCTTGTTCAACTTCTATGCATCGATCCTGCTGCCGTCTGGCTTTTTAAGGAAAGATTTTGTATACTCTTCTATTATGATTAAGGCCTGTATTTTTGATTTGGACGGTACATTGACCAATACCGTGCGCACGCTTGCTTATTTTGTTAATACCGAAACGGCAAAGCACGGATTGCCCCCTGCACCGGTTGAGAATTTTAAACGGTTTGCGGGAAACGGCGCACGTACGCTTATCCATCGGGTATTGGCATACCACGGCGTTACCGATGCTGCATTAGAAGACACGATTTTGAAAGATTACAACGCAGCCTATGATGCCGATTTTTTATACCTGTGTACCTTATACGACGGCATTGCGGAGATGATTAACGAATTGCATAACCGAGGTATTCAACTAGCGGTTCTTTCGAATAAGCCGCAGCCGACTACTCAAAAAATAATCCGAGCTTTTTTTGCGGAAGGTACTTTTTCTGCCGTTTTCGGACAGCGGGAAGGGGTTCCGCTCAAACCGGATCCTACCGGCGTATTTGAAATTTTAGCGCTTTTACGCCGCCAAAAACAGGAATGCCTCTACATCGGCGATACTGCAGTAGACATCAACACCGGCACAAGTGCGGGTTTAACGACCGTCGGCGTACTGTGGGGGTTCCGCGACCGCGCCGAATTGGAAGGAGCGGGGGCAACGCATATCATCGCAAAACCGTCGGAGCTGCTGCCGCTGGTAACCGCATAAATTGCTTTAAAAAAACGATAGCAGGGTATCGCTAAAAATCGGTTGGATTTTAGCGATGCTCTATTCTTTCTTTAAAAACAGTATAAGCGCAATAGTACAGATAATAACATAACCGGCGACGCTGTAGCGGTCGGGAATTTCATGAAATAGTAAAAAGCCGAATGCTGCGGCAAAGAGAATTTGCGTATAGTCGAAAACGGCGATATTTTTTGCCGGAGCATAAGAATACGCGGCGGTAACGGTAAATTGCCCTCCTGCACCCGCAGCTCCGGTAGCAAGCAGCCAAAAGAGCTGTTGCATGCTCATCGGTTCAAAGCTGTAGATGAAAAAAGGCAGTAAAATCAACATCGAGCCCGTCGAAAAGAAAAACACCACCATCGGACCGGATTCTTTATGCGTTAGCAGATAGCGGACGCAAGTATATGCGCCGCCTGCGCACAACCCTCCGAAGCAGGCTATAGAAGCTGCAAAGATATGTCCGGCTCCGGCAAAAGCCGGCTTGATAATTAAGAGGCTTGCGGCAAATGCGCATACCACTGCGAGCAGGCGGGTAAACCGTATACGCTCTTTTAAAAAAAGGAATGAGAAAAAAATCGTAAAAAAAGGCGCAAGTTTTGCCAAAATGGAGGCGTCGGCAAGCGCTAAGTGACTGACGGCATAAAAATTTGAAATCAAGCCGGCAGTTCCCAATACAGTCCGCAGTATCAGAAAGGGCAGATTCTTTTTCTGCGGTAAAATAAACCGGCGACTCTTTATCAGAAAAAAGAGCGATGTGCAGCAGGCAATGCTATTCCTAAAAAACGCCTTTTGGATAGACGGCAAATTTCCCGATAGCTTTGCACATAAATTCATCACGGTAAAAAAGAACGCCGAACCAATGATGCACAAAATTCCTTTTTGTGCGGAAGTCAATTGCATATTCATAATATCGGTTAAAGTATAACAAAAGGAAGGGCAGCGGACAACAGAGCGCACAGTATCAATTGTGTGAGGTCAGTATCGAAATTTCATCAGGGGTAAGCTCACGGCAAGAACCTGCCGGTAATTGCGGATCGAGCGTAACATCGCCCATAGCAATCCGCTTGAGATATACAACCTCATTTCCGAGCGCTTTTACCATTTTTTTTACTTGATGATACTTTCCTTCGCAGATGTGCATTAAAAATGCCCATTCCGTTTTTACTCTTTGGCTTGTCGTACGTTCAAAGGTTGCGGGGAGGCAGGTAAAGTTTTTTCCCAGCGGCAATCCTTCGGCGCAGGCTATCCGGGCGGCGGTAAAAGCGTTTTCGGTAAAAGGTTCGGCGGTTTCAAGGTAATAGCTTTTTATACAGGCAGATTTCGGGGCGGTAAGGCGGTGGGTAAGAGCACCGTCATTGGTAATGATGAGAAGTCCTTCGGTGTCGAGGTCGAGCCGTCCGATGGGGAATAACTCCATTGCGGAAAAAGGCGGCGGCAGTAGTTCCATGACGGTGCTGTGTAAGGGATCTGCGGTGGAGGTAACAACTCCTGCAGGTTTATTGAGCATAAGGTAGCAGCAGGTACGGAGATGCAGCGTTTCTCCGTTGCGGGACAGCGCGTCGTGTTCCGGGTCAAGAAGCGTCCCTGCATCGGTTACCCTCGTACCGTTGATGCGGAAATCTTCTTTCCGTAAAAGCCGCCTGATATCTTTCCGCGAACCGAGTCCGTTCGCCGCAAGTATTTTATCTATTCTGACAACCATCGGTTAATCCGCAATAGCAGCATCGGTTAATCTTCGGTAAGACGGCGGTACAGTTCCCGCACACCTGTAACGCCGCCGCTCAATAGTGCGGTGATGCAGGGACGCCCAATCATAACTTGCGCCGCCCCGAGTTGTTTTGCAGCGGCAATATCCGTCCGACTCCGCAAACCTCCGTCTACCCACACCTCACCGGCAAACTTACGGAGCGTATCGCCGTACTCTGCCAGAAAATCGGCAGTGCTGCCGCGCCGTGTTTCTATCCTTCCGCCGTGGTTGGAGATAACGGCAACATCAGGCCGCAGTTCTTTTACCAACTCGACATTCTCCGGTAAAAAAATTCCCTTAATTGCAAAGGGCATTTTTGCATACCGCTGTAGCTCTTTTAAACTATGCGCGTCTTTTTGTTCAAGTTGAACAAGGTTGCGCATCGTTACAATGTTATAGGAATCGATATCTATCCCTATCAGATCGGCGGAGCTACGCACCCAATCTATCCGCTCAAAGATACGGGCGTTCGGATAGGGTTTAATGAATACCGCTCCGGTTTTTTTATAGCGCTGCAAGGCTGCAAGTCCGCCTTGTATCTTTGCATCCGGGCAGCCGTCTCCGATACTGAGCAAAAAACCTGCTTCGGCGCAGGCTTCTATTAAATCAAAGTAGAACGCGGCCTCATCGTTGTATCCGACATTTTCAACGCCGCCGGTAATGGGCGCTAATCGAATAGGCGGTAATTCATCATCGCGAATCGTATCGGTGCGGTACTTTTTCCAAGCGGCGCAATTATCGATGAAATTGGCGCTCTCAAATACGCCTCCCATTCCGGGCAGTTCGCCGAGGCACCCGTGTCCGTCGCATTCGGCACAAAAATGACATTTATATCCACTCATGTTTACAAATTACGCTTTAACGCTATCTTGCCCTCAAACATTGAGGAGGGTGTGGCGTAGAGGAGCGGATAAACCGAACAACGGAGCTCAAGATCACAGGGGCCGATATTGAGCGTATAAAACGGCGTAAGGGCGAGCAATACGAAAGACATATTGACTGCACGAGTTATAGGCATTGCAACGAAGCTGTAGAGACCTCCTTGCATTTTATCAAATTCAAGATTTCCGAATCCAAAGAACATATTCAACCCGCCGTATAGTTCGTGATGAAAGACGGTAAACGGCTTTATAAGCGGAGCAGCCGGGAAAAATCCGTTCTGCTGCGGTTCACGGATCTTAGATACGAAGAACGTAAAATCAAAGTTTGCATGCTCAAGGCTGACACGCGGTTCAAAAAATGCAAAGATATTCCCGACAGCGTCCTGTTGTAAGGTTGTGCTTCTAAAATTCGTTTTGTGCAAACCCAGCTGTGTAAAGATACCGAAATTATCATGGATGGTAAAAAGCACGGAAGCGGATGCGGCGAGTGAGAGTGCCGCCGCTTTATCGGTAATATGAAAAGACAGGTAGGTGTTGATAAGTGCAATATTCGAGAAAGCACCGCCTTGCGCATATATGCTGTATTCTTGTTTATCTTTCATTTCGCCGTTCCAGGCTATGGAGCTGCCGATGTATCCGGTGTTTGAAGTAAGTCCTGCAAAGCTGATGCCGATTGCTTCACGCGGGTGGGGCGGGGTAAAAAGCGTGGCGCTATCGTTTTCATACATTTTTATCGGCCGTATACCATGCTTAAGAAAATCAACGCTGTAGTGTGTACCTGTAAGGCTTTGATGCTGCCCCGTAAAAATCGATAAAAAGAGCGGCTTGCCTCCGAGAAATGGAAAATTCAGGGAAAAATCTATAAAGGTAAATTGTCCCGGTATGCGCGACGGTAGTTGCGGGTTAAAGAAACCGAGTACATCATTAATGTATAGCGCAAGGTTGAGGTCGCTGTAAAAACGTTCTCCATGCAGTAAACGGAAGTTTACGGAAGATTCTTGGACGATAGTAACCTGCGATGAGCTCGACGGCTGCTTAGCAGCCGATACCCCGAAGTTAAATTCAGGCACGGTTATTTCTAAGGCAGCGGCGGCGTATATAATTGAAAAGCAAACAAAAATATGCGCTATATGTTTTTTCATTTAAAACTCCCTATGGGATCTCTAAAAAACCGATTCGCAATCCGCTTTAGCGGATATGACAAACCATTTCCTTACAGAACAAGCCGATAGGCTTGCAGTTTTTAGAGGTTCCTTATACAGTGTCGGTATATTCTTAGTGCTGCTTTATTCCTTTTCGTAGGCGTAAGGAAAGCATCTCCAGTAAAATAACCGTACCGAAAATAATATATGTGATGACGCCGACTTCCCGTATATCATAATAAAGATTACCGGCCATGAATAAATAGTATCCGATGCCGCCTGAGCCCGCCGCGGCGCCGATTGCGACGGCATTTATGAAGTTAATTTCAAAACGGAAGAATGTCCACGAAATAATGGAAGTCGCCGCTACGGGAATAACCGCTTGCGTAATAATGCCGGTAAAGCCCGCCCCGCATGCCCGTAAGGCGTCGATAGTGTCGCGGTTAATCTGCTCAAAGCTCTCGGAAAAAACCTTTACCAGATAGGCAATGCTGTGGAAGCACATACCGATAACGGCGGCATCCGTACCGATATTCACCGTAACCGAGAAAACCAGCACCCAAATAATTGTAGGAATTGCGCGGATAAGCGCGGTAATAGTACGGATAATTTTTGCAACGGCCGGCGGGGCAATATTCCGGGCCGCACCGAGCGCCAAGAAAAATGCGATAACCGCGCCGCCGATTGTCGTTAAAATCGATAGTGCAAAGCTGATGCCGAGCGAATACGCGAGTTCGCCGAGCGGAAGATGATCCGAGCGTTTCGGCTGTAAAAAAAGAATTCGTCCGTAGTGGAGTAAATTATGCCACGAATCTTTCCAATCGATAGTTTCTTCCGCCAGCAGAAAAAATCCCCAGATGCTGATACCGAATAGGACGGCAAATACGATAGCGAGTGTGCATCGTTCTTTGAGCTGTCCGTTGCGGATGGTACGGGAGTGTCTTTTCATAATAATATCCTCCGCACCGTGTTGGAAATGCTGTCAATGCAGAGTACCAGTATCATCAATATACAAATAATAAGTCCTGCTTCCGGGTAGCGGAAACTCTTAAAATACAGATTGAAGAGAAAACCGATTCCCGTCCCGGTTAAAATGCCGATCAAAGCGGAGTCTCTGACATTGGTTTCTATAGCGTAGAGTAACCATGAGATAAAGAGCGGAAGAACGTTAGGCAATACGCCGTGGATGATAATCGGGATATACGGTACACCGGCCGCTTCCAGGGCTGTATAGGATTCTTCGGCATGAGAATCGATAATTTCCGTAAAGGCGCGTGTAAGATGTCCGGCGGTAATAAAAAAAAGCGCTAAAAAACCCGTTACGGCATTTTGCTTAAAGGATAACAGCAATAGGATAGACCATGCCGGAAGCGGGATGTTTCTGCAAAAAGAAGCTGTGCCGGCGCAGACAATACGCAGGATGCGGAAGCGTCCGGTGGTTTGGGAGCCGGCAATTGCCGCTATACAGGCAACGCAAAAGGCTGCAGTCGAAGCCGTTACCGCAATGACGGCAGTATGCAGCGAAGTTTTAAAAATGAGCGGCAGTACGGTAAGCGATTGGCTCGAAGGCAGAAAGTTCCGTACCAGCCAATATAGTCCGCGCGGGATGCCTGTTAGCGCATTCCACGCAGTAAAATCGGTCATAAGCGCCGAAGCAATGTATAACACCGCGGCGGTAAAAATAATGGTAAATGTTCTGAGGTTTTTTTTCTTAAAAAAATTTTCAGGAGATGATTGGTTGTGCTGTCGGGATTCAAAGGACGGCCGCGGTAAGCCTGTCGGAAGATCAAATTTCATGGTGTTCTTTCTTTTCCGTATGAGAGCCGGAAGAAAAAATACCGCGCAGTATTTCTTCGGAAAGTTCTTGCGGTTTACCGTCAAAAAACAGTCGTCCGCCGCGTAAACCGAGAATCCTGTCGGAATACCGCTTTGCATATTCGACATGGTGCAGATTCATAATGCAGGTAAGATTCCGTGTTCTGACTATTTTTTCGATATAGTCAAGTATGTCCTGAGCACTTTGCGGATCAAGTGAAGATACCGGCTCATCGCACAAGAGTATTTGCGGATTTTGCATCAACGCTCTGGCGATACCGGTACGCTGTTTTTGTCCGCCGCTTAAATCGGCACACCGTTGATAAAGATAATCCGAAATGCCCAGCTCTTCGAGTATTGCCAGTGCCTGCTCTTTTTCTTTTTGCGGATACAGTCCGCATAAGCTGCGGTAGAACGGCAAAGCGCCGAGGCAGCCGTGAAGCGTGTTTTCCAAAACAGTCAGCCGTTCCACTAAATTGTAGTTCTGAAAAATCATTCCGATTTTTCTACGAAGCTGTTTTAAACGGAGACTGTTCATTTGCTGAATCGCTTCGCCGTCAATTTCAATTGTACCGGCAGTACAGTCAATCAGTCTGTTGATACAGCGGATAAAGGTTGTCTTACCTGCGCCTGACGGCCCGATAACCGAAACTATCGTGCCTTGTTCGATTGTCACATTGACGGAATCCAGCGCAAGTCTGCCGCCCGCATATTGCTTTGAAACATTTTTAAAGGTAATCAACGGTTTTAACTCTCGTAAGATACCGGATCATTACTTTGTAGAATTTCTAAGTTCATCATACCATGCATCATCGGTAGCAACCATCCGTGTCTTTTCCGAATACTTGGGATATATACCTTTTTTACCGGAGTCCTTGACGTTAAAAATTCCGGGGTTATTTGCCGTTTTATCCGAAGTCAGAGCATCTTGTATTTTTTTTATATCGGAAGCGGAAACCGTATTTGTATTAACGGTAATGGGAGCATTTAAGACGGGAATGGATCGAATGACGGTCATTTCACTTCCGGCAAATGAGGTAAAGGGTTCGTCGGCGCCTTCCGTTACGCGGTATACGGCGCCTGTTTTATAGTCTTCCCCTTCGAGCAGTTCATACACCCCGATTGTTTGAGGGATGGCAAAAGCCGCCGCATCGGCATCGCCGCGGAAAAGGTTTACCTGTGAGCCTTGATGAGAGCCGGCAAATAACACCTTGGAAAACACCTTATCGCTTAATATCAAGTCGTCGGTATTGTCAAGCGAAAAAGCTGCGGCTAAAACACGTGCCGGAATCACATAACCCGATGTCGAACTTGCCGCCACGAACGACATTCTTTTACCTCTCAATAGGCTTAAATCAAAGCTGCCGTCCGCTTTTTTATATGTGTCGGCATCCTTGTGCTGTACGCCGATAAAGCTGTAATATTTCGCATCGTCAAGCGTGCCGCTGGGGCCTGAATTTGTTGCAATGGGGATAACGGCATTGTTCCGCTTATGAGCGGTAAGGTACCCTTCCGCACCGACATACGCCATATCGGCTTTACCGGAAACGAGTGCTTCCAATGCGATGTTATAATCTGTCGTTGTGAGGATTTCGACGTCCCGGCCGACCGCTTCCCGTAATATTTCTTGAAACGCCGCGCGGGCATCTTTCATAGATTCGCTTGATTCATTGGGATAAAAAACCATTTTTAGCGGTTTCTGTTCCGCCTTACTGCATGAGCAAACAAGTATTGCTGATAAACAGAGCGCAGACAAGAATAGTCCGGTGCGGCACAACAGACTTCCTGCCGCGGATTTTGCCGTTTGGGCTGCCGATTTTGCTGTTTTTAAAAAGAATTTCATCACTTTCTCCGAATTTTGGGAATTTCTAAAAATTGTTTTTAGCACTTCCTCTGATTTGATTATGCGCGCCAGTCTACTATAATTGAAGTCTTTATGCAACCGCCGGTTTTGCCGTAAATAAATCTAAGGAAAGCTTATAAAAACTGAGGTGTTTAGAGGTTCCCGATAGTATTATTCCGGCGTTTATGGTAGTATCGCCGCATGATCGGATTTTTTCTTAAAAAGAATTTTTTTGACGGATGGGATAATTTCCTTCCGCTCATCCTTTTTAATGTTGCCGGTATACTGATTGTCTCTTTGTTTTTCGGCGTTGCCTATTTGCTTTCAGCGTTACCGGTGCTGTCCTTATTCAGCTTATTCGTGTGCATTATCCTGATGGGAATCCTGCTATTGGCTATTTCCAATATAATGGCGCGGGTAGCCGATTATAAATCGTTTTCATTTAAAGAAGTTTTCCAAGAAATAAAGTATACGTGGCGGCACGGCGTTTTATTCGCATTAATCGAAACTTTTTGTTGGGTGGTTGTAGGAGTCGCTGTCCCTTACTATTTTTCATTCCAAAATTTTCTCGGGCTGTTTCTCGGCGTCAGCGTTGTATGGATTTTTGCAGTGATACAGCTGTCTCTTTTATGGTTCTTCCCGATACGGAGCCGGCTTGAATCGGATTTCCGCAAGTGCCTTAAAAAATGCTTTATTGTGTTTTTTGACAATACGGGATTTACGCTGTTTATGGTGCTGTATAGTTTTATCCTTATCGTACTGACGCCGTTCTTAGCTTTTTTGGCGCCGGGTTTTTCGGGGCTTTTACTTGCGTGGAACAATGCCTTTAGGTTGAGAATGTACAAGTACGATTGGATGGAGCAGCATCCTGAAATACCGATTCAGACTGCGCGGAAGCAAATACCGTGGGATGAATTACTTGCGGAAGACAGGGAAACGGTCGGTACTCGGTCAATCCGCAATCTTATTTTTCCGTGGAAGGATTAAAGGATTAATCGATATTTTTAAGGTTTACCAATAAAAGAAAGTTTTTTGATAAACAGGAGGATATGATGAGTGTTCACATTGGGGCAAAGCAAGGCGAGATTGCCGAACGGATTTTGTTGCCGGGCGACCCGCTGCGGGCAAAATTTGTTGCCGAAAACTTTTTGGAAAATGCTCGCTGCTACAACGAAGTGCGCGGTATGTTCGGGTTTACCGGCACCTATAAGGGGGTAAAGGTCTCCGTACAAGGCACCGGCATGGGGCAACCGTCCATTTCTATTTATGCGAACGAGCTTTTCCGCGAATACGGCGTGCAGAAAGCAATCCGTATCGGTACTGCAGGCGCATTGCAGAAGGATATTCCGCTGCGCTCATTGATTATCGGTATGAGCGCCGCGACTAATTCCGGTTCAAACACTCTCCGTTTCCGCGGCACTCAGTTTGCCCCTACCGCAGACTGGAAGCTCTTAAAGCATGCGTATGATGCAGCCGTCCGGCTGGGTTATAATCCGCTGGTTGGGGCTATCGCTTCTTCGGATGTGTTTTACGACGAGCTTGAAACATGGAAGCTGTGGTCAAAGTACGGCCTTTTGGCGATTGAGATGGAAGCCGCAGAACTGTATACCCTTGCCGCGCAATATAAGCGGCAGGCGCTCGCACTGCTTACCATTTCCGATAATATGGTTACCAACGAGGAAACCACTGCGGAAGAGCGGCAGACATCATTTACCGCGATGATGCAAACCGCGCTTGAGGCAATTATCGCCGAATAGTCAAAATTTCAAGCCGTTTTTTCATTGGTGATATATATACTAGGTATGAATATCATCAATGAAACAAACCTTTACCAAGGAGTAAATTCTTATCCTTTTGAACAGGACGAAGCGCTGCCCGACACGGAAAGCTGTCCGGTAGTTTTTGAATCGGATAATCCCGAATACAGCTTGGAAAAAACGGCTGATGCCGTTTCGATCTGCGCACAGACCGTATTCGGGATTCCGGCGCTGTATCCGTGGCAGCGGCTTGTCATTGCCAACATCCTCGATGCCGTACACGCTGCGGAAGCTGCTGAACGGCTGAATAATTCTGCGGTTGCCGAAGGACAGGAGAATGACTTTCCTGCCGGCATCGGGGAACCTTTGACTGAGCTGTACGATGAGGACGGCGTTTTGCGGGGCAGGCAGATTGTTTTGCTGCCGACCGGTGCGGGAAAATCGCTCTGTTTTCAGGTACCGGCGCTGCTATTGGATAAACCGACACTCATTATCTATCCGCTTTTAGCCTTGATGAGCGACCAGATGCGCCGGATGTGCGAAGGGAATCTTGAGCCGGTCTTGTTCCGCGGCGGTCAGAGTAGAGAAGAGCGCGCCGCGCAGTATGCCCGCCTCGAAGGTACGGACGGCAAACCTCCTGCAAAACTTATCATTGCAAACCCCGAAATCCTGATGCAGGAGGAGGTGCTGAACCGCATCGCGAAGCGCGGCATTGCCCATCTTGCCATAGATGAGGCTCATTGCGTCAGTGAATGGGGGGACAGCTTTCGGCCTGCTTACCAAACGCTTAAACAGGTTATCGAAACGTTAAAGCCGCCTGCCGTTACCGCTTTTACCGCGACGGCGGGAAGCGATGTGTTGAAACGCATCGGCGAGCTGCTCTTTGACGGGCGGGCGCATCTGGTACGAGGGGAATCGGATCGGACAAATATCAGCTATTACGTACGGCAATGCCGCGTAAAAGCACCCGCCCTTTTGCAGGAGGTTATGCAGCGGAAGCGGCCGATGGTTATTTTCTGCGCGACGCGGAACGGCACCGAGCAAACCGCTGCGTTCTTGCGTTATACGCTGCGGGATAAGGCTATTCGGTTTTATCATGCCGGTTTGCAGCGGGACGAAAAAGATGAGGTGGAACAATGGTTCCACCGGCATGACAGCGCAATACTGGTAACAACCTGCGCGTGGGGCATGGGAGTGGATAAAAAGAACGTACGCACCGTTATTCACTTAAACGCTTCGCCTACCGCCGAAGCATACGTACAGGAGGCGGGTAGGGGAGGGCGGGACGGAAGCCCCGCACAGGCTGTTTTGCTATGGAGTCCGGACGATAAGGCTCGGATTGCGCTGATGCCGGAAAAACAACGGAAGCGGGCAGAAATTTTGGTCGATTTTGCAGAAAGCGAGCGCTGCCGGCGCGAGGTATTGCTCGAAGCGCTCGGAGAGGTGCGGGCGGTTCCGCTTCATGCAGGGGACGAAAGCATTGCCTGCTCAGGCTGCGATGTATGCAGCGGAACGGCACTGTTGTATCCGCAAGACGAACGGGAGCTTGTCAAGTTTATCGCTGCCAATAAACGGAAGTTCACCGCACCGCAGCTTATCCGCCTGTTACACGGCAACCTTCCGCTTTGGCGCGCCGGCGACATCGGCAATCTTGTTTCGCAGCTTATCGGCGAGCGAAAAATCCGTCCTGCCAATGCGTTTTTCTGGAAAGGCGCGCTTACGTGCTAGGGTAAACACATCAGGCTTTTTTTGAATTCCTCGCAGAATTATTGAGGCTATTCAACCAGAGTTGAACCTCTGCGCGGTTCAAATGGTCTCACAGCCTCAATAATTCTGCGCTTTTTATCTACTCAGCCTGATGTGTTTATCCGCCTGCTAGGAAAAAGTGTGCGAAATTTTAGATAAAATTTCGCACAGAAAAAAGGTAGCCGTTTAAAAAATTCCTAGTGCAGTTGCCTACTCTTTTGCTCTTGTGTGGGGATAAAAAAAACTGTTATAGTGTCGCTATGACGCTTTATGAATATTATATGGTATTTCCCGACGGAGATACGCAAGAAGTTTCCAATACCTTGGCGATCGGCTCGCTGTATGATATGAACGGTAATCGGTTAATGCCGCCGCTTCCGACCAATAAGATGATTGTGTATCAGGTAGCCGGAAAGCGTACCCGTGAAGAAAGAGGCATAGTGACGACTTATTACATATTGGAACAGCTGGATGCACTCGAATTGCGTGCATACATCTAACGAATGATCAATACCTATAATGAAACGCATCTGCACCGTACCTTAAAAGACTTATACAGCAGTAACGGCGCCGTGCAGGAAAGCCCGTTGGAAGGT